>NZ_BQIJ01000022.1:0-79705 GCF_021602465.1 Pseudomonas urethralis
TCTCAACCGCCATCGATCATTCGATCGAAGCGCTCCCAACCTCGCCGCAACTACCTAACTCATTGAATTTCAAGGAGTTTGTCGTTCCGATGTCGCTGGAAGTGGGGCGCATTATAAGGGGATTCGAAACCCCGTCAACCTTTTCTTTCAAAAACATCTCAGCGCGCCCTCTCCGGCCTCCGTAAAATCCTCGGAAGGGTCCGCGCAACAGCAGGAAACCGCATGAACATGAGCACAGCGCCAATGCCTGCATAAATAGCCCACTCCCTCAGATCCGACCGAACGATCCACAGGAAGTGCAACAACCCCAATCCAAGCACCCCGTACACCAGCTTGTGCAGCTTCTTCCAACGCGCCCCCAGTCGCCGCTGGCTATACCGGTTCGAGGTAACCGCAAGCACCAGCAAGCCGAGAAAACCAAGCGAACCGACAATAATGTAAGGTCGCTTGCGCAGCTCGACCGCCAGCTGCCCCCAATCCAACCCAAGGATAAAGAACAGGTACGCCAGGATGTGCAGCACGATATAGGCAAACACCCACAACCCCAGCTGACGCCGCACCACGATCCACCCCGGCCACCCCGTCAGTTTCTGCAGCGGCGTCATCCCCAAGGTGATCAGCAAAAAGGTCAACGCCCCCAGCCCCAGTCGATCCATGATGATCTTCCCGGGGTCCGGCCCCAACAGGTTCATTGCCGCCTCGTACAACCACCATGCGGGGAACAGACACCCCACAATAAAAATAGCCAGCCGAAACCAGGGATAGCGCATCAATAGTTCTTCCGCAGATCAAGCCCGGTATACAGTGACGCCACCTCATCGGCGTAACCATTGAACATCTGAGTCTCTCGCACGTTGGGACTGAACAAACCGCTGGGCAAGCGTCGCTCGCGAGCCTGAGTCCAGCGCGGATGGTCAACGGTCGGATTCACATTGGCGTAAAAGCCATACTCTTCTGGCGCCAGCCCCTGCCAGGTGGTCCCGGGCTGCTCGGCCACCAAGCTGATTCGCACGATGGACTTGATGCTTTTGAAGCCGTACTTCCAAGGCACCACCAGACGTAACGGCGCACCATTCTGGTTGGGCAGCTCCCTGCCATACATCCCCACGGCCAGAATCGCCAGCGGATGCATCGCCTCATCCAGGCGCAGGCCTTCTCTGTAAGGCCAGTCGATCAAGGCAAAGCCTGAACGCTGCCCAGGCATGTGCTGCGGGTCCTTCAGCGTCTCGAAACGGACATAGCGCGCCTTCGAGGTCGGTTCGACCTGCTTGAGCAGCTGCGCCAAGGGAAACCCCAGCCAGGGAATGACCATCGACCACGCCTCCACACAGCGCAGCCGGTAGATGCGTTCTTCAAGTTGATAGGGTTTTACGAGGTCTTCCAGCGCATAGCGCCCCGGCTTGCCCACCTCACCATCCACCACGACCGACCAGGGCTCGGTCTTCAGGCTGTCGCCATTGGCGGCCGGGTCGCCCTTGTCCGGGCCGAACTCATAGAAGTTGTTGTAATGGGTGGCGTCTTTAAAGGGCGTGATCGCCTCATCCTTGACCGTCACTGCCTGCCAACGTGCGGCAACGAGCTTGTCGGTAAACCAGCCTGGCGCGGCGCCGGGCGCCACATCGGCATAGCGCGACACATCAGCTGCGCTCGCCCCGCCTGGCAATGCGCCCAAGGCCAGACCAGCCAGCGAGCCACCGAGCAGAGTACGACGGGAAAAGTAGATACCTTCAGGAGTAATCTCCGCTGCCTTGCAGTCGGAAGACCTGGGAAGCTTGATGAGCATGGTCGGCTCCACAGCACTGGATAACGGATGTACCAGTAAGACTATGGAGCCGGAGGGTTATTCCAGCATTAAATATTTATCACCCTTTGCGGCGACGACCACGCAACAGGAACTGGATAGGCCCCGAAGCAGCGTAGGCAAGGAAGATCAGCAGGAGAATGCGCGGTGGGTCGCTGAACACCACGGCAAACACCAGCACCACCGCGAGGATCGCCACGAACGGCACGCGCCCCTTGAGGTCCAGCTCCTTGAAGCTGTTGTACTTGATGTTGCTGACCATCAGCATGCCCGCAGCGGCTACCAGCAGTGCCACCAGGAACGACAGCTTGGAGCCCTGAATGCCGTAGTCGCTGAATGCCCAGACGGTACCGGCGACCACACCGGCGGCGGCCGGACTGGCCAGGCCGATGAAGTAGCGCTTGTCGGCAGTGCCAACCTGGGTATTGAAACGCGCCAGACGCAACGCCGCACCCGCTACATAGATGAAGGCGACCATCCAGCCGACCTTGCCCATGTCACCCAACGCCCAGCCGAAGGCCAGCAGGGCTGGGGCCACACCGAAGGCGACCATGTCCGATAGCGAGTCGTACTCGGCACCGAAGGCGCTCTGGGTATTGGTCATGCGCGCCACACGACCATCGAGGCCGTCGAGCACCATGGCCACGAAGATCGCAATGGCGGCAAAGGCGAAATACTTGCTTGCCTCGCGTGGATCGCCAGCGCTCTGCGCACTCATCGAGCTGATGATGGAATAGAAACCGGCAAACAGGTTGGCGGTGGTGAAAAGGTTGGGCAGCAGATAGATGCCGCGATGGCGCACCTTGCGCCCTTCGGCGTCATGCCCTTCTTCAACGTGCTCATCGACAGGTAGCAGGCTTTCGGCGTCGGAGGGCTTGTTCGGCTCTTCGGGACGTTCGCTCATGGAGGGTACCTTGCAACAGGATGGAAAATGTTCGACACGGGCCCGCAAAACAGGTTCTGACGGCGAGCCACTGGTCTGCTTTATACCAGAAGCTGACTGCCAGAACGAAAAAACGCGGCCGAAGCCGCGTTTTTCATCTTTCGATAAGACTCAGTTCTTGGTCTTGTCGACGATTTTGTTAGCCGAAATCCAAGGCATCATCGAACGCAGCTGCTCGCCGATGATCTCGATGCCGTGAGCGGCGTTGTTGCGGCGCTTGGCGGTCATCGATGGGTAGTTGGTAGCACCTTCGGAGATGAACATCTTCGCGTACTCACCGTCCTGGATGCGCTTCAGAGCGTTACGCATGGCCTTGCGGGATTCTTCGTTGATGACTTCCGGACCGGTGACGTACTCACCGTACTCGGCGTTGTTGGAGATCGAGTAGTTCATGTTGGCGATGCCGCCTTCGTACATGAGGTCAACGATCAGCTTCAGCTCGTGCAGGCACTCGAAGTAGGCCATTTCTGGCGCGTAGCCTGCTTCAACCAAGGTTTCGAAGCCGGCTTTGACCAGCTCGACGGTACCACCGCACAGAACAGCCTGCTCACCGAACAGGTCGGTTTCGGTCTCGTCCTTGAAGGTGGTTTCGATGATACCGGTACGGCCGCCGCCTACGCCCGAAGCGTACGACAGGGCGACGTTCTTGGCGTTGCCGGAGGCGTCCTGATAAATAGCGATCAGGTCAGGGATACCGCCACCTTTGACGAACTCGGAGCGCACGGTGTGGCCCGGTGCTTTTGGCGCGATCATGATCACGTCGAGGTCGGCACGTGGAACAACCTGGTTGTAGTGGATGGCGAAGCCGTGGGAGAAGGCCAGGGTAGCGCCCTTCTTGATGTTCGGCTCGATTTCCTGCTTGTACAGCTGGCCCTGGAACTCGTCCGGGGTCAGGATCATGACCAGGTCGGCGGCAGCGACGGCGGAGGCAACGTCGGTCACTTTCAGGCCATGGGCTTCAGCCTTGGCAACGGTGGCCGAACCTTTACGCAGACCGATGGTGACATCTACACCGGAGTCCTTCAGGTTGCACGCCTGAGCGTGGCCCTGGGAACCGTAACCGATGATGGCGACTTTCTTACCCTGGATGATGGAAAGGTCGCAGTCTTTATCGTAGAAAACTTTCATGAAAATACCCCTGGTTATATCTCGGCCCCTGCGGAGCCATCGCTAATTTTTGAATTTAGATGCTGAGCACTTTGTCGCCACGGGCGATGCCGGTAACGCCACTGCGCACGGTTTCGAGAATCGATGCGGTGCCGATCGCCTGGATGAAGCTGTCCAGCTTGTCGCTGGTGCCGCTCAGCTGCACGGTGTACACACTGGCGGTCACATCGACGATCTGGCCACGGAAGATGTCCGTGGTGCGCTTGATCTCGGCGCGCTGGGCACCGGTGGCCTTGACCTTGACCAGCATCAGTTCACGCTCGATATGGGCGCTTTCCGACAGGTCGACCAGTTTTACCACTTCGACCAGCTTGTTCAGGTTCTTGGTGATCTGTTCGATCACTTCGTCATGGCCAACGGTGGTCAGCGTCAGACGCGACAGGGTCGGGTCTTCGGTCGGCGCCACGGTCAGGCTTTCAATGTTGTAGTTGCGCTGGGAGAACAGGCCGACCACACGGGACAGAGCACCGGGTTCGTTTTCCAGCAGCAGGGAAATGATGTGCCGCATATCAGGTACGCTCCGTCTTGCTCAGCCACATGTCACGCATCGAGCCATCCTTGATCTGCATCGGATAGACGTGCTCGCTGCGGTCGACCGCGATGTCGATGAACACCAGGCGGTCCTTCATCGCAAACGCTTCTTCAAGCTTCGGCTTGAGATCTTTCAGGCTGGTGATGCGGATACCCACATGGCCGTAGGCCTCGGCCAGCTTGATGAAGTCAGGCAGCGACTCGACGTACGAGTGCGAATGACGACCGTTGTAGGCCATGTCCTGCCATTGGCGGACCATGCCCAATACACCGTTGTTCAGGTTGACGATCTTCACCGGCAGGCCGTACTGCATGCAGGTGGACAGCTCCTGGATGTTCATCTGGATGCTGCCTTCGCCAGTCACGCAGGCAACGTCCTGATCCGGGAAGTTGAGCTTGACGCCCATCGCTGCCGGGAAGCCGAAGCCCATGGTGCCCAGGCCACCGGAGTTGATCCAGCGGTTCGGCTTGTTGAAGCGGTAGTACTGCGCCGCGAACATCTGGTGCTGGCCAACGTCCGAGGTGACGAAAGCATCGCCATGGGTCACTTCGCACAGGGTCTCGATGACTTTTTGCGGTTTGATGACGTTGCCGTCGCCCTTGTCATACGGGAACAGCTCGCCATTGCCACGCCATTCGTCAATCTGCTTCCACCAGGCATCCAGCGCCACCTTGTCAGGCTGCTCGCCAATTTCCTTGAGGATGCCAAGCATTTCGCTGAGCACGCTGTCGACCGGGCCAACGATCGGCACGTCGGCTTTGATCATCTTGGAAATCGACGCCGGGTCGATGTCGACATGGATGATCTTGGCATTCGGGCAGAACTTGGCCGGGCCATTGACCACGCGGTCGTCGAAACGCGCGCCGACAGCAAAGATCACGTCGGCATTGTGCATGGCCATGTTGGCAGTGAAGCTGCCGTGCATGCCGAGCATGCCGAGGAACTGACGGTCAGTCCCCGGGAAGCCACCCAACCCCATCAGGGTGTTGGTGACCGGCAGATTCAGTGACTTGGCGATTTCGGTCAGGGCTTCGGAGCCACCGCCGAGGATCACGCCGCCACCGGCATAGACGATCGGGCGCTTGGCAGCCAGGAGCATTTCGGCAGCCTTGCGGATCTGGCCGGAATGACCGCGCACAGCCGGGCTGTAAGAGCGCAGCTTGACCTTCTTCGGATAGACGTACTCGAACTTCTCGGCCGGGTTGGTCATATCTTTTGGAATGTCGACCACGACCGGGCCTGGGCGACCGGATTGCGCCAGGTAGAAGGCTTTCTTGAGTACTTCAGGGATCTCGGTCGGGTTCTTGATCATGAAGCTGTGCTTCACGATCGGCCGCGAGATACCGATCATGTCGGTTTCCTGGAAGGCATCGGTACCTACCATGGTGCTAGGCACCTGGCCGGACAGGATGACCATCGGAATCGAATCCATGTAGGCGGTGGCAATGCCGGTAATGGCATTGGTCGCGCCCGGACCGGAGGTTACCAGCACCACGCCGGCCTTGCCGGTGGCGCGGGCGTAGCCGTCCGCCATATGGGTTGCCGCCTGCTCGTGACGAACCAGGATGTGTTCCACTTCCGGCTCTTTGAACAGCGCGTCATAAACATGAAGGAGAGCACCACCAGGGTACCCGTAGATGTGCTTAACGCCTTCGTCACGCAAGAAGCGGACGACCATTTCAGCGCCAGATAAAAGCTCCACGTTGTTCACCTCTAAAACGCCAGAATACCGCCCTCACTGGGCGGGTCTTAATAGGTTTACTGCCAAGCAGAGCATGAGCGAACGTTCAGCACTGACTGAGCAAGTATTGGGAGGACCCCAGAGTGTTGCGGGGTTTTCCCACCCAGCGCGAGGTAACGCGTTGCGGGGTGTTACAGGCGGCGCGGGTGTGCGCCTCATGATCTGCTTAGCGGGTCTGCTTCTGGCAGTCCCTCTACAGCGGAATCTGGATTCTTGTGATTTGGCGCCTACAAGTCAAGAAAAATTATTGCCAATTTTTCCCGAAGATGAATTCCTTCCACCACTAAAAACCGAGTCAGCAGCAGAAAAAATAACATTTTTATAAAAAAGGGCCACAATCTGCGGCCCTTGAAGGAAAAACTGAAGAAATCAGGCGGAAGGAGCGATCAATTGGTCGAATGCTGCCAACAGGCGGCGCAGCTCGCGACTTTCTTCCGGACGATCGGTGAACACGGTTTCCGCCATCACCAGGATGCTCGAGGCATTGGGCAGGGGGTGGCCGAGTTCGATGATGATCTTCATGCGCGGCAGGAAGATCCACTGCAACCACTGCTCGAAGCTGAGCGTGTCGACCGCGAAAGGAACGGTACTGGCCAGCGCATCGTCGCTCGGCGGCTCATCATCCCACCAGCCTTGCACCTGCAGCTCACGCTCGATGAGCAGCAGGTGGTCGGCGATATCGAGAATGCGTTGCTCGATCATCAGGAGTTGACCCGCGCTTTCTGCCGCGCCAAGGCGGCACCGGCGCTGTCACCCTGCTTCTCACGGGCCTGGGCGATGGTGTTCCACAGCTCGGCCTGCAGGTCGGGGCGGCCATTGGCGTAGGTCAACGCACGGCGGGCCAGTTGCTCGGCCTGGGGCGCGTCGCCTTGCGACAGGCGCACCTGGGCCAGGCGGAACAATACCTGAGGCTCACGCGGAGCGATGCGCTGGGCGCGCTCCAGGCTCGAAGCGGCACCGTTGAAATCACCGCTGCCCTGCTGCGACTGAGCGGTGGTCAGCAGCGCCAGTACCGGGCCATCGAGCTGCTCGTCGGCCGAAAGACCACCGGAAGCGGCATTACTGCGCGGGATGCCGGTCGGTGCGCTGGACGCGGCCGGCGTGCTGTTCATCGAGGCGATATCGAAGGGTTCGTCAGCGATCGGGTTAGGGTTTGTAGTGATCGGCGCCGACGTCACCGGGCCTGGCGTGATGGGGCCGGTACTGATTGGCGCCGCGCTGCTGCCCGCCGGGAAGGTCTGGATGCCTGCGGCTCCCGCGCCCTGCGGAATCATCACGGTCACGCCCGAGTCCTCTGGCAGCGACTGTGCCTGCGCGGTGCCATTGCTCATGCCCGCCGAACGGTGGGCCTGGACGCGCTCACTATTGGACACCCGGGTGCTCGAGTCCACTACCGGAATGTTGCCTCGCGGCACGCTGGAGCACCCCTGGAGCACTACCAGCGCCGTCACGGCAGGAAACAGCCACTTTTTCAATTCACACCTCATCAATGCTGCGTTGGGCTCAGTTCATCCAGCCCTTGACCCAGTCCATGACCGACTCTACGGGATTCTGCTCACCGCCGCAGGTCGCTCCGGCGGGCGGTTCACTGCCGCGAATATACGGCATCTGCACGGCGCCCGGACAGCTTCTGTCAGAACCATGGCCGCTGTACGGATCGATCCACGCCTGCACCACATTGTCTGGCTGTGGCATGTCCAATGGCAGCGGGTCGGCCTTCTTCATGAAGCTGGTCCACACCTGCAGGGCGCCGGTGGCACCGGTAAATGGCGTCTTGCCATTATCGTCTCGGCCCATCCACACCACGGCCAGCAGGTCCTGGCTGAAGCCAGAGAACCAGCTGTCGCGCGAATCGTTACTGGTGCCGGTCTTGCCCGCCAGGGTCAGCGAGCTTGGCAGCACGTTATAGACCGAGCGACCGGTACCTTCACGCATCACCCGTTGCATGGCGTTCTGTACCAGGTAGATGGCACCTGGGTCGAAGGTCTGCTGGATCTGGAACGGGTAGCGCTTGAGCGGCTCGCCTTCGGCCGTGAGCACGCTGCGGATGCCGCGCATCGGTGTGTTGAAGCCACCGTTGGCGATGGTCTGGTACATCGTCGCGACTTGCATGGGCGACATGCCGCCAGCCCCCAGCAGCATTGCCGGGAAGGCTGGCCAATCGACGTTGACGCCGAGGCGACCAATGGTCTTGATCACATTCGGCACACCGACTTCCAGGCCGAGCTTGGCGGTCGACAGGTTCAGCGAGTTGGCCAGGCCCTGGTACAGATAGATCGTACCGTGCGAACGCCGGTCATAGTTTTGCGGGCGCCATACCTGGCCATCGGCTCCTTTGACCGAGAACGGTTCGTCCTGCACCCAGGAGGTCAGGGTGTACTTGCTTGGCTGCTCCAGCGCGGTCAGGTACACCGCCGGCTTGACCAGCGAGCCGATCGGCCGTACGGCGTCGATGGCACGGTTGAAGCCCGCAAAGCCGGACTGGCGGCTGCCGATCAAGGCCTGCACCTCGCCGGTTTCCGGGTTGGTCACGACCATCGCCGATTCCACCTCGTCGGCACCTTTGCGCCCGGCCAGGCGCTTGAAGGTTTCGGCCATGGAGGTTTCAGCCTTCATCTGCAGGATCGGGTCGAAACTGGTGAAGATGCGCAGGCCTTCCTCGGTCAAGTCTTCGTCACGGTAGTCCTGGCGCAGCTGGCGCTTGACCAGGTCAAGGAATGCCGGGAACGAACTGTCGGCCAGGCTGCCGCGCTTGGTCACGCCCAATGGCATCTTCTTCGCCGCATCGACCTCCGCCTGGCTGGCCACGCCTTGCTCGGCCACCAGGTCGAGGACCAGGTTACGCCGCGCCAGCGCACGGTCAGGGTAACGCCGCGGGTTGTAATAAGACGGCCCCTTGACCATGCCAACCAGCAAGGCGATCTGGTGCAGTTTCAGCTCCGACAGCGGCTGGCTGAAGAAGAACTGGCTGGCCAGGCCGAAGCCATGCACGGCGCGCTGGCCATCCTGGCCGACAAATACTTCGTTGAGATAGGCCTCGAGGATCTCGCGCTTGTCGTAATGCATTTCCAGCAGTACGGCCATCATCGCTTCAGTCAGCTTACGGGTGAGGCTACGCTCGCTGGTCAGGTAGAAGTTCTTCACCAGCTGCTGGGTCAGGGTACTGCCGCCCTGGCGCATCGAACCGGCCGAAGTGTTGACCCACATGGCCCGGGCGATGGACTTCGGCGACACCCCGAAGTGGCTGTAGAAGTCCCGGTCCTCGGTGGCTACCAGGGTTTCGAGCAGGTATGGCGGCACCTGGTCGATCTTGATCAGGATGCGGTCTTCGAGGTTCTTCGGGTAGATGCCGCCGATCATCAGCGGCTCAAGGCGTACCACGTCGAGTTTCTTGCCGTTGGCACCGGCGAGGTCTGCCACATAGTCGCCGGAGAAGCGCACGCGCACGAACTGCGCAGGCTCCATACCCTCGTAGAACTGGAAGCCACGGGTATTGAGGTCGACGGTATTGCCGTTGACCGCCGCCGCGCCCGGGCCGTTGGCCGCGCTTTCACGCCGGTATCCGAGGGCGTCGAGCTCGGTGAGGAAGTCGTTCTTGCTCAGTTTCTGGCCGCTGAACAGCTCCAGCGGCCGGGCATACACCTTGGCCGGGATGGTCCAGCGCTTGCCGGAGAACTTCTCCTGAACGATGGCATCGAGGTAAACCGCGAAGCCGGCGACGATCACCAAGCCGACCAGGCTGAGCTTCAAGGCCCAGCCCAGCCAGGCGCGCGAGCGGCCGGTCGGGCGTTTCTGAGGGGTACGGGGATTTCGGGTTCGAGTCATGGTGGCGGATTATACGCACTTTATAAAGGGTAGGCAGGCGCCCTCTGGCGGTAGGCAGGGACGGCACCATTGACCATAATGGCGCTTTCGAATTCCCTGTCCCCGGAAGGATTTCCCGTGAGCCAAGCCTTGATCAACGCGTTGCAGAACCCTGCCCTGTACCCTCATCCCGTGGACGGGTTCCAGCTCATCGAGACGCACATCTCCTGGGTCCTGCTCACCGGCGAGTACGCCTACAAGATCAAAAAGCCGATGAACTTCGGCTTCCTCGACTTCACCAGCCTGGGCCAACGCCAGCACTTCTGTAACGAAGAGCTGCGCCTGAACCAGCGCCTGACCGACGGCCTGTACCTTGAAGTCCTGCCAATCACCGGCAGTGCCGAAGCGCCACAGATCGGTGGTGAAGGTGAGGCAATCGAATATGCCTTGAAGATGCGCCAGTTCCCCCAAGGCCAGATGCTCAGCACCTTGCAGGCCAATGGCGAGCTGAATACCAGCCACATCGACCAGATGGCCCGGCAGATTGCCGAATTCCACCTGCAGGCACCGAAAGTGTCGCCGGAGCATCCGCTGGGCACCCCGGAAAGCGTGATGGCTCCGGTCGAGCAGAACTTCGAGCAGATCCGCCCGTTCCTCAGCGACAAAGCCGACCTGCAGCAACTGGACAACCTCCAGGCCTGGGCGCGCAGCAGCTTCGAGCGCCTGCATGGCCTGCTCCAGGCGCGCAAGGCCAATGGTTTCATCCGTGAATGCCACGGTGACATTCACCTGGGCAACGCCACCCTGATCGATGGCAAGGTGGTGATCTTCGACTGCATCGAGTTCAACGAGCCGTTCCGCCTGACTGACGTCTACGCCGACATCGGTTTCCTGGCCATGGACCTGGAAGACCGTGGCCTCAAGTGCCTGGCCCGCCGCTTCATCAGCCAGTACCTGGAGCTGACCGGCGACTACGCCGGGCTGGAACTGCTGAATTTCTACAAGGCCTACCGTGCACTGGTACGGGCCAAGGTCGCCCTGTTCAGCCTGTCGGGCGATGCCGACGCCGTGCAGCGCGCCACGACCCTGCGCACCTACCGCAACTACGCCAACCTGGCGGAAAGCTACAGCGCCATTCCTTCCCGCCTGCTTGCTGTCACCCATGGCGTTTCGGCAGTGGGCAAGAGCCACGTGGCCATGCGCCTGGTCGAGGCGCTGGGCGCGGTTCGCGTGCGTTCGGATGTGGAGCGCAAGCGCCTGTTCGGCGAACAGCAGGCGCAGAACGCCGGCCAACTCGCTGCCGGGATCTATGACCAGGACGCCAGCACGGCCACCTACCAGCGCCTGCACGCACTGGCGGCGACGATCTTGCGTGCCGGTTTCCCGGTGGTGCTCGATGCCACCTACCTCAAGGCTGAACAGCGCCAGGCCGCAGCAGCAGTGGCCAACGAGACTGGCGTGCCGTTCCTGATCCTCGACTGCCATGCACCGGAAGCGGTCATCGCCAGCTGGCTGGAACAGCGCCAGGCCGAGAACAGCGACCCGTCGGATGCCACGCTTGAAGTGGTCAAGGCCCAGCAGGCCAGCCGTGAGCCACTGGATGCACAGGAGCTGCTACACAGCACCCGCATCGATACCCAGGAAGCCAGCGGTATGGACCAGGTGATCGAGCAGATTCGCCAGCGCCTGCCAGGACTGTAAGTCCGCTTTACGCCTGCTCCGGCCCGTTGCCGGAGCAGCGCCTGCCCAAGCCAGCACAGCTCGTCGTCCCCGATGGCAAAAGGCCGCGCATTTTCCAACCCCCGCTACACTCCTCTCTGACCTGCTCGCGATTTATCCCCTAGACCCGTTCAGCCATCGCAAGGAGGCTCGATGAACGATGAATTGCAGCACCTGAAGAATCTTGGCAAGACCTCTGCGCAGTGGTTGCATGCGGCGGGTATCCACAGCGCGTCGGACTTGCGCCGGCTCGGCGCGGTGGGCGCCTATCAGGCCGTGAAAACGCGAGGGTTCAGGGCGTCGAAGGTGCTGTTGTACGCCATTGAAGGTGCATTGCTGGACATGCACTGGAACGATTTGCCAGCCGAACGCAAGGAAGCGCTCAATCAACAACTCGATGCGAAATGCCCTATCGCCAAAAAAATCTGAAATAAACGCGAGAAGGGTGTTGACGATGAAATGAGAATCGTTATGATTATCACAACTGGTCGCGAGACTGGTTGGATAAGCTAAGAGTCCCTGGTTCGGATTCTCAGATTATCTCCTCATCAGGCTAATCACGGTTATTGACCCGGCATTTTGCCGGGTCTTTTTTTGCCCGCAGGTTCACCCCGCCCAGCGGCGTCTGTGCTATTGGCGCAACTGCGCGCAGTAGTCCTGCTCGGGCATCGCCGCCGTGTACCAGACAAAGTCGGCCATCTCGCTTCTGACCTGCTCACCCACTTCGGCCAGCAGCACCACTTTGCTCTCGCCCGTCGCGCCAAGATCGGCAAGGTGCAAAGGCACCCCCAAGTCCTTGCGCGCATGGAACGACCCGGCCAACAGCAGCGCTGGCTGCGGCGCCGCCAGCAGCCGTTCGGCAATACGCCGATCCCGCTGTTGTTGCACAGCCAGCATCGCTGGCAGCTGGCTTTCCGGTAGCAGGCCACAATGCCCCTGCTTCACCTGATCGAGCAGTGCCGCCCGTACCGCTGGCGCATTGGACCGGGTTCCCGACATGACCGCAGGGTGCCGATAGGCCTGGCGCATCTCGGTGGGTGACAGGTTGGCTGCCAACAGCGGCACACGGTGTTGCAAGGCTTCTCGCACAATAGGGCCGTACAATTGCCAGTCCCAGCCGTCGTCCCAGGCCAGGGCCTTGGGCAGGTCCTGTGGCAGTTGCGCTCGCCCGGCGAGCGCATCGACGCCGGCCTGCTGCTCGGGTTGCAGCATTTCCAGCAACAGGCTGCCCTGCGCCCGGCGCAGCTGCAGCGCACGCATCAACCACAGCTGCAAGGCGTGATGATCCGGGTTGTCATGCTTCTCGCCGATCAACACCCGTGGCGCATCGGCCAGGCGCTCGACCAGCTGTTCGGGGCTGATCACCTGTCCACTGGCCAGATCGTGAATCTGCCCCAGTTCGGCGTTATCCCGCCCCTCGCTGCTCTGCCAGGCCGGCAACGGCGGCAGGTTGGCCTGACAGCCACCCAGCGCCAGCGCCAGGCACAGCAATGAACCGCACAGCAAAGGATGACCCATGGGCAGTGCCTCCTAGCGGGTAATGATCAGCGGGTGGCCCCGTTCCGGGTGCGCCTGCACCAGCACGTCGATGCCGAACACGGCCTTGAGTGACACTGGCGTCAGCACCTCCCGGGGGCTGGCCAGGGCGTGGCAGCGGCCGCTTTCGAGAAGCAGGACACGATCACAGTAGCGTGCAGCCAGGTTGAGGTCATGCAGGATCACCAGCACTGCTGCACCACGGTCGGCGAAGCTGCGTACAGCTTCCAGCGTCGTATGCTGGTGCAAAGGGTCGAGCATGGAAGTCGGTTCGTCGAGCAACAGCGTGGTCCCCTGTTCACCCGGCCAGAGCTGGGCCAGCACCCGTGCCAGGTGCACACGTTGGCGCTCACCACCGGACAGCGCCAGGTAACTGCGCTCAACCAGGTGCCAGGCATCCGCGGCACGCAACGCTGCCTCGACGATCTCCCGGTCACGCTGCCGACCACTGCCGTGGGGCAGCCGCCCCATGCCGACTACCTCCTCGACACGGAAGGCGAAGCCCAGGCTGGATACCTGTGGCAACACCGCCAGGCGCTGTGCCCGAGCCTGGCCAGGCCATTGAGCCAGGGCTTTACCCTGCAGGGTCACCTGCCCGTGGCTTGGCGCTAGCTCGCCGCACAATGCCCCCAGCAGGCTGCTCTTACCCGCGCCGTTAGGCCCCAGCACGCCCAGCACCTGCCCAGGCTCCAGTTGCAGATTGATGTCATGCAGCACTTCATTGCTGCCTCGGCGCAGATGCAGGTTTTGGACCTCGAGCATCAATTACGCCCTCGAACCAGCAAAAACAGGAAGAACGGGGCACCGATGAATGCGGTCACGATACCAATGGGCAATTCAGCCGGGGCCAACGCCAAGCGCGCCACCAGGTCGGCAAACAAAAGCAAGGTCCCACCGGCCAACAGCGAGGCAGGCAACAATACCCTATGGTCGGGGCCAGCCAGCAACCGCACCAGATGTGGCACCACCAGCCCAACGAAGCCGATCAGCCCCGCTGCGGCGACTGCAGCGCCAACCCCTAAAGCCGTGCAGAACACCAGCTCGCGCTTGAGCCGCTCCACTTCGATGCCCAGATGCCGCGCTTCCGATTCACCGAGCAGTAACGCATTGAGCGCCTGAGCCCGGCGCGGCAGCCAGAGCGCCACCCCCGCAGTGATCAGCAACAAAGGCCAGAGCCGCTCGTAACTGGCACCATTGAGGCTGCCCAGATTCCAGAAGGTCAGCGTGCGCAGCGTGGCGTCATCGGCCAGGTAGGTGAACAGCCCCACCGCCGAGCCGCCCAGCGCTGTCAGCGCAATGCCGGCCAGCAGCATCGTGGCGACGTTGGTCTGCCCCTCACGCCGTCCCAATCGGTACACCAGCGCCGTGACGCCCAACCCACCGATGAAAGCGCAGGCCGACAGCAGGTACGGGGCAAACCCTTCCGGGACA
The DNA here is from genome assembly GCF_021602465.1 of Pseudomonas urethralis. Taxonomy (NCBI): domain Bacteria; kingdom Pseudomonadati; phylum Pseudomonadota; class Gammaproteobacteria; order Pseudomonadales; family Pseudomonadaceae; genus Pseudomonas; species Pseudomonas urethralis. The sequence goes on from NZ_BQIJ01000022.1 coordinate 14,675, forward strand.
CCCCCTAGCCAACTGCCGCCGACAATCGCCACCGCCGCCCCCAAAGCGGCACCACTGGCGACACCGACCAGGCCGGGGTCGGCCAACGGGTTGCGGAACAGGCCCTGCATGGCCACTCCGGAAAGCGCCAGCACAGCGCCCACTGCCAGCCCCAGCAGCGTACGGGGCATGCGGATCTGGGCAAGGATCATGTCTGCCTGTTCCAGGCCGTCAGCGGCAATTGGCAGCCCGAGCAAACGCAGGCCGGCGCGCAAGGTATCCCCTGGCGGCAGGCTGACCGGCCCAAGGGCCAGCGATAGCCAGACGGCCATCAGGCACAGCAAAGCCAGGCAAACAAATAGCGTTCGCGGTGGGATACGTTGTTTCATTTGGCAGCGCTGGCCGGGTAGAACGCTGTCGCCAGTTCCTGCATGGCGGTTGGCAGGCGTGGGCCGAGACCTCCAACCAGCAAGGTCGCGTCGAGCGACACCAGGCGCTTGTCGCGCACTGCTCGGGAAGCGGCCAACGCCGGGTTCTCTTTGAGCAACGCCTGCAAGGCCTGCTCACCGCTCAACGCACGATCGGAAAACACCACGACATCCGGGTCGAGCGCTGCCAGCGCCTCATTGGAGAAATTCTTGTAGCCTTGGTGTTCGGCCAGGTTGCGCCCCCCCGCCTGGCGCAGCACCCAGTCGCCTGCAGTGCCCTGCCCGGCAATCAGCGGCTTGGCGCCAGCATGCCCCACCAGCAGCAGCACACCTGGCGCCTGATGCTGCTGCCGAGCCTGCCTGACCTGCGATTGCAGCGCTTCGAGTTGCTGATGATAGCCCGCCACCAACTGTGCGGCTTTGTCCTCGGCACCGAGCAAGGTGCCCAAGTGCTTGAGATTCTCGTCCACGGCAGCCAGATCGGCCTGACTGGAAAACAACTCGACCGGCACGCCGGCTTTGCGCACCTGCGCCAGCACCGGCGGCGGCCCCATCTCCTCGGTACCCACCAGCACATCCGGGTGCAGGCTGAGAATGCCCTCGGCCGACAACTGCCGCTGATAACCAACACTCGGCAAGGCCTTCAGCGACGCGGGGTGCTGGCTGGTGGTATCGACGCCCACCAGACGTGGCTCGCCACCCAGTTCACTGATCCACTCGCTCAGCGCCCCGCCCGCGCTGACCCAGCGCTGCGGCAATTCGGCGGCCAAGGCCTGGGTGGAAGCAACGAAAACTACGCACAGGGCGAGCAAGCCAGCGGGACGGCGCATCACCGGATTCCTTCTGAAGGCGGGCCGCACGCCTTGTGGCGGGCAGCGGAACTGCGCACCATAGGCAGCCGGTGCAGCAAATGCGGGCAATTTGATAATTATTCGCATTGACGCGTCAAGCCATCACTTTGTTTCACGAGCCTTCCCTGCAATGCATTTTCTTTGTCCTTCCACGGCCCTGGCCGAGGGCCATAGCCGCGCCTTCAGCGTAGACGGCATCGACCTGTTCGGCGTGCGCCGTCAGGGCCAGGTATACCTGTACCGCAACCGCTGCCCTCACCGCGGCATCCCGCTGAACTGGGCGCAAGATGCCTTTCTCGACGACAGTGCCAGCCTGATCCACTGTGCCCATCATGGCGCGCTGTTTCTGATGGAGAGTGGTGAATGCGTGGCCGGCCCTTGCGAAGGCGAAATGCTGCAGGCCCTGGACTGCCATGAGGACAGCCACGGCATCTGGCTCAGGGGTTGAGCAACACCGGTAGCCGGCGGTCGATGACGATCTGCCCGCTATCCAGGCGTACCCCGTAGGCCAGCACCTCGACCCCATCGGCCACCGCAGCGCGCAGGGCGTTGGCATAGGCAAGGTCGATTTCATCGGCTGGGCGTACCGCCTCGATGCCGGTCAGGTTCACGCAGTACAGCTGCACCGCACGAATGCCCTGGCGGGCCAAAGCCGCCAGCTCGCGCAAGTGCTTGGCGCCGCGCTGGGTCACGGCATCCGGGAACGCCGCCACGGCAGTATCCGGGTAACCCAGGGTCACGCTCTTGACCTCGATATAAGCGGGCCCGGCTGCAAACTCCAGGCGAAAATCCACCCGGCTGCGTTCTTCGCCATAAGCTACCTCACGTTTCAGCGCGGTAAACCCGGCCAGCTCGTGGATCACTCCGGCACGCAGCGCCTCCTCAACCAGCGCATTGGCGCGCCCGGTGTTGATGCAAGCCAGGCGGCCCTGAGGCGTTTCGCTGATTTCCCAGGTGCCTGGCAATTTGCGCTTGGGGTCGTTGGAGCGGCTGAACCACACCTGCCCGCCTTCGCGCATGCAATTAAGCATGGAACCGGTGTTCGGGCAGTGGATGGTCAGTTGCTCGCCACTGGCCGATTCGATATCGGCCAGGAAGCGCTTGTAGCGACGCAGCAGGCGCCCTTGTTCAAGTGGAGGAAAGAACACCATTCAGCCTTGCCAGCTCCGCAGCCCACGGGCGATGCGCTCGACCGCCTGTTCCAGGCGCGGCAGGCCCTGGGTATAGGCAAACCGAACATGATGGCCGGCCAAATGGCGTCCGAAGTCCAGGCCTGGGGTAAAGGCCAGATGCTCGGTTTCAAGGAAATGCTGGCAGAAAGCAAAGGCATCGCCACCGAACGCGCTGATATCGGCATACAGGTAGAACGCGCCCTGCGGCTCGACGGCAATGCGGAAGCCCAATTCACGCAGGGCCGGCAACAGGTAGTCGCGGCGACGGGCGAATTCGGCGCGACGCGCTTCGAAAATCGCCAGCGTTTCCGGCTGGAAGCAGGCCAACGCCGCATGCTGGGCCATGCTCGGTGCACTGATGTAGAGGTTCTGCGCCAGCTTCTCCAGATCGGCCACGGCATTGGGCGGGGCCACCAGCCAGCCGAGCCGCCAGCCGGTCATGCCGAAATACTTGGAAAAACTATTGAGGACAAACGCCGAGTCATCCACTTCCAGCACGCTCGGCGCATCCATGCCGTAGGTCAGGCCGTGGTAGATCTCGTCCACCACCAGGTGACCATGGCGTTCACGGGTGGCCTTGGACAGGCTGGCCAGCTCCTCGCGGCCCAGCACGGTGCCCGTCGGGTTGGCTGGCGAGGCGACCAGGGCGCCGACGCTGTCCTTGTCCCAGTAACGCTCGACCAGGTCGGCTGTGAGCTGGTAGTTGACCTCCGGCCCGACTGGGACCAGCTGCGCGCCGCCTTCGACCAGGCGCAGGAAGTGGCGGTTGCACGGGTAACCCGGGTCAGCCAGCAGCCAGTGCTTGCCGGGGTCGACCAACAAGCTGCTGGCCAGCAGCAACGCTCCGGAGCCGCCCGGCGTGACGAGAATCCGCTCGGGGTCGATCTGCAGGCCATAACGCTGGCCATAGAAACCGGCGATGGCCTCGCGCAGCGCTGGCAGGCCACGGGCGGCGGTATAGCGGGTATGCCCGGCGGCCAACGCGGCCTGGCCGGCAGCGACGATCGGTGCGGCGGTGGTGAAATCCGGCTCGCCGATTTCAAGGTGGATCACGTCATGGCCGGCTGCTTGCAGCTCGTTGGCCCGCGCCAGCAACGCCATGACGTGGAAGGGTTCGATGGCGCGGCTGCGCGCGCTGTAGGGGTGGGCCATGACCTTCTCTCAATTGGGTCTAAACTGTTGATTCTACCTTTGCAGTGCACCGAACGTGCGCCGCGCGCTGCGGTCAACACCTAGGATCGGGCGGGCTAGCGCAACCCCCGATCTATCTGGTAAGTTCGGCGGCTCGCAGTCGCAGGGCCGGCGGGTGCCGGAGATGGAGCAGCCTGCGCATTGGATCAGATGAGTGAGAGGCGGTCTATTCATGTCCACCGTAGAAAAGCAAAAAACCGGTCAGACCATGTACGGTGTCGCGCCCTATCAAGAGGGCACGGGCGAAGATTACATGGACGACCGCATGAGGGATCACTTCACCAAGCTGCTTAATGCTTGGAAAAGCGAGCTCATGCAGAGTGTCGACCGCACCGTAGACCACATGAAGGACGAAGCTGCGAACTTCCCCGACCCGGCCGACCGCGCCAGCCAGGAAGAAGAATTTGCCCTGGAGCTTCGTAACCGCGACCGCGAGCGCAAGCTGATCAAGAAGATCGACAAGACCTTGCAGAAGATCCAGGACGAAGAATACGGCTGGTGCGAATCGTGCGGCATCGAGATCGGCCTGCGCCGCCTTGAAGCCCGTCCTACCGCCGACCTGTGCTTCGACTGCAAGGAAATCGCGGAGAAAAAGGAAAAGACCGTCGGCAAAGGCTGACACGTCTTCCATCCGAACGGGGCGCATCATGCGCCCCGTTTCATTTATATGCCTGGCAATGCCATGAAAGACTCCCGTTATATCGGACGCTTCGCCCCCACCCCAAGCGGCTTCCTGCACTTCGGCTCGCTGGTCGCCGCCCTGGCCTCCTGGCTCGATGCCCGCGCCGTGGGCGGCCGCTGGCTGTTGCGCATGGAAGACACCGACCCACCCAGGGAAATGCCAGGGGCCCGCGACGCGATACTGCAGACCCTCGAGCGCTACGGCCTGGAATGGGATGGCGAAGTGGTTTATCAAAGCCAGCGCCACGAAGCCTATGCCGCCGTGGTCGACCGCCTGTTCAGCATGGGCCTGGCCTACGCCTGTACCTGCTCCCGCAAGCAGCTGGAGGGGCACAACGGCATTTACCCAGGCTATTGCCGTAATGCGGGGCATGCCCGGGAAGGCGCGGCGATCCGCCTGCGGGTACCCGAACTGATCTACCGCTTCAGCGACCGGGTACAAGGCGAGTTCCAGCAGCACCTTGGGCGCGAAGTGGGCGACTTCATCATCCAGCGACGCGATGGGCTCTATGCCTATCAATTGGCGGTGGTGCTGGACGATGCCTGGCAAGGCATCACCGATATCGTGCGCGGGGCCGACCTGCTCGACAACACGCCGCGCCAACTGTACCTGCAAGAGTTGCTGGGCTTTTCGCAACCGCGTTATCTGCACATTCCACTGATCGTCCAGCCTGACGGGCACAAGCTGGGCAAGTCCTATCGTTCGCCGCCACTGCAGGCGGCGCAGGCGACGCCTTTGCTGCTGCGCGCGTTGCGGGCGCTGGGGCAGGACACCGATGCCGAACTGCTGCTGGCAACACCCGCCGAAGTGCTGGCGGTAGCACGCGAGCAGTGGCGGCCAGAAGCCATTGCCCGGCAGCTGACGGTGCCAGAGGCTGATTTGCACTGAAGCAGGCATGCCTCTTCGCGGGTTTACCCGCGAAGAGGCCGGCACAGGCAAATACCGCACAAATTCAAAAGCGTAATAAATTCAAACTCTTGGCGAACCCTATGGATTACCGCTAGCATCGCCACAGTCAATTGCGCCAATAATAAGTCCAAGCCCGCAGCGCCCAACCATCGAGGCCAGCATGTACATCTATCGTTTGGTCCTGCTTCTGGTCGTGGGGATCTACCTGTTCTCCCCGGCCATCATGGACTGGTGGATCGAACCGACCGGTGCCTGGTATCGCCCCTACCTGCTCTGGCTGATCCTGATCGTCGTCACCTTCATCCTGCAGAGCCAACGAGATGCCGATGAGCTTTAGCCTGACCCAGATGATCCTGATCAGCGCCGCGTACCTCATGGTGCTGTTCGGCGTGGCCTGGATCAGCGAGCGAGGGCTGATCCCGCGCTCCATCATTCGCCACCCGCTGACCTACACCTTGTCGCTGGGCGTCTACGCCAGTGCCTGGGCCTTTTATGGTTCGGTAGGCCTGGCCTATCAGTATGGCTACGGCTTCCTCGCCTGTTACCTGGGGGTGTCCGGTGCATTCCTGCTGGCGCCGGTGCTGCTCTACCCGATCCTCAAGATCACCCGCACCTACCAGTTATCGTCGCTGGCCGACCTGCTGGCGTTCCGTTTTCGCAGCACCTGGGCCGGCGCGCTGACCACCCTCATCATGCTGATCGGCGTGCTGCCCCTGCTTGCCCTGCAGATTCAGGCAGTGGCCGACTCGATCAGCATCCTTACCGGCGAACCGGTCAAGGCCCGGGTGGCCTTTGCCTTCTGTGCACTGATCATCCTGTTCACCATCTTCTTCGGCTCGCGCCATATCGCCACCCGTGAGAAACACGAAGGCCTGGTGTTCGCCATCGCCTTCGAATCGGTGATCAAGCTGCTGGCCCTGGGCGGTATCGGCCTGTATGCGCTGTATGGTGTGTTTGGCGGGCCGCACCAACTGGAAGTGTGGCTGCTGCAGAACCAGACGGCCCTGGCAGCCTTGCACACCCCCTTGCAGGAAGGCCCATGGCGCACCCTGCTGCTGGTGTTCTTCGCCTCGGCCATCGTCATGCCGCACATGTACCACATGGCCTTTACCGAAAACCTCAACCCGCGCTCGCTGGTCAGCGCCAGCTGGGGCCTGCCGCTGTTCCTGCTGCTGATGAGCCTGGCCGTGCCGCTGGTGCTGTGGGCCGGCCTGCGCCTGGGCGCCAGCACCAACCCCGAGTACTTCACCCTGGGCCTGGGGATCGCCGCCAACAACCAGGCGCTGGCTTTGCTGGCCTACGTTGGCGGGCTCGCGTCCGCCAGCGGGCTGATCATCGTCACCACGCTGGCGTTGTCGGGCATGGCCCTTAACCACCTGGTGCTGCCGCTTTACCAGCCACCGGCGGAAGGCAATATCTACCGCTGGCTGAAGTGGACCCGCCGGGCGCTGATCGTCGCCATCATCACTGCCGGCTTCGTCTTCTACCTGACCCAGAACAACCACCAGAGCCTGGCCAACCTGGGCATCGTGGCCTTCGTCGCCACCCTGCAGTTCCTGCCAGGCGTGCTGTCGGTGCTGTACTGGCCGACCGCCAACCGCCGCGGCTTCATCGCCGGGCTGCTGGCCGGGACCGTGGTGTGGCTGGTGACCATGCTGCTGCCGCTGCTGGGCAACCTGCAGGGCTTCTATATCCCGCTGCTGGACATGATCTATGTGCTTGACGACACCAGCTGGCACATGGCGGCCATTGCCTCGCTGGCGGCCAACGTGCTGCTGTTCACGCTGATTTCCCTGTTCACCAACGCCAGCACTGAGGAAGTCAGCGCCGCCGAGGCCTGCGCCGTGGACAACGTGCGCCGGCCGCAGCGCCGCGAGCTGCACGCCGCATCGCCACAGGAATTCGCCACCCAACTGGCCAAGCCACTTGGCGCCAAGGCGGCACAGAAGGAGGTCGAACAGGCCCTGCGCGACCTCTACCTGCCGTTCGATGAGCGCCGCCCCTATGCCTTGCGCCGCCTGCGTGACCGTATCGAGGCCAACCTCTCGGGCCTGATGGGGCCAAGCGTGGCGCAGGACATGGTCGAGACCTTCCTGCCGTACAAGTCCGGTAACGAGAACTACGTCACCGAGGACATCCATTTCATCGAGAGCCGCCTGGAAGACTACCACTCGCGCCTCACCGGCCTTGCCGCCGAACTCGACGCCCTGCGCCGCTACCACCGCCAGACCCTGCAAGAGCTGCCCATGGGCGTCTGCTCGCTGGCCAAGGACCAGGAAATCCTGATGTGGAACAAGGCCATGGAAGAGCTGACCGGCATTGCCGCCAAGCATGTGGTCGGCTCGCGCCTGGTGACCATCAGCGAACCCTGGCGCGGCCTGCTGCAGGGCTTCATCAACGTGCCGGACGAACATTTGCACAAGCAGCGCCTGGCGCTGGACGGCCAACCGCGCTGGCTGAACCTGCACAAGGCGGCCATCGACGAGCCCCTGGCGCCCGGCAACAGCGGCCTGGTGCTGCTGGTCGAGGACCTCACCGAAACCCAGGCCCTGGAAGACAAACTGGTGCATTCCGAGCGCCTGGCCAGCATCGGCCGCCTGGCCGCTGGCGTGGCCCACGAAATCGGCAACCCGATTACCGGCATTGCCTGCCTGGCGCAGAACCTGCGCGAGGAGCGTGAAGGCGATGGGGAAATCATCGAGCTGTCCAGCCAGATCCTCGAGCAGACCAAGCGCGTGTCGCGCATCGTCCAGTCGCTGATGAGCTTCGCCCACGCCGGCGGCAGCCATCAGAACAGTGAAGAGCCGGTATGCCTGGCCGAGGTGGCACAAGACGCCATCGGTCTGCTGGCGTTGAACCGGCGCAACTTCGAAGTACAGTTCTTCAATCTCTGCGACCCGGACCACTGGGCCGAGGGCGATCCGCAGCGCCTCGCCCAGGTGCTGATCAACCTGCTGTCCAATGCCCGCGACGCCTCGCCGCCTGGCAGCGCCGTGCGGGTGCGCAGCGAAGTCAGCGAGCACACCGTCGACCTGATCGTCGAGGACGAAGGCAGCGGGATCCCGAAGAACATCATGGACCGCCTGTTCGAACCGTTCTTCACCACCAAGGACCCGGGCGAAGGAACCGGACTGGGGCTCGCTCTGGTCTATTCCATCGTGGAAGAGCATTATGGGCAAATCACCATCGACAGCCCGGCCGATATCGAACGGCAACGTGGCACCCGGATCCGCGTGACCCTGCCCCGGCATGTCGTAGCGACGTCCCCTGAAATTCGAGACCGTCGAGAGAATTGAATCAATGCCGCACATTCTGATCGTCGAAGACGAAACCATCATCCGCTCGGCCCTGCGTCGGCTGCTCGAACGCAATCAGTACCAGGTCAGCGAAGCCGGCTCGGTACAGGAGGCCCAGGAACGCTTCAGCATTGCCACCTTCGACCTGATCGTCAGCGACCTGCGCCTGCCGGGTGCCCCGGGCACCGAGCTGATCAAGCTTGGCCAGGGCACGCCGGTGCTGATCATGACCAGCTACGCCAGCCTGCGCTCGGCGGTGGACTCGATGAAGATGGGCGCGGTGGACTACATCGCCAAACCCTTCGATCACGATGAAATGCTTCAGGCCGTGGCGCGCATCCTGCGCGACCGCCAGAACGCGCCGGCAGCCGCGCCGGCCCCGGCCGCCGAGCCGCGGGCCAACGGCAAGGCCGCGCCAGCCGACAAAGGTGCCGCCGCCAATGGCGAGATCGGCATCATCGGTTCGTGCCCGCCCATGCAGGACATGTACAGCAAGATCCGCAAGGTGGCACCGACCGACTCCAACGTGCTGATCCAGGGTGAGTCGGGCACCGGCAAAGAGCTGGTCGCCCGCGCCCTGCACAACCTGTCACGGCGCGCCAAGGCGCCGATGATTTCGGTGAACTGTGCGGCCATTCCGGAGACCCTCATCGAGTCGGAACTGTTCGGCCATGAAAAAGGGGCATTCACCGGCGCCAGTGCCGGCCGTGCTGGCCTGGTAGAAGCCGCCGACGGTGGCACATTGTTCCTCGACGAAATCGGTGAACTGCCGCTCGAAGCCCAGGCACGCCTGCTGCGCGTGCTGCAGGAAGGCGAGATTCGCCGGGTCGGTTCGGTACAGTCGCAAAAAGTCGACGTGCGCCTGATCGCCGCGACCCACCGCGACCTGAAGAACCTGGCCAAGGCCGGGCAGTTCCGCGAAGACCTGTATTACCGCCTCCACGTGATCGCCCTGAAGTTGCCGGCCCTGCGCGAGCGCGGCAGTGACGTGAACGAGATCGCCAACGCCTTCCTCGCCCGCCAGAGCGCGCGCATCGGCCGTGACGACCTGCACTTCTCGGCCGAGGCCGAGCAAGCCATTCGTCATTACAGCTGGCCGGGCAACGTGCGCGAACTGGAAAACGCCGTGGAGCGGGCGGTGATCCTTAGCGAGAGTGCGGAGATTTCCGCCGACATGCTGGGCATCGACATCGAGCTGAGCGACCTCGAGGAGGATGACATCCTCGACAATGCCCTGGTCGCGGCCAGCGCCAGCAGTGCCAGCCATGAACCGACCGAAGACCTGTCGCTGGAGGACTACTTCCAGCACTTCGTGCTTGAGCACCAGGACCACATGACCGAGACCGAGCTGGCACGCAAGCTCGGCGTCAGCCGCAAGTGCCTGTGGGAACGGCGCCAGCGCCTCGGCATCCCGCGGCGCAAGAGCAACGCCACCAGCGACAACTGAGTATTCCGCGAGATCTTTCTCGCCAGTGAGATCGAGCGCCGCCCGCGCGGCGCATCGCGGATGATCCGCTCCACATCTATTGAACCTGTGACGCCATGGTCGCCTGCCTTGGCGCATGACGAGAGCCCTACATACAGAGCTGACAACCATGGCCTCACAGGCATGGCCACTGTAGGAGCGGATTTATCCGCGATGCGCCGCGCGGGCGGCGCTCGATCTCACAGGCGACAAAGATGTCGCGCCCCGCCCCCCCCAGGTAACACACCCGCTCCCGCACAAATCTGTTACCCAACCTTTGCGGCGTAACAGTTCCCGAGGTGTACGGTAACGAAAATCCTGCATTTTCGAGCTGACGAAATCGGCCAACCCGCTTCAAGCCCTTGATTTCATTGATTTTCGAAAAGTTGGCACGGCACCTGCTATATGTCTGGTACAAGAACAATAACAAGCACAGCAACTCAGAATAAGAACAAGACGAAACGGCTCACGCACAATAAGAACAAGACGGCGGAGGCGCAGCTAACTGATTCTTTTGGAGAGGATGCGTGTTTGGGGCTTGCCCCACGACCAGGCAGAGAACAACAAAAACTGCACTTGAAAGCAGCGCCTGAACTGGTTGGATCGAACGATCAGCATGACATCAGCGACCAAAGCAATCCGTTTGCTCTTTACCCCTGGATTGGGGGTCGTCCACAAGCTTCGAGATTTGTGGACAGGGCACTCAACAAAAACAAGAAGCCCAGTAAAAAAACAATAAGAGCACGCAACGACTTCTTGGGGAGCTTAGGCTCCCCTTGTCGTTCTCCCCCCTTCGGCAGGGTCTCCTGCTACCGCCTACACCATTCCCCGAGTAAATGCTAGAATCCCCGCCCATCATGCGGCCATTCTCCTATTCTTGGCCGAACATTCCTTCAAACAGTGCATCCCATGCTGAAGAAGCTGTTCCAGTCGTTCCGCCCTCCCGTACCGGGCCAGCACCACCGGCGCACCACGCCAGAGGTGATCAACAAGAGCCAACACTCGCTGCAGCGCCACCAGTTCAGCCGGCACGCGGTGAACATCGTCGAGCGCCTGCAGAGCGCGGGCTACCAGGCATATCTGGTCGGTGGCTGCGTCCGCGACCTGATGCTGGGCATCACGCCCAAGGACTTCGACGTCGCCACCAGCGCCACACCCGAGCAGGTGCGTGCCGAGTTCCGCAACGCGCGCATCATTGGTCGGCGCTTCAAGCTGGTCCATGTGCATTTCGGCCGTGAGATCATCGAAGTCGCCACCTTCCGCGCGCCCCACTCCGAAGATGACCAGAGTGACAGCCACCGTTCGTCGCACAACGCCAGTGGTCGCATTCTGCGTGACAACGTGTACGGCACCTTGGAAGAAGACGCGCAGCGCCGCGACTTCACCATCAACGCCCTGTACTACGATCCGGTCAGCGAGCGCATCCTCGACTACGCCAATGGCGTGCACGACATCCGCAACCGCCTGTTGCGTCTGATCGGCGACCCGACCCACCGCTACCAGGAAGACCCGGTACGCATGTTGCGCGCGGTGCGTTTTGCGGCGAAGCTCGACTTCGGCATCGAGAAGCACACCTTCCAGCCGATCCGCAAACTGGCACCACTGCTGCGCGAGATCCCGCCCGCACGCCTGTTCGAGGAATGCCTGAAGCTGTTCCTCTCCGGCCAAGGGGCCATCGCCTTCGAAATGCTGGTCGACCTGGAACTGTTCGAACCATTGTTCCCGGCCAGTGCCCATGCCCTGGACGAGCGTCCGACCTACACCCACACCTTGATCAGCCAGGCGCTGAACAACACCGACCTGCGCGTCAAGCAGGGCAAGCCGGTGACCCCGGCCTTCCTGTTCGCCGCCCTGCTCTGGCCAGCCCTGCCAGGCCGTGTGCTGCACCTGCAGAGCCAAGGCGTGCCGCCGATCCCGGCCATGAACGGTGCAGCCCACGACCTGATCGCCGAGCAGTGCGCACGCATCGCCATTCCGAAACGCTTCACCCTGCCCATCCGCGAGATCTGGGACATGCAGGAACGCCTGCCGCGCCGCAGTGGCAAGCGTGCCGACCTGCTGCTCGACAACCCGCGTTTCCGTGCCGGTTACGACTTCCTGCTGTTGCGTGAAAGCGCCGGCGAAGAAACCGACGACCTCGGCCAGTGGTGGACCGACTACCAGGATGCCAACGACAGCGAGCGCCGCGAGATGATTCGTGAGCTCGGCAGCCGTGACGAAGGCGCTGCTGGCGGCCCGCGCAAACGCAAGCGCAGTGGCGGCAAGCGCAAGCGCAGCGGCGGTGACGAGGCGTTCGAGTGACCACGCGCGCCTTCATCGGCCTCGGTAGCAATCTGGACGCGCCCGCAGAACAACTGCGCAGCGCCCTGCAGGCGCTCGACCAGATTGCCGACAGCCGCCTGGTGGTCGCTTCGGCGCTGTACACCAGCGACTCGCTGTTGCCCGGCCAGCCGCGTTACACCAACGCGGTAGCAGCCCTCGATACCAGCCTGGCACCGCTGGAACTGCTCGACGCCCTGCAAGCCATCGAGAACGACCAGGGCCGTGTGCGCAAGGAACGCTGGGGCCCGCGCACCCTCGACCTGGATATCCTGCTGTTCGGCGACCAGGTCATCGATCTGCCACGCCTGCAGGTGCCGCACTACCACATGCATGCACGCCCCTTCGTGCTGTACCCCTTGGCCGAACTGGTCGCAGACGACTTCTGCCTGGCCGATGGCCGTGCCCTTGCGCAACTGCTCGAAGCCTGCCCATTCGTCGGCCTGGAACGCCTGTAAACCGGGCGTTTGCGATATTCACCCAGGCACGGTAACGCCAGTAACACCCTGTTAGTAACAATGCGGTAACAGGGTGATTGACTTCCCCCACCTCGCTCACGACTATAGGCGTCCCGTGTGGCACCAAAGTGCCGCATACCCGTATTTAGGCCCGGACGGACCTGTGCCCGAACATCACGCGCGATGATGTGCCGCTCCGGAAGATGACTACGCGCGTTGTATGCAGTCGTTTTTCACAGCGCCTGAACGAGGATTTTCCTACATGCCTGAAGTAACCCTGACCACCCTGCATGGCCTCAAGGCCAAGGGTGAAAAGATCACCATGCTGACCTGCTACGATGCAACCTTCGCCAAGGCCTGCAGCCAGGCTGGCGTCGACGTGTTGCTGGTGGGCGACTCCCTGGGCATGGTCCTGCAGGGCCATGACAGCACACTGCCCGTCACCACCGCAGAGATGGCCTACCACACCGCCTGCGTCAAACGCGGCAATGATGGCGCGCTGATCCTCGCCGACCTGCCGTTCATGGCCCACGCCACTCCCGAGCAGGCGTTTGCCAACTGCGCCACGCTGATGCAGGCCGGCGCCCACATGATCAAGCTCGAAGGCGCCGCCTGGCTGGCCGAAACCATCCGCCTGCTGGCCGAACGCGGCGTGCCAGTGTGCGCGCACATGGGCCTGACGCCGCAGACCGTCAACGTCCTGGGCGGATACAAGGTCCAAGGCCGTCAGGAAGCGCAAGCCCGGCAGATGCGCGCCGACGCCATTGCGCTGGAGCAAGCCGGCGCGGCGATGCTGCTGCTCGAATGCGTACCGAGCGAACTGGCCGCAGAAATCACCCAGGCAGTGAGCATTCCGGTGATCGGCATCGGTGCCGGTAGCGCCACCGATGGCCAGGTATTGGTCCTGCACGACATGCTCGGCCTGTCGCTGAGTGGCCGCGTGCCGAAGTTCGTGAAGAACTTCATGCAAGGCCAGCCCGATATCCAGAGCGCCCTCACCGCCTACGTCAAGGCCGTCAAAGACGTTGCCTTCCCCGCTGCCGAACACGGATTCAGCGCATGAACACAGTCAAGACCGTCCGCGAACTGCGTGCCGCCGTCGCTCGTGCACGCGGCGAAGGCAAGCGCATCGGCTTCGTGCCGACCATGGGCAACCTGCACAGCGGCCATGCCGCGCTGGTGGCCAAGGCTGCCCAACGTGCCGATTTCGTGGTCGCCAGCATCTTCGTCAACCCCTTGCAGTTCGGTGCCAACGAAGACCTCGACAAATACCCGCGCACCCTCGCCGCCGACCAGGAGCGCCTGCTGCAGGCCGGTTGCAACCTGCTGTTCGCACCCACCGTGGAAGAGATGTACCCGGACGGCATGAGCGTGCAAACCCGAGTCAGCGTGCCCAACCTGTCCGAAGGCCTGTGCGGTGCCAGCCGCCCTGGGCATTTCGAAGGCGTGGCCACCGTGGTCAGCAAGCTGTTCAACATGGTCCAGCCAGACCTGGCCGTGTTTGGCGAAAAGGACTACCAGCAACTGGCGGTAATTCGCGCCATGGTGCGCGACCTGAACATGCCGATCCAGATCATCGGCGAGCCGACCGTGCGCGCCGAAGATGGCCTGGCGCTGTCTTCACGCAACGGTTACCTGACGCCTGAGCAACGCGCCACGGCGCCAGTGGTGTATCGCACCCTGCAGCAGATCGGTGAGGCGCTCGGCCGCGGCCAGGTGGATTTCGCCGCGCTGATCGAGCAAGGCAAGGCACAGCTGAGCGCTGCCGGCCTGCGCCCGGATTACCTGGAAGTGCGCCATGCCGTGAACCTGCGCCCGGCAGCGTTCGGTGACCGGGACCTGGTGATTCTGGTTGCCGCTTACCTGGGTAACACCCGGTTGATCGACAACCTGTATCTGCATCTGGACGAGAAGACCGCATAACCTTCCGGGGCTGCTTCGCAGCCCCAAATTCCCCCTGCATAGCCATTCCCTGCGCGCGGCCTTTGCCTATAATGATGGCCAGCCTGAACCCGGCAATGACTGCCCTGTCCAAGGCACATCTCGCATCAAGGAATTCCGCGCAATGGCGTATTACCGTACACCCCACGATGTTACGGCCCTGCCTGCCTGGCAGGCCCTGCAAGCACACCGCGACGCCATGCAAGGCTTCAGCATGCGCGAAGCCTTTGCCGCCGACGCCAAGCGCTTCGACCAGTTCTCCCTGAGCAGCTGCGGGCTGTTCCTCGACTATTCGAAAAACCTGATCACCGACGAAACTCGTGGTCTTCTGGTCAGCCTGGCCGAACAGGTTGGCCTGCAGGATGCGATCAAGTCGATGTTCAGCGGCGAGATCATCAACGCCTCGGAAGGCCGTCCGGTGCTGCACACTGCGCTGCGCCGTCCGGTCGGCGACAAGCTCAACGTCAACGGTGTCAACGTGATGCCGGAAGTCCACAAGGTACTCAACCAGATTACCGAGCTGGTCGGCCGAATCCATGACGGCCTGTGGCGTGGCTACAGCGAAAAGCCGATCACCGATGTGGTCAACATCGGCATCGGTGGCTCATTCCTCGGCCCCGAGCTGGTCTCTGAAGCCTTGCTGCCTTACGCCCAGCGTGGCGTGCGTTGCCATTACCTGGCCAATATCGACGGCAGCGAATTCCACGAACTGTCGGCCAACCTGCGCGCCGAAACCACGCTGTTCATCGTCTCGTCGAAGTCGTTCAACACCCTCGAGACCCTGAAGAATGCGACGGCCGCGCGCACCTGGTACCTTGCTCAAGGCGGCTCGGAAGCCGAGCTGTACCGTCACTTCATCGCGGTTTCCAGCAACAAGGCCGCTGCCGTGGCCTTCGGCATGCGTGAAGAGAACATCTTCCCGATGTGGGACTGGGTAGGCGGGCGCTACTCGCTGTGGTCGGCCATCGGCCTGCCGATCGCCTTGGCCATCGGGACCGCCAACTTCAAGGAACTGCTGTCCGGTGCCTACACCATGGACCAGCACTTCCAGACCGCGCCGTTCGACAAGAACATGCCCGTGCTGCTGGCCCTGCTGGGCGTCTGGTATGGCAACTTCTGGGGCGCCAGCAGCCACGCGATCCTGCCGTACGACCATTACCTGCGCAACATCACCAAGCACCTGCAGCAGCTGGACATGGAGTCCAACGGCAAGAGCGTGCTGCAGGATGGCACCCCGGTGAAGACCGATACCGGTCCGGTGATCTGGGGCGGCGTCGGCTGCAACGGCCAGCATGCCTACCACCAGTTGCTGCACCAGGGCACCCAGCTGATCCCGGCCGACTTCATCGTGCCAGTGGTCAGCTTCAACCCGGTGGCGGACCACCATCAGTGGCTGTACGCCAACTGCCTGTCGCAGAGCCAGGCGCTGATGCTCGGCAAGACCCGTGAAGAAGCCGAAGCCGAACTGCGCCAGAAGGGCCTGAACGACGCGGACATCGAAAAGCTCGCGCCGCACAAGGTGATTCCTGGCAACCGCCCGAGCAACACCCTGGTAGTCGAACGCATCAGCCCGCGCCGCCTGGGCGCACTGGTGGCGATGTACGAGCACAAGGTGTTCGTGCAAAGCGTGATCTGGGGCATCAACGCCTTTGACCAGTGGGGCGTCGAGCTGGGCAAGGAGCTGGGCAAAGGCGTATACCAACGTCTTGTGGGCAGCCTTGAAGACAGCGCCGAAGACGGTTCCACCCAAGGCCTGATCAACTACTTCCGCGGCCGTCACCGCGGCTGATCTGACGCCTGTCCCGGCCTCTTACCCGCGAAGAGGCCGGGTCGGTTGAACACCACTCCAGCTACACTGTCCATCGAATAGCCGCTGCCGTCCCTCCGACAAGAGCAGGACCACCCGCCATGTTCGATATCAGACAGTATCCCCAGGCCTTGGCCGTCAGCCAGTCCGCCAGCCTTTCCCCCGACGACTACCAGCGCCTCTACCGCCAGTCGGTCGACGATCCCGACACCTTCTGGGCCGAACAGGCCAAACGCCTGGACTGGACCAAACCCTGGTCGAGCGTGCAGCAATGCGACCTGAAGAACGGCAAGGCCCGCTGGTTCGACGGTGCCCAGCTCAACGTCAGCTTCAACTGCATCGATCGTCACCTGGCACAGCGCGGCGAGCAAACCGCCCTGCTGTGGGAGGGTGACGACCCCAAGGACTCCAAGGCCATCAGCTACCGCGAGCTGCACCGCCAGGTCTGCCGCCTGGCCAATGCGCTAAAGGCAAGAGGTGTACACAAGGGCGACCGGGTGTGCATCTACATGCCGATGATTCCAGAAGCCGCCTATGCCATGCTCGCTTGCACACGCATCGGTGCCATCCACTCGGTGGTGTTCGGCGGCTTCTCGCCAGATGCCCTGCGCGACCGCATTCTCGATGCCGACTGCCGCACCGTGATCACCGCCGACGAAGGCGTACGCGGCGGCAAACGCATCCCGCTCAAGCAGAACGTCGACAAGGCCCTGAGCAGTTGCCCTGCGGTCAGCAGCGTGTTCGTGGTGCGTCGTACCGGTGGCGATGTCGCCTGGAGCGAAGGCCGCGACCTGTGGTATCACGAAGTGACCGAAAAGGCCGGCGACCACTGCCCGCCCGAACCGATGGACGCCGAAGCCCCATTGTTCATCCTGTATACCTCCGGCAGTACCGGCAAACCCAAGGGGGTGCTACATAGCACCGCTGGTTACCTGCTGCAGGCAGCCATGACCTTCAAGGTGGTGTTCGATTACCGCGATGGCGAGGTGTTCTGGTGCACGGCAGACGTTGGATGGGTCACCGGTCACAGTTACATCGTCTACGGGCCGCTGGCCAACGGTGCGATTTCGCTGATGTTCGAAGGCGTCCCCAACTACCCAGACACCTCGCGCTTCTGGCAGGTGGTGGACAAACATCAGGTGAACATCTTCTACACCGCGCCCACTGCGCTGCGTGCCTTGATGCGCGAAGGCTCGGCGCCGCTGCAGGGAACCTCGCGCAAAAGCCTGCGCCTGCTCGGCAGCGTAGGCGAGCCGATCAACCCGGAAGCCTGGGAGTGGTATTTCGAAGAGGTTGGACAAAAGCGTTGCCCCATCGTCGACACCTGGTGGCAGACCGAGACCGGCGGCATCATGCTCACGCCGCTGCCCGGGGCACAACGACTCAAGCCCGGCTGCGCCACCCAGCCGATGTTCGGCGTGCAACCTGCGCTGCTGGATGAAAAAGGCAAACTGGTCGAAGGCCCCGGCGCCGGGCTGCTGGTGATCAAGGCCAGTTGGCCAGGGCAGATACGCAGCGTCTACGGCGACCACCAGCGCATGGTCGACACCTACTTCAAACCCATGCCCGGCTACTATTTCACCGGTGACGGCGCCCGCCGCGATGCCGACGGTGACTACTGGATCACCGGCCGCATCGATGATGTCATCAACGTCTCCGGGCACCGCATCGGCACCGCCGAGGTGGAAAGCGCGCTGGTGCTGCACGACAGCGTCGCCGAGGCTGCCGTGGTCGGCTATCCGCATGACCTCAAGGGCCAGGGCGTGTATGCCTTCGTTACGCCCATGAATGGCATTACCCCGGACGATACGCTCAAGGCCGAGTTGCTGGCGCTGGTCAGCAAGGAGATCGGCAGTTTCGCCAAGCCAGAGCTGATTCAGTGGGCCCCGGCCTTGCCCAAGACCCGCTCGGGCAAGATCATGCGGCGTATACTGCGCAAGATCGCCTGCAACGAACTGGACAATCTCGGCGACACGTCGACCCTGGCCGACCCGAGCGTAGTCCAGGGCCTGATCGACAAACGCCTCAATCAATAGCGGGCGGCCACGTTCCCTGGCCGTCCTGACGCACAGGACGCCATGGAAGCCCTACGCCGACGCATCGAAACCCAGGTCATGAGCCTCACCGGGCTGGCCCTCGGCCAGCTCGACCTTGAATCTCCCAAGGGCGACCCCGGCCTGTTCGGCCCCCACAGCATCAGCTGGCGGGTGCATGGCGACTTTCCGAGCATGCTGGTTGGTGGGATCAGTGCCCTGATGCTGCAACTGTTGCATCCGCTGGCCTTGGCCGGGGTGTGGGACCACTCCAATTTTCGCGAAGACCTGCTCGGTCGCCTGCGTCGCACCAGCCAGTTCATCTCCGGCACCACGTTCGGCTCCACCCGTGATGCCGAGTGGTTGATCGATAAGGTGCGCACCATCCACGTGCAGGTGACCGGTACTGCACCGGACGGCCGTCCCTACGCTGCCAGCGACCCAGACCTGCTGACCTGGGTGCATGTAGCCGAAGTCAGCAGCTTCCTTGCTGCCCACCTGCGCTACCGTGACCCGCAACTGTCACGCGCCGATCAGGACGCTTACTACGCCGAGATCGCCCTGATTGCCGAACGCCTCGGTGCCCGTGGGGTGCCACGCTCCTGCCAACAGGTCGAGGACTATCTGCAGCAGATGCGCCCACAGCTGCAATGCAGCGCCCGTAGCCTGGAAGTGGTCGGGATACTGCTCGAAGCCCCCGCACCCAGTCGCCTTGCCGAGCCAGTGGGCAAATTGATGCTGCAGGCGGGTATCGACCTGCTGCCGGACTGGGCCCAGGCCCTGCTCGGCCTTCAACAGGGGCCGCTGCAACGACAGATGATCCGCCTTGGCCTGCAGCGCACGGCACCGATCCTGCGCTGGGCCATGCGTGACGGTTCGGCGCACCGGGCCAGGCGGCGCATGGGTATCGAGTGAGGGGAAACTGGTCGCCTCAGCGGAACCGATTTAACGTGCCATACTCCAAGCACTCCTGCTTAGACAGACGAAGCGACACATGTACAAAGGATTGACTCGCGCCCTCGGCGCCCTGTTGGCTCTTGTGGCCTCTACAGCCTGCTCGGCTTCCTCATCCTCCCTGGTGTCGCCTTGCGGATCGCCAACCAGCAGCTGGCGCAATACGCTACCGTGCCGGCGCATCTGCAACGCATCGAACTCAACCCCTTCAGCCTCGAGCTGACCTTGTGGGGCCTGCAACTCGGCGAGCCCGGCAAGGAGCAGGTCGGCTTCGAACGGCTATACGCGAACCTGGCGCTCGATAGCCTGTGGAAACGCGCACTGCACCTGCAGGCGATCGAGCTCGACAAACCCCGCAACGAGGTGCTGTTCGCCAAGGACGGCACGCTCAACCTGACCCAACTGTTCAAGTTGCCAGCCAGCGAACCCAAACCGGACGCGCCCGCCGGCGATCCCTTCCCGCTGCGTATCGACAGCATCAAGATCAGCGGCGGCTACCTGCATTTCGAGGACGTGCGCCCGAGCGAACCGATCGAGTTCCTCTACGACGACATGAACCTGGAGCTGAAGAATCTCAGTACCCTGCCCGACGACAACGCCGACATGACCTTGGTGGCGCTCGGTCCCAATGGTGGCCGCGTCGACTGGAATGGCACCCTCAGCCTGGCGCCGATCGCCTCGAAAGGCACACTGAAAGTCACCGACGGCAAGATGAAGCTGTTCTGGCCCTATGTCCGCGATGCCCTGCCCCTTGTGCTTGAAGACGGCGTGGTCAACCTCGACACCCACTACACGCTCAACCTGTCCAAGGAAACCGAGCTGTTGCTGGACAACACCTCGGTCAAGGTCGCGCCGTTCGCCATCAAGGCACCCGATGGCCGGCCATTGGTGCGCCTGGCCAACCTGGAGGTGAGTGAGACGTCCATCGACCTGGCCAGGCAGCTGGTCACCGTCGGCAAAGTCCGCAGCGAAAAACTGGAAACCTGGGCAGCCCTGGAAAAGGACGGCCAGCTCGACTGGCAGAAGCTGTTCGCCAGCCAGCCGGCCAAGCCCACCCCGAAAGAAAAAGCCGAGCCGGCGACTGCCGAGCCCAGCGCAGATGAAAAAGCCGCGAAAGCGCCGAGCAAGCCTTGGCAGGTACTGCTCAAGGACGTGCAACTGCGCAACTATCAGGCTCACCTCGCCGACCGCAGCCAGAAGGAGCCGGTGGCGCTGGACGTAGGCCCGCTGAACCTCGATATGCAAGGTTTCGACAGCCTCAACCAGTCGCCATTCACCCTCAAGCTCGACACCGGCATTGGCAAGCAAGGCAAGCTGCAGGCGGCAGGTGAAGTGAATCTGGCGCCGCTCACGGCCAAGCTCGATGTCAGCACCCGTGACATCGACCTGCGCGTCGCCCAGGCCTACATCAGCCCGTTCATTCGCCTTGAGCTGCGCAGTGGCATGCTCGCCAGCGACCTCAAGGTCAACCTCACGAGCACCGAGCCATTGGCCTTCAGCGTTGCAGGCAAGGCTCAGGTCAACCAGTTGCACACCCTGGACACCATCAAGGGCCGTGACTTCGTCAAATGGCAGCAAGTGAACGTCGATGGCCTGTCGTACGTGCACGGTGATGCCCTGTCGATCGACAAGGTGACCCTGCTGCAGCCCTACGCACGCTTCATCATCAACGAAGACCGCACCACCAGCGTCGACGACCTGCTGATCCCCCAACCGGCCGGCGCGCCTGCCAGCAGCCCGGCCAAGCCGGCCAGTGCCAATGCCGGCAAGCCACTGGGCATCCGCATCGGCCAGATCGACATCAACGATGGCTCGGCCAACTTCGCCGACCTGACCCTCACCCCGAACTTTGCCACCGCCATCCAGCAGCTCAATGGCCGGATAGGCACCATCGACAACCGCAAGCCGACCCCGGCCAAGGTCGACGTCAAAGGCAAGGTCGACCGTTATGCCCCGGTCACCATCAAGGGCGCACTCAACCCCTTCAACCCGCTGGCCAGCCTGGATATCGCCACCAGCTTCAAGCGCGTCGAACTGACCACATTGACGCCCTACTCCGGCAAGTTCGCCGGCTTCCGCATCCGCAAGGGGCGGCTGAACCTTGACCTGCATTACCTGATCACCAACGGTCAGCTCAAGGCCGAGAACAAGGTGGTGGTCGAGCAGCTGCAACTGGGTGAGAAGGTCGACAGCCCGGATGCCGTGGACCTGCCGATCCGCCTGGCGATCGCGCTGCTGAAGGACACTGAAGGGCGGATCTCCATTGAACTGCCAGTTTCCGGTGACCTGAACAACCCGCAGTTCAGCGTCATGCCGATCGTCTGGCAGACCCTGCGCAACCTGGTGCTGCGTGCGGCGCAGGCGCCGTTCAAGTTCATCGGTGGGCTGATTGCCGGTGGCGGCTCGGAAGACCTCGGTACCGTGGCGTTCGCCCCAGGCTCCAGTGAGCTCAGTGGCGATGCGCAATCGGCACTGGACAAGCTCGCATCCGCACTCAAGGAGCGCCCGGAGCTTCGCCTGGAGATCGAAGGCACCAGTGCCCAGAGCAGCGACGGCCCCTTGATTGCTCAGCAACGCCTGGAACGTGAATACCAGGCGAACTGGTACAAAATCCTGCAACGCCGTGGCGACAAGGTACCGGCCAATGCCTCGATGCTGCAGGTCGATGAGCGCGACAAGCCGGCGATGCTCGAAGGCATCTACCGGACCCGCCTGAAGCAACAACCTCCCGCCGAGTGGGAGCAGTTGAGCCGTGACGAGCGCACCGCCAAGCTGCGCGAGGCGGTGATCAAGTCGTGGGCTGAAAGCCCTGCGTTGCTGCGCACCCTTGGCCAGGAAAGGGCCAGCAGCATCAAGGACTACCTGGTTGACAAGGGCAAGCTCGAGGATGACCGGGTCTACTTCATCGATACCAACCTGGGGCAGGCTGAGAGTGATGGACGGGTGGTAACGCCGATGCACTTGGATGCTGAGTGATCAGCTGACCCGAACGCGGACTTGTGGGAGCGGCCTTGCGTCGCGAAAGGGCCGCGCAGCGGCCCCAGAAACAGGTGTACCAAGCTGAAATCCGAGGGCCGCTCTGCGGCCGTTTCGCGACGCAAGGTCGCTCCCACAAAATCCGCTTCAGGCCGGCTATCACACCAGCCGCTGCCCCGAAACCGACGGGTGATACAGCGGCTGTACCTTGTTCCCCGCCGGATCCAGCAGGTGGAAGCTGCGCGCACCATCACCATGGTTGAACGGCTTGTCGAGCAATGTCACCCCACGCGCCTTGAAGTAGTGGTACCAGGCCTCCAGCTCCTCCACGCTATCGACGATGAAACCGTAATGGTCCAAGGTCTGCAGGCCATTGGCCGCCCCCGCCCCACGCCCCAACGACAGATTGTCGTTACCGCAAGTCAGATAAACCAGGTCCTCATTAGCCCGGTTCAGCACCTCCATGCCCATCACATCGACATAGAAACGTTCACACTCCTCCAGGTTGGGCACCAGCAAGGCGATATGGCGCAGACCATTCAGGCGGCCAGGACGGGCAGGTAATTCGGACATTGGCGCGACTCCATTTTTGCATACAATTCATATCAGAATTTAAAACAAAAGGAACGTCCTGTGTATAGCCTGTTCATCAAGACCCGCGTCAAAGCCGGCTGCGCCGAAGCATTTCTCACTGCCATCAAGGTCAATGCCGCTGCCTCTGTCGCTACCGAGCCCGGCTGCCTGGTGTTCGACGTATCCCAGGACCGCATGGATCCAGACGTGATCTACCTGTACGAGATCTACCGCGACGATAATGCGTACGAGTCGCATACCCAGACCGCCCACTTTCGCGATAGCCGCCCACTGGTCGAGCCGCTGATCGCAGAGCAGGAGTGCTTCGAAAGTCATGTGATCGCGCGTAACCCGGTGTACTGAGGCCAACATGAAAAAGCCCCGGCAGTGGCCGGGGCTTCGGTAGAGGTGGCCAAATCCTTTTGGCCGACGGGACATTCCTTATTCGGCTTTCAAGCCATCAGCCATCACGCTTTTCACGCCTTTGATATTTTTGGTGATGCGAACAGCTTCAGCCTTTTGCGATTCAGTCACCTTCACGTCAGAAGACAGCGAAACCACACCGTGGCTGGTTTCCACCTTGATATCGCTACCCGGTACGCCTTTCTCGGTCATCAGGTCAGCTTTGACCTTGGTGGTGATCCAGGTGTCAGAGCCTTCCTGTTTGGCGTTGTCCACGGTATTGGCAGCCAACATGACCGGAGCCTGAGTTGGCTGGGCAGCGAAGGCACCGTTGGCCATGGTCAGGGTCAGAGCGGTAGCAGTAGCGGCAGCAATGGCGAACTTCTTCATTTGGGTCACTCCTGTTTGTCGAAAGGTCTGCGCCGTATGTCCTGGCGGCAGGTAACACTGTAGTTGCATGCGCTATGCCAGTTTTCCCGCTTCGTTTGTTTCCTTGTAAATCAAGAACTTAACGAATAAGGCAGCAACCGGTATTCGTGCATTTTGCAATCAGTGCGAAAAACCTGCATGCAAGATGCAAGTCCGCAAAAGGTTCCCCGGCCTCCAAAAAAAAAGGGCCCCAGAGGGGCCCTTTTCCTGTCGCATGTCAGTCGCTTAGACGCCCGAAGCCTTGGCAGCGGCAACGTCTTTGATCGACAGCTTGATACGGCCGCGGTTGTCCACGTCCAGTACCAGTACTTCGACTTCCTGACCTTCTTTCAGTACGTCGGTCACCTTCTCTACGCGAGCGTCGCTCAGCATCGAGATGTGAACCAGGCCGTCCTTGCCAGGCAGGATGTTGACGAAGGCGCCGAAGTCGACGATTCGCTCGACCTTGCCGACGTAGATCTTGCCGATCTCGGCCTCGGCAGTGATGCCCAGGATGCGCTGCTTGGCTGCGTCTGCCGCGTCCTTGGTTTCGCCGAAGATCTTGATCGAGCCGTCATCTTCGATGTCGATCGAAGCCTTGGTTTCTTCGCAGATGGCGCGAATGGTAGCGCCGCCTTTGCCGATGACATCACGGATCTTGTCGGTGTCGATCTTCATCGCGATCATGGTCGGGGCATTGGCCGACAGCTCGGTACGCGACTCGCCAATGATCTGGTTCATCTGGCCGAGGATGTTCAGGCGCGCTTCCAGGGCCTGGCCCAGGGCGATTTCCATGATCTCTTCGGTGATGCCGTTGATCTTGATGTCCATCTGCAGCGCGGTAACACCTTTGGCGGTACCCGCAACCTTGAAGTCCATGTCGCCGAGGTGGTCTTCGTCACCGAGGATATCGGTCAGGACTGCGAACTTCTCGCCTTCCTTGACCAGGCCCATGGCGATACCGGCAACGGGTGCCTTCATCGGTACACCGGCGTCCATCAAGGCCAGGGAAGCACCGCAGACCGAAGCCATGGAGCTGGAACCGTTGGATTCGGTGATTTCCGACACCACACGGATGGTGTACGGGAACACGTCGGCAGATGGCAGCATGGCCTGAACCGAACGACGGGCCAGACGGCCGTGGCCGATTTCGCGACGACCGGCACCCCCCATGCGACCACACTCGCCCACCGAGAACGGTGGGAAGTTGTAGTGCAGCATGAACGGGTCTTTCTTCTCGCCTTCGAGGGTGTCCAGCAGCTGGGCATCACGCGCAGTACCCAGGGTCGCGACGACCAGGGCCTGGGTTTCGCCACGGGTGAACAGGGCCGAGCCGTGGGTCTTCGGCAGCACACCGACTTCGATGTTCAGCGGACGTACGGTCTTGGTGTCGCGGCCGTCGATACGAGGCTTGCCATTGACGATGTTTTCGCGAACGGTGCGGTATTCGATTTCGCCGAAGATTTCTTTGACTTCAGCAGCCGAAGGTTGGCCTTCTTCACCGGAGAACTTGGCAACGGCCTGATCGCGCAGCTCACCCAGGCGCGCATAGCGGTCGGCCTTGACGGTGATGGTGTAGCCCTGGGAAATGGCTTCGCCGAACTCTGCACGGATGGCGTTGAACAGTTCGGTATTGGCAACGGCAGGTTTCCAGTCCCAGGTCGGCTTGCCCGCTTCGGCGGCCAGCTCTTTGACAGCCTGGATGACAGCCTGGAACTCGTCGTGGGCGAACAGCACGGCGCCCAGCATCTGGTCTTCGGTCAGCTCTTGAGCTTCCGACTCAACCATCAGAACGGCGTCGGAGGTACCGGCAACGACCATGTCCAGGCTCGAAGCAGCCAGCTGCTCGTAGGTCGGGTTCAGCAGGTAGCCGGTGCTTTCGTGGAAGGCAACACGGGCAGCGCCAATCGGGCCTTCGAACGGAATGCCGGAGATGGCCAGGGCAGCCGAGGTACCGATCATCGCAGCGATGTCCGGATCGGTCTTCTTGCTGGTGGAAACCACGGTGCAGACAACCTGCACTTCGTTCATGAACCCTTCTGGGAACAGCGGGCGGATCGGACGGTCGATCAGGCGCGAGGTCAGCGTCTCTTTCTCGGAAGGACGGCCTTCACGCTTGAAGAAGCCACCCGGGATCTTGCCGGCGGCGTAGGTCTTTTCCTGGTAGTGGACCGACAGCGGGAAGAAACCCTTGCCTGGGTCGGCCTGCTTGGCACCGACCACGGTCACCAGCACGGTGACGTCGTTGTCGACGGTAACCAGCACGGCGCCGGTTGCCTGACGGGCGATACGGCCCGTTTCGAGAGTAACGGTCGATTGACCGAACTGGAATTTCTTGATTACCGGGTTCACGGTTTCCTACCTTTTTTCAGTGGCTCTGGGGGAACTGGTTTCTTGCGAATTCTTGGGCAGAACGGGGAATCGGCCCCATTGACCGTCCAGATACAACACGAGGTTGGGAACCTGGCTGCTGTGCGGTAAACCGCTCAGCAAAACCAGGCTGCCAACCTCGGAGATACGCGTGGCGTGCCCGACGGCGATGCTGCAAAGCAGCATAGCCGAAGCTTGCGACACGCCATGCACACCACTGACCAGGCCGCTATTAGCGACGCAGGCCCAGGCGACCGATCAGGGCGCTGTAACGAGTGGTGTCTTTGCCCTTCAGGTAGTCCAGCAGCTTACGACGCTGGTTGACCATACGGATCAGACCACGACGGGAGTGGTGGTCTTTGTCGTTGGCCTTGAAGTGGCCTTGCAGCTTGTTGATGTTGGCGGTCAGCAGAGCAACCTGCACTTCCGGGCTACCGGTATCGCCGGCGGCTTGCTGGTATTCGGCAACGATCTGAGCTTTTTCTTCAACGCTGAGGGCCATGAGGCTTCTCCAAATCAAACGGATCCCGCAAGCGGGGTCCAATAGGCCAGGGACAAAACCCTGTATTAATAAAATGAGCTGTGACCGTGCCTACTGACAGCCACCCTCGACCCACCGGTTTCAGCCAAAGCCTCGACCTGTGGTTTCGGTCATTCCGACCGAATCAATCGACGCGGCGCAATGCGCCCGTCTTCGCTCACTTCACCGATACCGATGAAGCGGCCATTGTGATCCTGTACGCGGACCATGCCAAACTGCGGTGCATCCGGCGCACGCACTGCCTGGCCATGCAGCCAGTAAAACGCGCTGTGCTCGGACAGGCACACCAGTGGCCAGTCCTGCAGCCCGCTGTCGGACGGCATCAGGAAGCGGTCGAGCGCTTCGTTGCCGCCTTCGGCATGGGCCTGCTCGAGTGCCTCGAGGGTCACCGTCTGGGCCAGGGCAAAAGGCCCGGCCTGGGTCCGGCGCAACTCGGCGACGTAGGCGCCACAGCCCAGGGCCTCGCCGATATCCTCCACCAGGGTGCGGATATAGGTGCCTTTGCTGCAGCCAACCGACAACCGTGCACGGGTGCCTTCGCACTCGAGCAACTCCAAGCGGCCAATAGTAACAGAACGCGCCTCGCGCTCCACTACCTCTCCTGCACGCGCCAGTTTGTACAGCGGCTGGCCGTCACGCTTGAGCGCCGAGTACATCGGCGGTACCTGAAGGATTTCACCGCGAAAACGCGGGATCACCGCTTCGATATCGGCGCGACCAACGGTCACCTCGCGGGTCTGCAGGACTTCACCTTCAGCGTCTGCGGTGCTGGTAGTCTGCCCCAGCTGCATGACCGTTTCGTAGCCCTTGTCGGAATCGAGCAGGTACTGCGAAAACTTGGTCGCCTCACCAAAGCACAGCGGCAGCACGCCGGTGGCCAGTGGGTCGAGGCTGCCGGTGTGGCCGGCCTTCTCGGCATTGAGCAACCAACGGACCTTCTGCAGCGCGGCGTTGGAGGTAAAGCCCAGCGGCTTGTCGAGCAGGATGATGCCGCTGACGTTGCGGCGGATACGTTTGACCTGGGCCACCGCTTACTCCTTGGCGTCCGACTCGTCGGCATCCTTGTGCAGGCGGTCTTCGGCCACTGCACGCTCGATCAGCGCCGAGAGGTGGACACCGCGGCTGACACTTTCATCGAAGTGGAAGTGCAACTGCGGCACGCTGCGCAGTTGCATCGAGCGGCCCAGGTGCAGGCGCAGGAAGCTTGCGGCGCTGTTAAGGGCCTTGAGCGACTGCTGCACGGCGTCTGGCGCTTCTTCGCCCATGACGGTGATGAAGACCTTGGCATGGCCCAGGTCGCGGCTGACATCCACAGCGGTGATGGTCACCAGACCGACGCGTGGGTCCTTGACTTCACGGCGGATCAGCTCGGCCAGCTCACGCTGCATCTGATCACCGATACGTTGGGTACGGCTGTATTCTTTGGCCATTCTTGCTACCTGTAACTTAAAGCGGCAAACGCCCGGTGAGGCTTAAGCCTGACCGGGCGCTACCTACTGAGGCGCTGCCCACCGCCCTGCGGCGGGGGCTGGCGCCCTGCTCACCCTTAAAGGGTACGAGCAACCTGGACTTTCTCGAAGACTTCGATCTTGTCGCCGACCTTGACGTCGTTGTAGCTCTTGACGCCAATACCGCACTCCATGCCCGAACGCACTTCGGAAGCGTCGTCCTTGAAGCGACGCAGCGATTCCAGTTCACCTTCGAAGATCACAACGTCTTCGCGCAGTACGCGGATCGGACGGTTGCGGTACACGGTACCTTCGATGACCATACAGCCAGCGATGGCGCCGAACTTCGGCGAACGGAACACGTCACGGACTTCAGCAACGCCCAGGATGTTCTCGCGAACATCGCTGCCGAGCATGCCGGTCAGGGCTTTCTTGACGTCTTCGATGATGTCGTAGATCACGTTGTAGTAACGCATATCCAGACCTTCCTGCTCGACGATCTTGCGCGCGCCGGCATCGGCACGCACGTTGAAGCCGAACAGTACTGCATTCGAAGCCAGCGCCAGGTTGGCGTCGCTTTCGGTGATACCACCGACGCCGCCACCAATCACGCGCACCTGAACTTCGTCGTTGCCCAGACCAGACAACGAGCCCTGCAGTGCTTCCAGGGAGCCCCGCACGTCGGTCTTGAGGACGATGTTGAGGGTCTTCTTCTCTTCCTGACCCATGGTCTCGAAGATGTTTTCCAGCTTGCCGGCGTGAGCACGGGCCAGCTTGACCTCGCGGTATTTGCCTTGACGGAACAGGGCAACTTCACGGGCCTTCTTCTCGTCGGCAACCACGGACAGCTCGTCACCGGCTTCCGGGGTACCGTCCAGGCCGAGGATCTCGACCGGGATCGACGGGCCGGCTTCCTTCACAGGCTTGCCGTTCTCGTCGAGCATCGCACGTACGCGGCCATAGTTGGAGCCGCACAGGACCATGTCGCCCTGACGCAGGGTACCGTCCTGGACCAGGATGGTCGCCACCGGGCCACGGCCCTTGTCCAGGCGCGATTCGACCACGACGCCACGACCTGGAGCGGTCGGGGTGGCGGTCAGCTCGAGGATTTCGGCCTGCAGCAGGACGGCTTCGAGCAATTCGTCGACACCGGTACCCATCTTCGCCGAAACCTTGACGAACGGCGTGTCACCACCCCAGTCCTCGGAGGTCACGCCTTCGACGGCCAGTTCGTTGCGGATGCGATCGAGGTCGGCACCCGGCTTGTCGATCTTGTTCACTGCAACCACCAGCGGAACGCCAGCAGCCTTGGCATGCTGAACGGCTTCGCGGGTTTGCGGCATCACGCCGTCGTCCGCCGCCACCACCAGGATGACGATGTCGGTGGCCTTGGCACCACGGGCACGCATCGCGGTAAACGCGGCGTGGCCCGGGGTATCGAGGAAGGTGACCATGCCGCGGTCGGTTTCCACGTGGTAGGCACCGATGTGCTGGGTAATACCACCGGCTTCGCCGGCAGCAACCTTGGCACGACGGATGTAGTCGAGCAGCGAGGTCTTACCGTGGTCGACGTGACCCATGACGGTAACTACCGGCGCACGCGACTCGGTCTGGCCTTCGAACTTCAGCGATTCGGCCAGGGAATCTTCCAGGGCGGTATCGCTGATCAGGGTGACCTTGTGACCCAGCTCTTCTGCGACCAGCTGAGCGGTTTCCTGGTCGAGCACCTGGTTGATGGTAACCGGGGTACCCAGCTTGAACATGAACTTGACCACTTCGGCGCCCTTGACGGACATCTGGTTGGCCAGCTCGGAGACGGTAATGGTCTCGCCGATGGTCACGTCACGAATGACGGGGCCGGTCGGGTTCTGGAAGCCGTGCTGATTACGTTTCTTCAGCTTGCTCTTGCCACCACGGCCACGACGAGCGCCATCGCTCTCTTCGTCGGTGGTGCGCGGTGCGGCACGAGGAGTCGGAGCCTTTTCCTTCTCCTTGACCTTGACCTTGATCGACACGCGCGGCGCTTCGCCACGACGCTCGCCACCACGACGGTCTTCGTCACGGGTGCGGCCTTCGTTGCGACGGGCTTCGTCCTTCTTGCGCTCGGCAGCACGGGCGGCGGCGTCTTCGGACGCCGGGGCGTCGGCGACTACCGGGGCCGGAGCCGGAGCCGGTGCTGGTTCGGCCTTTGCCACAGGCGCCGGAGCTGGCGCTGCAGCAGCATCGGCCGCCTGACGGCGAGCCTGCTCTTCGTTGCGCTGGCGAACTTCGGCCTCGACCTTTTCGCGAGCGGCATTTTCAGCCGCGCGGCGATCATCCAGCTCACGCTTCTGCTCGGCCTGGATTTCTTCCGGGCTGCGCTGAACGAAAACTTTCTTCTTGCGTACTTCTACGCTGATGCTTTTGCTACCGGCGACACGCAGGGTGCTGGTGGTCTTGCGCTGCAAGGTAATCTTGCGCGGCTCTTCCGCCTTGCTCTTGTGGCTGCTCTTCAAATGGGTCAGCAGAGTCTGCTTTTCATTGTCGGTCACTACCTGACCGGCGTCGGTGTGCGGCAGACCTGCCTCACGCATCTGCTGCAGCAGGCGCTCTACCGGTGCCTCGACCTCTTGGGCCAGTTCTTTCACCGTGACTTGCGTCATGCACTTCTCTCCTCAGGCCGCGCCTAATTACTCGAACCAGTGGGCTCGGGCGGCCATGATCAACTTGCCGGCACGCTCTTCGTCGATGCCGTCGATGTCGAGCAGGTCGTCAATCGACTGCTCGGCCAGGTCTTCGCGGTTAACCACGCCGCGCACCGCCAGTTCCGCTGCCAGGTCCTTGTCCATGCCCTCGAGGGAGAGCAAGTCGTCGGACGGATGGGCGTCTGCCAGTTTTTCTTCGGTAGCGATGGCCTTGGTCAACAAACGGTCCTTGGCACGAGCGCGCAGCTCATTGACGATTTCTTCGTCAAAGCCATCGATGTTGAGCATTTCTTCCAACGGTACGTAGGCAATCTCTTCGAGGCTGGTGAAGCCTTCGTCGACCAGCACTTGGGCCAGCTCCTCGTCGACTTCCAGCTCTTCGATGAAATTACGCAGGATGTCGCCGGTTTCAGCCTGTTGCTTGGCCTGGATGTCCTTCTCGGTCATCACGTTCAGGGTCCAGCCAGTCAGCTGACTGGCCAGGCGAACGTTCTGGCCACCACGGCCAATGGCTTGTGCCAGGTTGTCTTCGGCAACGGCGATGTCCATTGCATGGGCATCTTCATCAACGATGATCGCCGCGACTTCAGCCGGCGACATGGCGTTGATGACGAATTGCGCCGGGTTCTCGTCCCACAGGACGATATCCACGCGCTCACCACCCAGCTCGCCGGATACGGCCTGGACGCGCGAACCGCGCATGCCGATACAGGCACCTTGCGGGTCGATGCGCTTGTCCTTGGAGCGGACGGCGATCTTGGCACGCGACCCCGGATCACGGGATGCAGCCATGACTTCGATGAGGCCTTCGGCGATTTCCGGCACTTCGATGCGGAACAGCTCGATCAGCATCTGCGGCGCGGTGCGCGACAGGATCAGCTGAGGACCGCGGTTCTCGGTGCGGATTTCCTTGAGCAGCGCACGCAGGCGCACGCCAACACGGAAGGTCTCACGTGGAATGATGTCTTCGCGGGCCAGCAGGGCCTCGGCGTTGTTACCCAGATCAACGATGACGTTGTCACGGGTGACTTTCTTGACGGTGCCGGAGATGATCTCGTTGACCCGCTCGCGGTAGGCGTCAACCACCTGGGCGCGCTCGGCTTCACGAACCTTCTGCACGATGACCTGCTTGGCGGTCTGCGCGGCGATACGGCCGAATTCGATGGACTCGATCTTTTCTTCGATCACGTCACCGACTTTCGCTTCAGGGTGAGTGTCCTTGATCTTGTCCAGCCAGGTTTCGATCGCCGGATCGTCCAGGTCGTTTTCGTCGACCACGGTCCAGCGACGGAACGTCTCATAGCTACCGGTGTGGCGGTTGATTTCCACACGCAGATCGACTTCGTCCTCAAAACGTTTTTTGGTTGCAGTAGCCAGGGCCACTTCCAGCGCTTCGAAAATGACGCCGGGCGGTACACCTTTTTCGTTGGATACCGATTCAACAACCAGCAGTACTTCTTTGCTCATCGTACGCCTCGCCTTGCGCAAGCCATTAGGCCCGGATAGTCCGCCGGGCCCGGCACGTCTCAGTCAAAACTGGGAATAATATTGGCCTTGTCGATCGAATCGATCGGCAGCAGGAACTCCTGGTTGTCCACCTGGACCACCACGTCCTGATCCTCCACACCGCGGAGAAGGCCCTGGAAGTTACGACGCCCCTCGAAGGGTGAACGCAGCTTGATCTTCACTTGTTCGCCGGCATGCGAGGCAAACTGTTCCAGAGTGAACAGTGGGCGATCCATGCCTGGAGAGGAGACCTCAAGGGTATATTCGCTGCTGATCGGATCTTCCACATCGAGGATCGCGCTGGCCTGACGGCTGACCGCTTCGCAGTCGTCCACCAGGATGCCGTCTTCCTTGTCGATATAGATGCGCAGTACCGAATGCTTACCCTGGGATACGAATTCGATCCCCCAGCACTGATAGCCCAGACCCTCGACCACCGGGGCCAACAAGGCCTGCAACTGTTCTAGCTTGCTCGACACCTGAACCCCCTCGTGCATGCTGTGCAAATAAAAA
The DNA here is from genome assembly GCF_021602465.1 of Pseudomonas urethralis. NCBI lineage: Bacteria > Pseudomonadati > Pseudomonadota > Gammaproteobacteria > Pseudomonadales > Pseudomonadaceae > Pseudomonas > Pseudomonas urethralis. The sequence goes on from NZ_BQIJ01000022.1 coordinate 47,581, forward strand.
ATGGGCGAAGCGCCCATCCCTGAAAGCGCCGTAGGACAACGACGCCGTAAATTTCGTTCAGCTAGCAAAAAGCCCCTGAAAAGGGGCTCCGCTGAAGCTGGTTGCGGGGGCTGGATTTGAACCAACGACCTTCGGGTTATGAGCCCGACGAGCTACCAAGCTGCTCCACCCCGCGACAAAGCTGGGGCGAAAGTATAAGACTTAACCTGCTTATGGGTCAAACCCAAACCTTCACCTGCAAGAAAGCCCGCTAAAGCGGGCTCTCAAGCTTCAATTGGTACCGAGAAGGGGACTCGAACCCCTACACCCTATGGGCACAACCACCTCAAGGTTGCGTGTCTACCAATTCCACCACCTCGGCAATACTACTACTTGAAACCCGTTACTTCTGCTCTTCGGCCGGAGGAGGTACGTCACCTTTAGGGGTGGTGTCACTCTTCTGTTCCTGGAGCACCGGTACATCATCATTAACTGCCGGTTTCTGCGGCTCTTTCACTTCTAGCACCGCTGGATCTGGAAGACCTGCTTGGCTAAGCTGGTGAGCTTGTTGCTTCGCGAAGTATCCTAACCCAAGTGCTGTCAAAAAGAAAGTGGCAGCGAGTATAGCAGTCAATTTACTCAGGAAGGTAGCAGAACCTTGGCTTCCGAACACAGTGTTTGAGGCACCTGCGCCGAAAGATGCACCTGCTTCCGCACCCTTACCCTGTTGCAGCAGAACCAGCACTACAAGCGACAGCGCTGCCAACAGATGAAAAACAACGATAACTGTTTCCAGCATTTGTTCAGTTTCCTGCGGCGCGACAAATTGCACCGAATTCGTCTGCGTTCAGGGACGCTCCACCAATGAGCCCCCCATCGATATCCGGCATGCCGAACAGTTCGGCCGCATTGGCCGCCTTCACGCTGCCGCCGTAGAGAAGCTGCACGCTTGCGGCAACTTCGGCGTCTTCGACCGCCAACTGGGCGCGGATGGCTGCATGCACATCCTGAGCCTGTTGAGGCGAAGCCGTCAAACCTGTGCCAATAGCCCAAACCGGCTCATAGGCAATTACAGCCTTGGCAAAAGCCTTAACACCGAACGCGTCGATGATACTGCTTAGTTGACGCCCGACAACTTCGAGTGTCTTGCCTGCCTCGCGCTCTTCAAGAGTTTCCCCTACGCAGAGCACCGGCATTAAACCACTAAGTTGAGCGGCTGCAAACTTCTCTTTCAGTACTTCTTCACTTTCGCCAATGATCTGGCGACGCTCCGAGTGACCAATCAAGACCAACTTGCAACCTGCTTCAACCAACTGACTCGGTGCAACTTCACCGGTCAGCGCGCCCTGCTCGGGCTTTATCGCAGAATTCTGTGCTCCGACAGCGATCCCGCTACCCTGCAGACCATCAACCACTTGATTGATGAACAGCGTCGGCGGAAACACCGCGACTTCAACACCGCTTGGCACGGACATATTGCCCAGGCCCAGGATCAGCTCAGCGACGCTGGCGCGGGTACCGTGCATCTTCCAGTTACCAGCTACCATGGGGCGACGCATGCTTTACCTCGTCGGTCAAAGTGGGCGCAGATCTTACCCAACCCGATCTGCGCTGGCAAGCCTCTTTCAGGCACAAACTTCTGCGACCAGCTTGGCCAGGGCTTCGGCATGACCACGCACCTGGTTTTCGTCGTCACCTTCGACCATTACCCGCACCAAGGGCTCGGTGCCGGATTTGCGCAGCAGCACACGCCCACGCCCCGCCATGGCCTCGGTGACCTTGGCGCTGGCTTCCTTGACGGCCGGATGCTCCAGCGGGTCCACCTTGCTCGCACCGAAACGCACGTTGATCAGGACCTGCGGACATTTGCGCAGGGCTTGACGCGCCTGCGCCAGGGTTTCGCCACGACGCTTGAGCGCCATCAGCACCTGCAGGGCAGCAATGATCGCGTCACCGGTGGTGGTGTGGTTACAGCACACCACGTGCCCGGAGTTTTCACCCCCGAGCAACCAATCGCGCTCGAGCAGTTCTGCCATTACATAGCGATCGCCGACCTTTGCCCGCACGAACGGAATATCCAGATCCTTGAGCGCAAGCTCGAGGCCCAGGTTGCTCATCAGTGTGCCGACCACGCCGCCTTGCAGCTTGCCACGCTCCTGCAAGTCACGAGCGATGATGAACAGCAACTCGTCGCCGTCGACGATGGCGCCGGTGTGGTCGACCATCAATACCCGGTCGCCATCGCCGTCGAAGGCAATGCCCAGGTCGGCATGCCCTACCAGTACGGCAGCCTGCAGCGACTCAATATGGGTCGAGCCGCAGCCCTCGTTGATGTTAAGGCCGTCCGGCTGCGCATGCAGCACGGTCACGTCGGCACCCAATTCACGGAACACGCTCGGGGCAACCTTGTAGGTGGCACCGTGAGCGCAGTCGACCACCAGCTTGAGGCCTTCGAAGCTGGTGCTGCTCGGCACGCTGCTCTTGCAGAACTCGATGTAGCGGCCAGCCGCGTCGTTGATGCGGGAAACCTTGCCCAGCTTGCTCGATTCGACCACGGTCATCGGCTGATCGAGCAACTCCTCGATCATCAGCTCGACTTCGTCGGGCAGCTTGGTGCCCTGCCCGGAGAAGAACTTGATGCCGTTGTCGTCATGCGGGTTGTGCGAGGCACTGATGACAATGCCTGCTTCAGCATGGAAAGTACGGGTCAGGTAAGCGATGGCCGGCGTCGGCATAGGCCCGAGCAGCATGACGTCAGCACCGGCTGCAGACAAGCCGGCCTCGAGCGCGGATTCAAACATGTAACCGGAAATACGCGTGTCCTTGCCCACCAGTACACGGCAATTGCCTTGCTTGCGGAAGGCCATGCCAGCCGCCCAGCCCAGCTTCAGCATGAAGTCCGGCGTGATCGGGTATTCGCCGACGCGGCCACGAATACCGTCGGTACCAAAATATTTTCTGCTCATAGGGACTCCAATGTTCTTATTCGGCGTTCTGTACTGCGGCAATCATGCGCACCACGTCGACGGTCTCGGCCACGTCATGGACGCGCAGGATGCTGGCGCCCTTGGTCATGGCCAGAGCCGCCAGCGCGAGGCTGCCATACAGTCGCTCACCGACCGGACGATTCAGCGTCAGGCCGATCATGCTCTTGCGCGAAACGCCCACCAGCAGCGGGCGCCCCAGGCGATAGAGCGCTTCCATGTGTTTGAACAAGCTGAGGTTGTGCGCGAGTGTCTTGGCGAAACCGAAGCCTGGGTCAAGAATGATGCGTTCGGCGGGGATACCCACCGCTGCGCAAGCGGCCATCCGCTGTTCAAGATAGCGCGTTACGTCGGCAGTCACATCGTCGTAATACGGATCGTCCTGCATGTTCCCGGGTTCACCGCGCATGTGCATCAGACAAACCGGCAAGCCGGTGTCCCCCGCCGCATCCAGGGCGCCATCGCGCTCCAGCGCACGCACGTCGTTGATCAGGCCGGCACCCAACCGCGCCGACTCGCGAATGACCGCCGGCGTTGAGGTATCGACCGAGATGACCACGTCGAAGCGACTGTTGATGGCCTCGACCATCGGCGCCACGCGCTCGATCTCTTCGGTGACCGAAACCGCACGCGCACCGGGGCGGGTCGATTCTCCACCGATGTCGATCAACGTGGCCCCTGCCGCGATCATCGCCTCGGCATGGCGCAACGCTTCGTCGCGCTGACTGAAGCGCCCGCCATCGGAGAAGGAGTCGGGAGTGACATTGAGGATACCCATGACATGGGTACGGGAGAGATCAAGAACCCGGTTGCCGCAAGGCAACCGGGTCGGGTACTGCACTGAGCTCATAGCTGCCCTTAGTGTTGAGCTGCGGGGCCGCCGATCGGCGATTCCGGGCGATCATTCTGGGCAGTCGGCGCGCCCGAATCCTTGTCATCATCCCAATCACGGGGCTCACGCGGCGTACGGCCAGCCATGATGTCGTCGATCTGATCGGCATCAATGGTCTCGTACTTCATCAAGGCTTCGGTCATCGCCTCTAGTTTGTCGCGGTTGTCGATCAGCAACTGCTTGGCAGTGGCGTAGCACTGGTCGATGATGCTGCGCACTTCGGAGTCGATCAGCTTGGCCGTCTCGCCAGAAACGCTGGCGTGCTGGCTGGCGGCACTGCGACCGAGGAATACCTCGCCTTCCTCTTCGGCGTACATCAGCGGACCGAGTTTTTCCGACAGCCCCCACTTGGTGACCATGTTGCGAGCGATCTGGCTGGCTCGCATGATGTCGTTGGACGCACCGGTGGTAACGCCATCGAAGCCCAAGGTCATCTCCTCGGCGATCCGACCACCGTACAGCGAGCAGATCTGGCTGATCAGCGCACGCTTGGACAGGCTGTAGCGGTCTTCCTCCGGCAGGAACATGGTGACACCCAAGGCACGACCACGGGGTATGATCGAAACCTTGTAGACCGGATCGTGCTCAGGCACCAGGCGACCGACAATGGCGTGACCGGCCTCGTGATAGGCGGTGTTCCTCTTTTCCTTCTCGGACATGACCATGGTCTTGCGCTCGGCACCCATCATGATCTTGTCCTTGGCCAGTTCGAACTCTTTCATTTCGACCAGGCGCTTGTTGGCGCGAGCGGCGAACAGCGAAGCCTCGTTGACCAGGTTGGCCAGGTCGGCACCCGAGAAGCCTGGGGTACCACGGGCAATGACGGCCGGATTGACGTTTTCGCCGACCGGCACCTTGCGCATGTGCACCTTGAGAATTTGCTCACGGCCACGGATATCCGGCAGACCGACCACGACCTGACGGTCGAAGCGACCAGGGCGCAGCAGCGCAGGGTCGAGCACGTCCGGGCGGTTGGTAGCGGCAATGACGATGATGCCATCGTTCATTTCGAAGCCGTCCATTTCAACCAGCAACTGGTTGAGGGTCTGCTCGCGCTCGTCGTGACCACCGCCCATGCCGGCGCCACGGTGGCGACCAACAGCGTCGATCTCATCGATGAAGATGATGCACGGAGCATGCTTCTTGGCCTGCTCGAACATGTCACGCACCCGGCTTGCACCTACACCGACGAACATCTCGACGAAGTCGGAACCGGAGATGGTGAAGAACGGTACCTTGGCTTCACCGGCAATAGCTTTGGCCAGCAGGGTCTTACCGGTACCTGGCGGGCCGACCATCAGCACGCCGCGCGGGATACGACCGCCCAGACGCTGGAACTTGCCCGGGTCGCGCAGGAATTCGACCAGTTCGCCGACCTCTTCCTTGGCCTCGTCGCAACCGGCGACGTCAGCCAGGGTGGTCTTGACCTGGTCTTCGGAAAGCAGGCGCGCCTTGCTCTTGCCGAAGCTCATCGGCCCGCCCTTGCCCCCTGCACCACCTTGCATCTGGCGCATGAAGAACATGAACACGGCGATGATCACGAGGATCGGGAAGCTTGCCACCAGCAGCTGAGTCCAGATGCTCTGCTGTTCCGGCTGCTTGCCTTCGATGACTACATGGTTGTCGACCAGGTCGCCGATCAGGCCGTTGTCGGTAATGGCCGGGCGCACGGTCTTGAAGTTGTCGCCGTCGGCGCGCTTGCCGGTAATGATGTAGCCATCGACGGTCACACGCTCGACCTTGCCATCCTTGACCTGCTGGATGAAGTCGGAATAGTTGAGGGTCTGCGGCTCGTTAGGGCTGGAGAAGTTGTTCATCACCGTCACCAGGACAGCTGCGATGATCAACCACAGGATCAGATTCTTTGCCATGTCGTTCAATTCGCTACCCTCTGAGGCCGGCGCACGACGCAGCCGTGCCTCGCATGATATTCATCGCCCTAACTTACTACATTACCTACGCATCCGCAGGCACCGTCTGTAACCCTTTGTGAAACCTAGACTACACGAAGTTCGGACAATCCAGACGGGGCAGCCGATTGGAATTAACTATCAGCCACCCCGCAATACGCCTCATGCTCCTTTGAAACCCCTGCCCAGCAGGTACTGTTCGCGGGACCGGTCCCGCGAGGACGACGGCTTGCGCATCTGCACCTTGTCGAATTTGCTGCGCACGTCCTTGAGGTACATGTCGAAACCTTCGCCCTGGAAGATCTTGATCAGGAAGTCCCCGCCCGGCTTGAGCACGCGGGTCGCCAGGTCCAGGGCCAGCTCGCAGAGAAACATGGCTCGCGGCATATCCACCGCGGGCGTACCACTCATATTGGGGGCCATGTCGGAAATCACAAGGTCTACGTGCGAATCACCGACCGCCTGCAGAATCTGCTGCAGCACTTCATCCTGGGTGAAGTCGCCCTGAATGAAGGTCACGTCGGGGATCGAGTCCATCTCCAGGATGTCAGAGGCGATCAAGCGACCCTGGCCACCAATCAGACGACTGGTCACCTGCGACCAGCCTCCAGGGGCCGCGCCGAGGTCGATCACACTCATGCCAGGACGGATCAGGCGGTCTTTCTCCTGGATCTCCAGCAGTTTGTAGCTCGCACGCGAGCGGTAGCCATCCTTCTGCGCTTGCTTCACAAAAGGATCGTTGAAATGCTCTCGCAGCCAGTTTGCGCTGCTTTTGGAACGTTGTACCACGGGGCACCTCGATGATATGCGTCGTGATTGACTGGGCGGAGCCGGTGGCCCTCGGGTAAAATGCCGGTCAATTTTACAGAATCAGACGGAAAGGGTCAGATTATGCCGCTCAATAACGAGCAGAAGAAGCAATACAAGTCCATTGGTCATGACCTGAAGCCGGTCCTGATCGTAGCTGGCAACGGCTTGAACGAAGGCGTGATCGCCGAACTGGAGCGCGCGCTGGTCGATCACGAACTGATCAAGGTCGAAATCCGCTCGGAAGATCGCGAAGAGCGCGCCGTCGTCATTGCCGAACTGTGCAAGGCCGGCCGCGCCGAACTGGTACAGACCATCGGCAAGAAGGCACTGATCTATCGCAAGAATCCGCAGCCGAACAAGCAGTTGTCCAACATCCACCGTTACAAGTGACGGGTGTGGGAGCGGCCTTGCGTCGCGAAAGGGCTGCAAAGCAGCCCCTGCGGTATTTGCGATAAAGCTGACATCCTGGGGTCGCTTCGCGACCCTTTCGCGACACGAGGCCGCTCCCACAAGGCTCCATACCGGCTAGCGGCGCGCCCTGACCGGGACCGGTTGGGCCACCAGCACGATGCCGGAGAAGCCCAACACGAGAAAACAGAACATCTGCCAGCGCTCGCCGACCGAGATGCCGTAGCGCAAGGTGTAATACCCCACGCAGGCTGCGAAGCCCAACAACAGCATCTGGCCACGAAACTGCCGCCACCAGGCCACCAGGCCGTCCACCCTCGCCAGCACCGCCAGCTGGGTCAACAAGCCAAGCAACGCCACACCGATCAACCAGCGGTCGATCTGCCCGGCGACGTCCTGCACCAGCAAAGGCGCCAGGCCACTGACTTTCAGCGCCGGCACCAGCCCTACATGGAACACCCATAAGCCACCGACCCAGAAAACCTGGGCCAGTTGCCATAGAATCCCCTCGAGGGATGGCGCCCGCAGGCGCCGGTCAGATGTGTTTGACTTCGACAATCTCGTACTCGACCGTACCGCTTGGCGTCTTCACCACCACGGTGTCACCTTCTTCCTTGCCAATGATGGCACGGGCGATCGGTGCGCTGCTCGAAAGCTTGCCTATTTTCACGTCAGCTTCATCTTCGCCAACGATCTGGTAGGTCACTTCGTCATCGGTCTCGGTGTTCGCCAGCACCACGGTGGTGCCGAAAATCACTTTGCCGGTGTGGGCGATGGTGGTGACATCGATCACCACCGAGTTCTGCAGACGGCCTTCGATATCACGGATGCGCGCTTCGACCATGCCCTGCTCCTCACGGGCCGCGTGGTATTCAGCGTTTTCCTTGAGGTCGCCCAGCTCACGCGCTTCGCCAATGGCCTGGCTCAGGCGTGGGCGCTCGGTCTTGCTCAGGAAGGCCAGCTCCTCTTCCAGGGCGCGGGCGCCCTGGACGGTCATCGGGTACTTGGTAATGCTCATGCTTTGAGTCCTGCATGCAGATCCTGCAGGCGACGAACAGTCTTCTCGGGACCGAATTTCAGCGCCTCGCAGATGGCTTCACCAGCCGCAATGGTAGTGGTGCAGTAGATCTTGTGCTGCAGCGCATTGCGACGAATCGAGTAGGAATCGGCGATCGACTGGCGACCTTCGGTGGTGTTGATGATCAACGACACTTCGTCGTTCTTGATCATGTCGACCACGTGCGGACGCCCTTCGGTCACCTTGTTCACACGGCGCACTTTCAGGCCTGCCGCTTCGATGACCTTGGCGGTGCCTGCAGTTGCAACCACTTCGAAGCCCAGGGCGATCAGATCGCGGGCAACGCCAGCCACTTGCGGCTTGTCGTCGTCACGCACGCTGATGAACGCAGTACCGCCGGTCGGCAGCACTTCGCTGGCCCCCATCTGGGCCTTGGCGAACGCTTCACCGAAGCTGTCACCGACACCCATGACTTCACCGGTCGATTTCATCTCAGGGCCGAGGATCGGGTCAACCCCTGGGAACTTGGCGAACGGGAAGACGGCTTCCTTGACGCTGTAGAAGTTCGGGATGATTTCCTGGGTGAAGCCCAGTTCTTTCAGGGTTTTGCCGGCCATCACGCGTGCAGCGATCATGGCCAGGGAGGTGCCGATGCACTTGGACACGAACGGTACGGTACGCGAGGCGCGCGGGTTGACTTCGATCACGTAGATCTTGTCGCCCTGCAGGGCCAGCTGCACGTTCATCAGGCCGACGACGCCCAGCTCCAGGGCCATTTTCTTGACCTGTACGCGGACTTCGTCCTGCACTTCCTTGCTCAGCGAGTACGGCGGCAGCGAGCACGCCGAGTCACCGGAGTGAACGCCGGCCTGCTCGATGTGCTGCATGATCGCGCCGATCACCACGTCGGTGCCGTCGCAGACTGCATCCACATCCATCTCGATGGCGCAATTGAGGAAGTGGTCGAGCAGTACCGGGCTGTCGTTGGAAACCTGCACGGCTTCACGCAGATAGCGCTTGAGCTCGTCCAGCTCGTAGACGATCTCCATGGCGCGACCACCCAGCACATAGGATGGGCGCACGACCAGTGGGTAACCGATGCCACCCGCAGCGCTGATGGCTTCCTCTTCACTGCGCACGGTGGCGTTTGGCGGCTGCAGCAGGCTCAGGCGCTGAACCATCTGCTGGAAGCGCTCACGGTCTTCGGCACGGTCAATGGCGTCCGGGCTGGTACCGATGATCGGTACGCCGGCTTCTTCCAGGGCGCGAGCCAGTTTCAGCGGGGTCTGGCCGCCGTAGTGAACGATGACACCCTTCGGCTTCTCGACGCGGCAGACTTCCAGCACGTCTTCCAGGGTCAGCGGCTCGAAGTACAGGCGGTCGGAGGTGTCGTAGTCGGTGGAGACGGTTTCCGGGTTGCAGTTGACCATGATGGTCTCGTAACCGTCTTCACGCAGCGCCAGTGCAGCGTGTACGCAGCAGTAGTCGAACTCGATACCTTGGCCGATACGGTTCGGGCCGCCACCCAGGATCATGATCTTGTCGCGGGTCGACGGGTTGGCCTCGCACTCTTCCTCGTAGGTCGAGTACAGGTAGGCGGTGTCGGTGGCGAACTCGGCGGCGCAGGTGTCGACGCGCTTGTACACCGGGAACACTTCCAGCTTGTGGCGGTGACGACGCAGGTTCTTGTCGGTGATGCCCAGCAGCTTGGCCAGGCGCTGGTCCGAGAAGCCCTTGCGCTTGAGGCGCAGCATGTAGTCTTTGTCGATCGACGACAGCGCCAGGGTCTTGACCTTCTCTTCTTCCTTGATCAGGTCTTCCATCTGCACCAGGAACCACATGTCGATGCCGGTCAGTGCGAAGATCTCCTCACAGGTCATGCCCGAACGCATGGCGTCAGCCACGTACCAGATGCGCTCGGCGCCCGGCACGGTCAGTTCGCGCTTGAGGATGCCGGCGGCTTCCGGGCTGGCCAGGTCGACTTTAGGGTCGAGGCCGCAGGCGCCGACTTCCAGACCGCGCAGGGCTTTCTGCAGGGACTCCTGGAAGGTGCGGCCGATGGCCATGACTTCACCCACCGACTTCATCTGGGTGGTCAGGCGGGCGTCGGCTTTCGGGAATTTCTCGAAGGCGAAGCGTGGCAGCTTGGTCACGACGTAGTCGATCGACGGCTCGAAGGACGCCGGGGTGCGGCCGCCGGTGATGTCGTTCTGCAGCTCGTCGAGGGTGTAACCAATGGCCAGCTTGGCGGCGATCTTGGCGATCGGGAAGCCGGTGGCCTTGGAAGCCAGGGCGGACGAACGCGAAACACGCGGGTTCATCTCGATCACGACCATGCGGCCAGTGTTCGGGCAGATACCGAACTGCACGTTGGAGCCGCCGGTTTCCACGCCAATTTCACGCAGCACCGCCAGCGAGGCGTTGCGCATGATCTGGTATTCCTTGTCGGTCAGGGTCTGCGCCGGCGCCACGGTGATCGAGTCACCGGTGTGCACGCCCATCGGGTCGAAGTTCTCGATGGAGCAAACGATGATGCAGTTGTCCTTCTTGTCACGGACCACCTCCATCTCGTATTCCTTCCAGCCGATCAGCGATTCGTCGATCAGCAGTTCCTTGGTCGGCGACAGGTCCAGGCCACGGGTGCAGATTTCTTCGAATTCTTCGCGGTTGTAGGCGATACCGCCGCCAGTGCCACCCATGGTGAACGATGGACGAATGATGCACGGGAAGCCGAGCTTCTCGAGCACTGCATTGGCCTCTTCCATGCTGTGGGCGATACCGGAGCGCGGGCACTCCAGGCCGATGTCCTTCATGGCCTTGTCGAAGCGCGAACGGTCTTCAGCCTTGTCGATGGTGTCGGCGTTGGCGCCGATCATCTCTACGCCGAACTTTTCCAGCACGCCGTGGCGCTCCAGGTCCAGGGCGCAGTTCAATGCAGTCTGGCCACCCATGGTCGGCAGAACCGCGTCCGGGCGCTCTTTCTCGATGATCTTGGCCACCGACTGCCACTTGATCGGCTCGATGTAGGTGGCGTCGGCCATGGCCGGGTCGGTCATGATGGTGGCCGGGTTGGAGTTCACCAGGATGACGCGGAAACCTTCCTCGCGCAGGGCTTTACAGGCCTGGGCGCCGGAATAGTCGAATTCGCAGGCCTGGCCGATCACGATCGGGCCAGCGCCGAGAATCAGGATGCTTTTGATGTCTGTACGTTTTGGCATGGTTGTCACTCAAATCCGCGGGTCAGTCGGCAAGCCGTCTTGAACAATCTGGGTCAGGCGCTTCCGGGCGCGGCATGAGCCGGCCCGGGGCCTTGATGCAGGATGCTCAGCGGCGCTTGGCCATGGCATCGGTGAAACGATCGAACAGTGGCGCGACGTCGGTCGGGCCTGGGCTCGCTTCAGGGTGACCCTGGAAGCTGAACGCGCTCTTGTCGGTGCGCTCGATACCCTGCAGGGTGCCGTCGAACAGCGACTTGTGGATGGCGCGGACATTGCCCGGCAGGGTGGCTTCGTCAACGGCGAAGCCGTGGTTCTGGCTGGTGATCATGACCACGCCGGTGTCCAGGTCCTGGACCGGGTGGTTGGCACCGTGGTGGCCATGGCCCATCTTCACGGTCTTGGCGCCGGAGGCCAGGGCCAGCAACTGGTGACCGAGGCAGATGCCGAATACCGGAATCTCGGTTTCGAGGATTTCCTTGATCGCCTGGATCGCATAGTCGCATGGCTCCGGATCACCAGGGCCGTTGGACAGGAACACACCATCCGGATTCAGTGCCAGCACTTCGCTGGCCGGGGTCTGGGCAGGCACCACGGTCACGCGGCAGCCGCGGGCGACCAGCATGCGCAGGATGTTCAGCTTGACGCCGTAGTCGAAGGCGACCACGTGGTACGGCAGGTCGGCAGCGTCGATGGTCGGGTGGCTATCGGTCTTCAGCTCCCAAACGCTGGAGCGCCACTCGTAGCGTTCCTTGGTGGAGACGACCTTGGCCAGGTCCATGCCCTTCAGGCCAGGGAAGCCACGGGCGGCAGCGATGGCGGCTTCTTCGCTGATGTTGTCACCCGCCAGGATGCAGCCGTTCTGAGCGCCTTTTTCGCGCAAGATACGGGTCAGGCGACGGGTGTCGATACCGGCGATGGCGACGACGTTGTTGGCCTTGAGGTACTCAGGCAGCGACTGGGTATTACGCCAGTTGCTGGCCAGCAGCGGCAGGTCGCGGATAACCAGGCCAGCGGACCAGACACGGTTCGACTCGGCATCTTCCGGCGTAGTGCCGGTGTTGCCGATGTGCGGGTAGGTCAGGGTAACGATTTGCTGCGCGTAGGAAGGGTCTGTAAGGATTTCCTGGTAGCCGGTCATAGCGGTGTTGAATACCACCTCACCAACGGTCTGACCGTCGGCACCGATGGCTTCACCGCGGAAAATACTGCCGTCGGCAAGGGCGAGTATGGCTGGCTTTGTCAAGAAGACCTCCCGTAAGTCAAGCATGAAAGGGCGATCGCAGGTTGCAAAAAAGCGGAGTGACGTATGGACACGTCACCCCGCTTTCATGTGCTGAATTCAATTCGCTGCGCGCTTTTAGTGGACACACTAAAGCTGTAGCTTACAGAAAAGTGCGTTTTCGGTCTACCGCATATGTGCCTCTAAAACACATCAATGCGACAGAGGGCGCAGCGCGCCCGAACTGATCAGCGCAGCTCGAGCACATCCTGCATGTCGTACAGGCCCGGCTCGCGCCCATCGAGCCACAGCGCCGCTCGCACCGCGCCCTTGGCGAAGGTCATACGGCTGGAGGCCTTGTGGGTGATTTCCAGGCGCTCGCCCTCAGCGGCAAACAGCACGGTGTGATCACCGACCACATCGCCGGCACGCACGGTGGCAAAGCCGATGGTCTGGCGATCACGCGCGCCAGTCTGGCCTTCACGGCCATACACCGCCACTTCCTGCAGATCGCGCCCCAGCGCATTGGCAACCACTTCGCCCATGCGCAGCGCGGTCCCCGACGGAGCATCGACCTTGTGCCGGTGGTGCGCCTCGATGATCTCGATGTCGACATCGTCACCCAATACCCGCGCAGCCATGTCCAACAGCTTGAGGCTGAGATTGACACCCACGCTGAAGTTGGCGGCAAACACGATCGGGATGTCTTTGCCCGCTTCGGCAAGCAGTTGCTTCTCCTCGGCGGTAAAGCCGGTGGTACCGATGATCATCGCCTTGCCGTGCTTGCGGCAGAACGCCAGGTTCTTCAGCGTCACCGACGGGTGAGTGAAGTCGATCAGCACGTCGAATTCGTCGGCAACCTTGGACAGGTCGTCCGACAGCAGTACACCGATACGACCGAGCGCTGCCAGCTCGCCGGCATCCGCCCCGACCAGCGAGCTGTCCGGCCGATCGATCGCCGCCGTCAGCCCCGCACCCGGGGTTTGCTGAACGGCTTCGATGAGGGTCTTGCCCATCCGCCCCGCCGCACCCATCACTGCAATACGTCGCATAGCCATTTTCCTTGTCAGAGATCGCCGAAGAAGCGCTTAACACCATCGAACCAGCCGCTGGCCTTGGGCGAGTTGTCACCTTCCAGCGAGCTGCGCAGCTCTTCGAGCAATTCGCGCTGGCGACGGGTCAGGTTGACCGGGGTCTCAACCGCTACGCGGCACAGCAGGTCACCGGCACCACCACCGCGAACCGGGGCGACACCCTTGCCACGCAAGCGGAACTGCTTGCCGGTCTGGGTACCTTCCGGAATCTTGAGCTTCACGCGACCATCGAGGGTCGGCACTTCCAGCTCGCCACCGAGTGCGGCATCGGTGTAGCTGATCGGCACTTCGCAATAGAGGTGCTTGCCGTCACGCTGGAAGATCTCGTGCTCGCGCACGTTGATCACTACATACAGATCGCCAGTCGGACCACCATGGGTGCCCGCCTCGCCCTCGCCGGACAGACGGATGCGGTCGCCGGTATCGACGCCCGCCGGCACTTTGACCGACAGGGTCTTGTATTCCTCGACACGGCCCTCGCCATGGCACGAGGTGCAGGGGTCGGTGATGATCTTGCCCTGGCCGTGGCAGCGTGGGCAGGTCTGCTGCACCGAGAAGAAGCCTTGCTGCATGCGCACCTGGCCGATGCCACCGCAGGTCGGGCAAGTCGACGGGGTCGACCCCTTCTTGGCGCCGGAGCCGTCGCACGGCTTGCAGTTGACCAGGGTCGGCACGCGAATACTGACCGTGGTGCCGCGCACCGCTTCTTCCAGGTTCAGCTCCAGGGTGTAGCGCAGGTCGCTGCCGCGCTGGGCACCGCCACGTCCACCACCGCGGCCGCCGCCGAAGAAGTCGCTGAAAACGTCGCCAAAAATGTCGGAGAAGTTGGCACCGCCGAAACCGGCACCACCGCCACCCATGCTGGGGTCGACGCCGGCATGACCGTACTGGTCGAACGCCGCACGCTTGTTCGCATCGGACAGTACTTCGTAGGCCTCGTTGGCCTCCTTGAACTTGTCTTCCGACTCTTTATCGCCCGGATTGCGGTCCGGGTGGTACTTCATCGCCAGTCGGCGGTAAGCCTTCTTGAGGTCAGCTTCGCTGGCGCCGCGCTCGACACCCAGGACCTCATAATAATCACGCTTGGACATAGGTCATTTGCACCTTGTTGGGCGTCAGGCATCTGCGCCGCGCCATCAGCACCTGCCTGCACACCACGAATGGCCCCGACAAATGCTGTTAAAAATCTCGAATTCCAGATACGCCAACGCGGGAGCAAGCCCCCGCGCGGCGACATCCTACCAGCTCACCGGCACCCACCAGTGAACGGGTCGACAGCAGGCAACGATTACTTCTTGTCGTCGCCTTTCACTTCTTCGAACTCGGCGTCAACCACGTCATCGTGCTTGGCTTCCGGCTCGGCTTGCTGTGCGCCACCCTGAGGCTGTTCGGCCTGCTGCTCGGCATACATCTTCTGAGCAACCGGAGCCGATACCTTGGACAGTTCTTCGACCTTGGCGTCGATCGCGGCCTTGTCGTCGCCTTTGACAGCGGCTTCCAGGGCAACCACGGCAGCTTCGATCGCGGCCTTCTCTTCAGCAGTAACCTTGTCACCGGCGTCTGCAACCATCTTGCGGGTCGAGTGCACCAGCGCATCACCCTGGTTACGGGCAGTGGCCAGCTCTTCGAACTTGCGGTCTTCCTCGGCGTTGGCCTCGGCGTCACGCACCATGCGCTCGATTTCTTCGTCAGACAGGCCGGAGTTGGCCTTGATCACGATCGACTGGGTCTTGCCGGTGGCCTTGTCCTTGGCGCCCACGTGCAGGATGCCGTTGGCGTCGATGTCGAAGGTCACTTCGATTTGCGGTACGCCGCGAGGCGCTGGCGGAATCTCGGCCAGGTCGAACTTGCCCAGCGACTTGTTCTGCGCCGCCTGCTTGCGCTCGCCTTGCAGCACGTGAATGGTCACGGCGCTCTGGTTGTCGTCGGCGGTCGAGAACACCTGCGACTTCTTGGTCGGAATGGTGGTGTTCTTCTCGATCAGCGCGGTCATCACGCCGCCCATGGTTTCGATACCCAGGGTCAGCGGGCTGACGTCCAGCAGCAGCACGTCCTTCACGTCACCGGCCAGCACGGCGCCCTGAATGGCAGCACCCATGGCCACGGCTTCGTCCGGGTTGACGTCCTTGCGCGCTTCTTTACCGAAGAAGTCGGCGACGGCCTTCTGCACCATCGGCATACGGGTCTGGCCACCGACCAGGATCACGTCGTCGATCTTGCTGGCGTCGATGCCGGCGTCTTTCAGGGCGATGCGGCAAGGCTCGATGGTGCGTTTGACCAGGTCTTCGACCAGCGACTCCAGCTTGGCGCGGGAAATCTTCACGTTCAGGTGCTTAGGACCGGTGGCGTCTGCAGTGATGTACGGCAGGTTGACATCGGTCGACTGCGCCGAGGACAGCTCGATCTTGGCCTTCTCAGCAGCTTCTTTCAGACGCTGCAGGGCCAGCGGATCGTTCTTCAGGTCCATGCCGGACTCTTTCTTGAACTCGTCGACGAGGTAGTCGATCAGGCGCATGTCGAAGTCTTCGCCACCCAGGAAGGTGTCGCCGTTGGTGGCCAGTACTTCGAACTGGTGCTCACCGTCGACTTCGGCGATTTCGATGACCGAAACGTCGAAGGTACCACCACCCAGGTCATAAACGATGACGGTGTGGTCGCCCTTGGCCTTGTCCATGCCATAGGCCAGTGCAGCGGCGGTCGGCTCGTTGATGATACGTTTTACGTCCAGGCCAGCGATACGGCCGGCGTCCTTGGTGGCCTGACGCTGACTGTCGTTGAAGTAGGCCGGAACGGTGATCACCGCTTCGGTCACGGCCTCGCCGAGGTAGTCTTCGGCGGTCTTCTTCATTTTCTTCAGTACTTCGGCGCTGATCTGCGGAGGCGCCATTTCCTTGCCGCTGGCTTCAACCCAGGCGTCACCGTTATTGGCTTTGACGATCTTGTAGGGAACCAGCTTGATGTCTTTTTGCACGACATCTTCTTCGAAGCGACGGCCAATCAGGCGCTTCACTGCGAACAGGGTGTTGTGCGGGTTGGTGACGGCCTGGCGCTTGGCCGACTGGCCAACCAGGATTTCACCGTCGTTGGCGTAGGCCACGATCGAAGGGGTAGTACGCGCGCCTTCGGCGTTTTCGATGACCTTGACGTTACCGTTTTCCAGAATGGAGACGCACGAGTTGGTGGTCCCCAGGTCGATACCGATGATTTTGCCCATGTTTACTCTCCCGAAACTTGAATTTGGCGGCAGCGGCTACGGTCGTGGCCAACTGCAGTAATACTTGAACGCTTGACACCTAGATGGGGATGCCCCGGAGGATTTCAAGCCTTCTCATCGATAGAAGGTTGCGGTGCCGCTGGTGCCTTGCTGACCACCACCATGGCAGGGCGCAGCAGGCGGCCGTTGAGCAGGTAGCCCTTCTGGAACACGTTGAGCACGCTGTTAGGCTCGACCTCGGCGTTTTCCTGCATGGCCATGGCCTGATGGTGTTCAGGGTTGAACGGCTGACCGTGCGGGTCGATGGCTTCGAGGTTGTAGCGCTTGAGGGTGTCCTGGAACATCTTCAGGGTCAGCTCGACGCCCTCACGCGTGCTCTTGACCTGCTCGTCATCGGGCTTGAGGTGCGCCAGGGCCATTTCCAGGCTGTCGATCACCGGCAGCAGGTCGCCAGCAAACTTCTCGAGCGCGAACTTGCGGGCCTTGTCGACTTCCTGCTCGGCGCGACGAATGCTGTTCTGCGCTTCGGCAGCGGCACGCAGGGACTGATCCTTGGCGGCGGCCAGCTGCTCCTCGAGCTCCTGAACGCGGGCGCCGTTATCCACTGCACCTGCCTCTTCGGCATTAAGGTCTTGTTCATTCAGCTGTTCGTCAGCCATGGGTCTCTCCTCCGCAATTTCGGTTGTACGAGCAAAGCTCGCCGTGTCTGCCGGCTATATGGGGCCGGAAAAACCAGCTTCAAGGGGCACGTGGGTTTTGCTGGTCGCAACAGAATCCGCCAGAGGGCATTGGCAGGGCTGAAAAAAGTACTGTATAAATAACCAGACCTGAACTTCGGGAGCGGCCCCCATGCTGGTGCACCTGTCCATTCACAACTACGCCATCGTCGAGCACCTCGACCTTGAAATCGCCCGTGGCATGTCGGTGATCACCGGCGAGACCGGTGCGGGCAAATCGATCATGCTCGACGCCCTCGGCCTGGCCCTGGGCGACCGTGCCGACAGCGGCGTGGTGCGCCCCGGCACCGACAAGGCAGACATCCTTGCCACGTTCGACCTGGTGGACATCCCCGAAGCCCATGCCTGGCTGGCCGAGCGCGACCTGGACAACGACGGGTTGTGCATTCTGCGCCGCGTCATCACCGCCGAAGGGCGCAGCCGCGGCTACATCAACGGCACACCCTGCCCGCTCGGCGACCTCAAGGCGCTGGGCGAGCTGCTGATCGACATCCACAGCCAGCATGAACACCAGTCACTGTTGAAGACCGACACCCACCGCCGTTTGGTGGACGAATACGCCGGCGCCATCGACCTTTCCCGCCAGGTGCAGCTTGCCGCCAAACGCTGGAACCAGACCCGCCTGGAGCTCGAGCGGCTGAGCAATTCCGGCGACGAGCAACGCGCCCGCCACCAACTGCTCAGCTACCAGCTGGAAGAGCTGGACAATCTCGGCCTGGGCGAAAACGAACTGGAACAACTGGAGCAGGAACACAAGAACCTGACCAACGCAGAGGCCCTGTTCGGCATCTGCCGCCAGGTCATCGACCAGTGCAGCGAGAGCGATTCAGGCAATGTGCTCAGCGCGCTGACCGCCAGCCTCAACCGCCTCGGCGCTGCAACGAACGCCCCGCGCGCACTGGGTGAGGCCGCCAACATGATCGCCAGCGCACAGATTCAGGTAGAAGAAGCGGTGGGCGAACTCAACCGCTTCCTCGACAACTTCGACGCCGACCCCATGCGCCTGCAAGCCCTGGAAGAGCGCCTCGACACGATCTACACCCTGGCGCGCAAGCACCGCGTGCACCCCACTGAGCTGCCACACTTGCAGCAACAGCTGATGGATGAACTCGAAGGCCTGAACGCCAGCGACGAGTCGATCGAACGCCTGGCCGAGGAGCTTGGCGCCTATGCCCAGCACTATAAAGAGAAGGCACAGGAGCTCAGTGCACTGCGCCAGCAGGCAGCCAAACAGCTGGCCGTCGCCGTGGAGCAGGAAATCCAGCGCCTGGGCATGCCGGGTGGGCGGTTCTGCATCGAACTTACCCCCAACGAAGGCAATGACCTGTCACCCCACGGCCTGGAACAGATCGAATTGCTGGTCAGCGCCAACCCCGGGCAGCCGCTTAAGGGCCTGGCCAAGGTGGCATCCGGGGGCGAGCTCTCCCGTATCAGCCTGGCGATCCAGGTGATCACAGCGCAGACCTCGCGCATTCCGACCCTGGTGTTCGACGAAGTGGACGTCGGCATCGGTGGCCCGACAGCCGAAATCGTCGGCCAGTTGCTGCGCCGCCTGGGCGAACGCGGCCAGGTACTGACCGTGACCCACCTGCCGCAAGTGGCCGCGCAAGGGCACCATCATCTGTTCGTGCACAAGGTACGCAACAGCGACACCACCCACACCGCAGTCGCCAGCCTGGGCAAACGCGAGCGGGTCGAAGAAGTGGCGCGCATGCTTGGCGGCATCGACTTGACCAAGGAATCCCTGGCCCATGCGCGCAAAATGGTGGTTTCCGGCAAGGCATGATCGCCTCAGAAAGCACAAAGGCGACCAGAAGGTCGCCTTTGTTATTCAAGCCGCGCTAAATCGTTACTTTTTCTTACGCACATAGAGGACCAGGTTGTGGTCCACCAGCTCGTAGCCGTGCTCGGCCACGATCTCTTTCTGGCGGCGCTCAATCTCGGCATCCATGAACTCGATAACTTCACTGGTATCCACGTTGACCATATGGTCGTGGTGACCGCCGTCAGCCAGCTCGAACACCGCGTGGCCACCATCGAAGTTGTGGCGCACCACCAGACCCGCCGCTTCGAACTGGGTCAGTACGCGATAGACGGTTGCCAGACCGACGTCCTCGCCAGCCTCCATCAGCGCCTTGTAGACATCCTCGGCGCTCATGTGACGTTGCTCGGTCGAGTCGAGCATCTGAAGGATCTTGACTCGAGGCAGGGTCACCTTGAGACCGGCTTTGCGCAATTCGCTATTTTCAACCATGGTCAGCTTTCTCGCCGATGCTGCTTCGCAGCTTCTCTTAATACGGGTATGATCGGGGTTTACGTTGTCCAGCCAAGATAGTGGAAGTCGCCCACCGATGCAAAACACCAAGCTCTTGCTAAACAGCCTCGCCCTCGCGGGACTGCTCGCACTCGCCGGTTGCTCGTTTCCCGGGGTTTACAAAATCGACATCCAGCAGGGCAATGTCGTCACGCAAGACATGATAGACCAATTACGCCCCGGAATGACCCGTCGGCAAGTAAGGTTTATCATGGGCAACCCGCTGCTGCAGGACACCTTCAACACCAATCGTTGGGACTACCTGTACAGCCTGCAACCTGGTGGCGGCACACGTCAGCAGGAACGCATGAGCATCTTCTTCAACGACAGCGACCAACTGGTCAGCCTGTCCGGCGACTTCATGCCAGGCGTGAGCCGCGACCAGGAAATCCTCGGCGGCAGCAACACTACCACGGTCAGCCCGGCCACCCAGCCAGAGCAGGCCAAGCCGCAGCCGGAAGAGAAGCCGGCCAAGCCAGGCTCGACGGAAGAGTCCATCCAGCGCGAGATCGACACCATCGAGACGACTCCAGTGCCGACACCGGCACCGCTGGAAACCTCACCGCAGTAATTGCCGGCCAGATGAAAAAGCCCGGACCATGGTCCGGGCTTTTTATTACCGTCAGCTCAGCTAGCGCTTGGCCTTCGCAGCGCGCTGCTTGCGCGCCTCGACAGGGTCGAGCAGCAGAGGCCGGTAGATTTCCAGGCGGTCCCCCTCCTCGACTACGCGCTCCTGCGCATCCGCCACCACCTTGCCGAAAATGCCGACCGGACAGTGTGCGATATCCAGCCCAATCACTTGCCCGGCGATCCCGGACAGGCGCAACGCTTCACGCACTGTCACCCCATCCGGCACTTCACAGGCCAACAGCCACTGGCGCTCGGCCGTGGCGTAGGCCACTTCGACCTTAACCATTGAGCTGCTTGGCACGCTGGCAGAACGCATCCACCAGGGTGTTGGCCGCCTGGTTGAACAGCGGCCCGAGCGTGGCGCGCACGATCGCACCGGCGTAGTCGAAGGTCAGGTCCAGGCTGATCTTGCAGGCTTTTTCGCCGAGCGGCTTGAACACCCACAGGCCATGCAGCTGCGTGAATGGCCCCTCTTCCAGGTTCATTTCGATGGACTGCCCTGGCACCAATATGTTGCGGGTGACGAACTGCTGGCTCATGCCGCCCTTGGCCACTTCCAGCTTCGCCCGCATGTGCGTGTCGCTGGCCTCGATCACCGTCGAGGCCGAGCACCAAGGCAGGAATTCAGGGTAGCTGGCCACGTCATTGACCAGATCGTAGAGCGCCTGGGCAGGGTACGGCAGCAGGGCGGAGCGTTGAATATGGGTAGTCATCCAGGCGTCACTTCCAAGGCTGGTTGGCGGCGCTTCGCAGCGTGCCGAAAACAGGTTCTGTGCAGAGAACAGGCCTTGTATTGTCCGGTATTCATTGCGGTGGCTCAAGCACACCGAAATCCCATAGCCGACCACGTGATGTCTTGCCTATAATGCCGCCCCTATGGCTAAACAAAAGAAACATCCGACCGGGACCATCGCGCAAAACAAAAAGGCGCGACACGATTACTTCATCGAACACAAGTTCGAGGCCGGGCTGGTCCTGTCCGGCTGGGAAGTAAAGAGCCTGCGGGCCGGCAAGGCGCACCTGACCGACAGCTACGTGCTGCTCAAGGATGGCGAAGCCTGGCTGTTCGGCAGCCACATCACCCCGCTGACCACCGCCAGCACCCACGTCATCGCCGACCCCACGCGCACCCGCAAGCTGCTGCTGAACAAGCGCGAGCTCGAGCGCGTGGAAGCCGCCGTGGCACAAAAAGGCTACACCTGTGTAGCCTTGGCGCTGTACTGGAGCAAGCACCTGATCAAGTGCGAGATCGCGCTTGGCAAGGGCAAGAAGGAGTTCGACAAGCGCGACACCCTGCGCGAACGCGACTCCAACCGCGAGCTGCAGCGTGCGGTGCGGAACAAGGGCAAGGAAGAGTAATTCCTGCCCGGTGCGGCCCCCGTGGGAGCGGCTCAACGCCCGTTGCGCCGCTCCGCCCGTGCTACCCGCTGGGCTTCGTCCTGCGCCTCTTCCAGTACCTCCTGCACATACAGAATGTGCCGGCTGGAAACCTCCCGCGCCTCCTCCGCCCGACCCTCGACAATCGCCAGGTACAACTCGCGGTGCTGACTGATCAGCATGTCGCGTGTCTCCGTGCGCTGCTGGTACATGCCACCGATGTTGGTCACCACATTGCGCTTGAGCAGGTCGAACAAGCCACGGATCGTATGCAGCAAGACCGCGTTATGGCTGGCCTCGGCAATCGCCAGGTGGAAGCGCGCGTCGGCCGCGCCCTCCTCCGCCCGCGTCACCTCGTCAGCCCGCGCATAGCAGTCCTGCAGAGCATCGAACGCCGCTTTCAACCGCGCACGATCAGGTTCGGTGGCACGCAGGGCTGCGTAGTAAGCGCATGACGCCTCCAGGGTATGGCGAAACTCAAGCAGGTCGCGCTGCGCTTCGGCGCTATGCTCGAGCAACTGCAGCAGTGGGTCGCTGAAGGTCGAGCCGAGCGATTCGGCTACGTAATTGCCGCCACCCTGGCGGCTCACCAGCAGACCCTTGGCCACCAGCTTCTGGATCGCCTCACGCAGTGACGGGCGCGACACACCGAACTGCTCGGCCAGGACGCGCTCGGCCGGCAGCCGCTGCCCAGAGGTCAGCGTGCCTTCCAGAATCATCCCTTCCAACCGATCGACGATGTCGTCGGACAGGCGCCGTTGGCGGACCTGATCAAAAACCATCACATGCTCTCCACAAACCCCGGCCAATGATCGCCGAGCGCCTATTCTCGCCGATCCGCGCTGCGCCAGCACGCATCAGGCGACGGTTTTCGCCCGTGAGCAGCTGCCCGTTCATCGACCCGCGACCAAAGTTTTGCACGGGACAAATTGACACACCCACGACAGCGCTTTTAACCTAGCGACCAGCCATTGTAAATTGGTCTTACCAATTATCCAATGCCAGTGCCTGACCAACAACAATTAGGGGCCACCCCATATGCAAACCTGGCAACAACTCTATACCCCGCTTGGTAGTCTCGGCCTGT
Source organism: Pseudomonas urethralis (assembly GCF_021602465.1). Lineage (NCBI taxonomy): Bacteria > Pseudomonadati > Pseudomonadota > Gammaproteobacteria > Pseudomonadales > Pseudomonadaceae > Pseudomonas > Pseudomonas urethralis. The sequence continues at coordinate 70,472 of NZ_BQIJ01000022.1, forward strand.
CCGCACTGGCGGCGGTCATCCCCATCGTGTTCTTCTTCCTGGCCTTGGCCGTGTTCCGCCTCAAAGGCCACGTGGCTGGCAGCATCACCCTGGCCCTGTCGATCCTGGTGGCGATCTTTGCCTTCCAGATGCCTGTCGACATGGCCCTCGCTGCCGCAGGGTATGGCTTCCTCTACGGCCTCTGGCCGATTGCCTGGATCATCGTTGCCGCGGTGTTCCTGTACAAACTCACGGTCAAGAGCGGCCAGTTCGAAGTGATCCGCAGCTCGGTGCTGTCGATTACCGATGACCAACGCCTGCAAGTGCTGCTGATCGGCTTCTGCTTCGGCGCCTTCCTCGAAGGCGCGGCCGGCTTCGGCGCGCCGGTAGCCATTACCGCCGCATTGCTGGTGGGGCTGGGCTTCAACCCGCTGTACGCCGCCGGCCTGTGCCTCATTGCCAACACTGCACCGGTAGCCTTCGGTGCCCTGGGCATCCCGATCATCGTGGCCGGCCAGGTCACCGGTATCGACGCCTTCCACATCGGCGCCATGACCGGGCGCCAGCTGCCACTGCTGTCGCTGTTCGTACCGTTCTGGCTGGTGTTCATGATGGACGGCCTGCGCGGCGTGAAGGAAACCTGGCCTGCCGCCCTGGTCGCCGGCCTGAGCTTCGCCGTGACCCAGTACTTCACCTCGAACTTCATTGGCCCAGAGCTGCCGGACATCACCTCGGCCCTGGCCAGCCTGATTTGCCTGACCCTGTTCCTGAAAGTCTGGCAGCCCAAGCGCTCGTTCGCCGAAGCCAAAGGCAGCGTCGGCGCCGCCGTGGTGCAGCCAAGCGGCAGCCAACCGACCCCGTACAGCTTCGGCGAGATCTTCAAGGCCTGGTCGCCGTTCCTGATCCTCACCGTGCTGGTCACCCTCTGGACCCTGAAGCCATTCAAAGCGGCCTTCGCCCCCGGCGGCGCGATGTACAATTTCGTGTTCAACTTCGCCATCCCGCACCTTGACCAGCTGGTGATCAAGACTGCGCCGATCGTGACCGCGCCAACCGCCATGCCTGCGGTGTTCAAGCTCGATCCGATTTCGGCCACCGGCACCGCGATCTTCCTCTCCGCACTGGTGTCCATGTGGGTGTTGAAGATCAATCTAAAAACTGGTCTGACCACTTTCAAAGAGACCCTCTGGGAACTGCGCTGGCCGATCCTGTCGATCGGCATGGTGCTGGCCTTCGCCTTCGTCACCAACTATTCGGGCATGTCTTCGACCATGGCCCTGGTCCTGGCCGGCACCGGCGCCGCGTTCCCGTTCTTCTCGCCGTTCCTCGGCTGGCTGGGCGTGTTCCTGACCGGTTCCGACACCTCGTCCAACGCCCTGTTCAGCTCGCTGCAGGCCACCACCGCCCACCAGATCGGGGTCAACGACACCCTGCTGGTGGCCGCCAACACCAGCGGCGGCGTGACCGGCAAGATGATCTCGCCGCAGTCGATCGCCGTGGCCTGCGCTGCCACTGGGCTGGTCGGCAAGGAATCCGACCTGTTCCGCTTCACCGTCAAGCACAGCCTGTTCTTCGCCACCATCGTCGGCCTGATCACCCTGATCCAGGCCTACTGGCTGACCGGCATGCTGGTTCATCACTAAAGTGAAAGGGGCCGGGCGCCCTTGCGCGCCCGGCATCTCCTTCAACCCACGCTGCGAGAATCCATGATCATTTCCGCCTCCACCGACTATCGCGCCGCGGCCCAACGCAAGCTGCCTCCTTTCCTCTTCCACTATGCCGACGGCGGCGCCTACGCCGAGCACACCCTGCGCCACAACGTCTCGGACCTGGCCAGCATCGCCCTGCGCCAGCGCGTGCTGAAGAACATGTCCGAGCTGAGCCTGGAAACCAGGCTGTTCGACGAGACCCTGAGCATGCCCGTGGCCTTGGCCCCGGTCGGCCTCACCGGCATGTACGCCCGCCGCGGTGAAGTGCAGGCGGCGCGTGCAGCAGCGGCCCACGGCATTCCGTTTACCATGTCGACGGTGTCGGTGTGCCGGATCGAAGAAGTGGCGCCCGCCATCGACCGGCCGATGTGGTTCCAGCTGTACGTGCTCAAAGACCGCGGCTTCATGCGCAACGCCCTGGAGCGGGCCAAGGCCGCTGGCGTGAAGACCCTGGTGTTCACCGTCGACATGCCCGTGCCCGGTGCCCGCTACCGCGATGCCCACTCCGGCATGAGCGGCGCGAACGGCCCGATGCGCCGCGTGCTGCAGGCCATGACACACCCCGAATGGGCGTGGGACGTTGGCGTGATGGGCCGCCCGCACGACCTGGGCAACATCTCCAAGTACCGTGGCAACCCCACGGGCCTGGCCGACTACATCGGCTGGCTCGGCAACAACTTCGACCCGTCGATCTCGTGGAAGGACCTGGAGTGGATCCGCGAATTCTGGGATGGCCCGATGATCATCAAGGGCATCCTCGACGCCGACGACGCCCGTGACGCGGTCAAGTTCGGCGCCGACGGCATCGTTGTCTCCAACCACGGCGGCCGCCAGCTCGACGGCGTGCTGTCGAGCGCCCGCGCCCTGCCGGCGATTGCCGATGCGGTCAAAGGCGACCTGAAGATCCTCGCCGACTCCGGCATCCGCAGCGGCCTCGACGTGGTGCGCATGATCGCCCTGGGTGCCGACACCGTGCTGATTGGCCGCGCCTTCCTGTGGGCCCTGGCCGTGCACGGCCAGGCCGGGGTGAAGAACCTGCTCGAACTGTTCGAGAAGGAAATGCGCGTGGCCATGGTGCTGACTGGCGCCAAGTCGATCAGCGAGATCACCCGCGACTCGCTGGTCCGCGAACTGGGCGCCTGAGCGCCTGCCAACCGTACCGCCTGAATGACCGGGGCACGCTGCGCAGCAGACGCTGCGGCCCCGCGAGGAGATTGCATGAGCCTGCCCGCTGCGTTCCTGCGCGATGCCGAGCGCCTTATCCCGGCCGAACGCCGGTTCGACGACCCGACCTCTACCCTGGCCTTCGGCACCGACGCCAGCTTCTATCGGCTGATCCCCAAGCTGGTGGTGCGCGTCGAGTCCGAGGACGAAGTGGTCGGGCTGATTCAACTGGCCCAGCGCGATCGCGTGCCGGTGACCTTCCGCGCCGCAGGCACCAGCTTGTCCGGCCAGGCCATCAGCGACTCGGTGCTGATCGTGCTGGGCGACAACTGGGGAGGCAAGGAGATCCGCGGCCAGGGCGAGCAGATCCGCCTGCAACCCGGTGTCATCGGCGCCCAGGCCAACGCCTGGCTGGCCCCCTACGGGCGCAAGATCGGCCCCGACCCGGCTTCGATCAACGCCTGCAAGATCGGCGGCATCGTCGCCAACAACGCCAGCGGCATGTGCTGCGGTACCGCGCAGAACACCTACCACACCCTCGCCGGCCTGCGCCTGGTGCTGGCTGATGGCACCCGCCTGGACAGCGAAGACCCCGCCAGTGTCGCCGCCTTTGAAAGCAGCCACGCCGAACTGCTCGAAGCGCTGGCGCGCCTGGGCCGCGAAACCCGCGCCAACACCGAACTGGCCGACCGCATCCGGCACAAATACCGGCTGAAGAACACCACCGGCCTGTCGCTCAACGCACTGGTGGACTACGACCAACCGCTGGATATCCTGCAGCACCTGCTGGTCGGTTCCGAGGGCACCCTGGGCTTCATCAGCGCCGTTACCTACAACACCGTGCCCGACCATCCGCACAAGGCCAGCGCCCTGCTGGTGTTCCCCAGCGTGGAAAGCTGCTGCCGCGCCGTCACCGTGCTCAAGCGCCAGCCGGTGTCCGCCGTCGAACTGCTCGACCGCCGCAGCCTGCGTTCGGTGCAGAACATGCCGGGCATGCCGCTGTGGGTCAAAGCCCTGTCAGCCAACGCCTGCGCCCTGCTGATCGAGTCCCGCGCCGCCAGCCAGAGCCTGCTGCACGAACAACTGCAGCGGGTGATGGCCTCGATCGCCGATTACCCGCTGGAGCAAAAGGTCGACTTCAGCGAAGACCCGGCCGTGTACAACCAGCTGTGGAAAATCCGCAAAGACACCTTCCCCGCCGTCGGTGCCGTGCGCCAGACCGGCACCACGGTGATCATCGAGGACGTCACCTTCCCCGTCGAGCAACTGGCCGAAGGCGTCAACCGGCTGATCCAGCTGTTCGACAAGCACCAGTACGACGAGGCGATCATCTTCGGCCACGCGCTGGAGGGTAACCTGCACTTCGTCTTCACCCAGGGCTTCAACAGCGCCGAGGAAGTCGCCCGTTACCAGGCCTTCATGGACGACGTGGCGCAGCTGGTGGCCGTCGAGTTCGGCGGCTCGCTCAAGGCCGAGCATGGCACCGGCCGCAACATGGCGCCGTTCGTGGCGCTGGAATGGGGCGCTGATGCCTACCAGCTGATGTGGAAACTCAAGCGCCTGCTCGACCCCAACGGCATCCTCAACCCCGATGTGGTGCTGAGCGAAGATCCGGACATCCACCTGAAAAACCTCAAACCGCTGCCCGCCGCTGACGAGATCGTCGACAAATGCATCGAGTGCGGCTTCTGCGAACCGGTCTGCCCCTCCAAGGGCCTGACCCTCAGCCCACGCCAGCGCATCGTCATGTGGCGCGACATCCAGGCGAAGAAGCGCGCCGGCATCGACACCCGCGAGCTGCTGCATAGTTACCAATACCAAGGCATCGACACCTGCGCCGCCACCGGCCTGTGCGCCCAGCGCTGCCCGGTCGGCATCAACACCGGCGAGCTGGTGAAGAAACTGCGCAGCCAGGCCGCCGACCATGCCAAGACCGCCGATTGGCTGGCCGAACATTTCCACACTGCGCTGGGCGGCGCCCGCTTCACCCTGACCGCCGCCAACAGCGCCCGCAAGCTGCTCGGCGCACCACGCCTCGGGCGCCTCAGTGCAGCCCTGAGCAAGGCCAGCAAAGGCCGCCTGCCACAGTGGACCCCGGCCCTGCCCCAACCGCTGCGCACGCTGGACTTCGGCCCGGCGAGCAACGACGCCCGGCCCCGCGTGGTCTACCTTGCCACCTGTGTTTCACGCGTGATGGGCCCCGCCTATGCCGACCGCGAGCAAAGCTCGCTGCTCGACAAGACCCGCGCCCTGCTGGAAAAGGCCGGTTACCAAGTGGTGTTTCCGGACAACGCCGACAGCCTCTGCTGCGGCCAGCCGTTCGCCTCCAAGGGCTACCCCGAGCAGGCCGAGCACAAGCGCCAGGAACTGCTCAACGCCCTGCTTCACGCCAGCCGCGGCGGCCTCGACCCGATCTACTGCGACACCAGCCCGTGCACCCTGCGCCTGGTGCAGGACCTGGGCGAAACCCGGCTGGACCTGTATGACCCGGTGCGCTTCATCCGCACCCACCTGGTCGACAGACTGGAGTTCAGCCCCCAGGACGAACCCGTGGCCGTGCATGTGACCTGCAGCACCCAGCATCTGGGCGAAAGCCAGGCATTGATTGACCTGGCGCGCCGTTGCAGCAAGCAGGTGGTGATTCCGGAAGGCATCCACTGTTGCGGATTCGCTGGCGACAAGGGCTTCACCACACCCGAGCTCAACGCTCACTCACTGCGCAGCCTGAAGAACGCAGTGCAGCATTGCAGCGAAGGCATCTCCACCAGCCGCACCTGTGAAATCGGCCTGTCCAGCCACAGCGGCATCGACTACCACGGCCTGGTCTACCTGGTAGACCGCGTCACCCGCCCACGCAGCATCTGACCTGCCCCTGGGCCGCGCTGCGGCCCCTGTGGGAGCGGGTTTACCCGCGATCACGGGCGAAGCCCGTGCCATCACCACCCGGCCACCAAGCCATCACCCGATTGAACCCTCGCCAAACCCCGACAGTCCACCTTTACAGGCCCACTTCCCAGCGGCCATAAAAGGAGACTCCCATGAAAGGCACCGCGCTTTCGGCCCTCTTCGCGGCCGCTACCCTCCTGGCTTCGCCGGTATTCGCCGCCGATGACCTGTGCACGATCAACCTGCAGAAGATCGACGACAGCATGGCCACCGCCGGCGCGACCTCCGAGGGCCTGGACAAAGCCCTGACCGAGCAGGTCGACAAAGCCAAGGCCGCCCAGGCTTCAGGTGACACCAAAGGCTGCATCGCCATCACCAGCAAGGTCCTGGAGCGCCTGGAAAAGACCGAGAAAGGCAGCGGCACGGCCGGCGGCAGCGGTGCTTGAGCCGTCGCAGCGCGGGCGATAGGACCGGCTGTCGACGTCGCCCGCGCAATGGCGTATACTCCGCCTCACGTGCCGTAAGGTGCGTTAGCCAAGAGCTAGTGTGGGGCCGATCAGGATTCGACGCCGGTAGCGAAACTCTAGGTGCATGCCGAGTTGGTAACAGAACTCGTAAATCCACTGTTGCAACTTTCTATAGTTGCCAATGACGAAAACTACGAGGGCTACGCTCTCGCTGCGTAAGCAGCTGAGCCCGCTCTCCTGGTAGCTTCGGCTCCAGCAATCATCAGGGGATGCCTGTAAACCCGAAATGATTGTCATACAGAACAGGATCGTCGTGTAGCACGTTGGGGGCAAAGCGACTAAAACTTACCCAACTCATCCAAAGCACCCTGCCCGTCGGGCGGCTGCGGATTAAATCAGTAGACACGGCTAAGCATGTAGTACCGACAGCGGAGTACTGGCGGACGGGGGTTCAAATCCCCCCGGCTCCACCAAACACCCCATACAAAACAAGCACTTACAGAAACCTTGTAGTGCTTTTTTTGTGCCTGGAGGGGTCGATTTGGGCTGGTAATGCCAGCTTTATGACAGCATGACCGATGACGGATTGCCGGAGCAGGTTGACAAACGTGTCAGCCGCCACCAAGATGAAATCGCGAGCGCTAGCGATGCCGCTAGGTTAACTGAAGGAGTTCTCATGAGTATGAACGTGATGACCAAGCGTGAAGAGTACGAAGGCCTGTAAAGCAGTTGCTCACCCCTCCCACAAGAATGGAGACCTGAAGGTCTCCATTTTTTTCGTCGAGATTTCACATGGATATGGTGTGTCAGACCACGCCTCAGGTGCTTGAGGCTCTGGGCTCCGAGATTTTGCGTAACGTGCTGTTGATACTTGGGTTGGCAACAGCGATTGCATCCGTGGTCACCAGTAAAATTATCGCCAGACGAAAGCAGACCGCTGACCTTATGTTCGGAAGCAGGAGCGACGAGAAGCTTAGCGAGGGCTATGAAGTCATCAGGCAGCTCCACGACGATCCAAATGGAAATATTCGGGCCGTCTTCCCGAAGAATCGCGAGGTGCCTTCTGATCCAGCTGAGGCAGCGAAACACGCGTCACAAAAGGAAAAAACTCAGAAGATCAGCTATGTACTGAACTACTGGGAGCGTATAAGTATCGGCATCGACGAAGGCATCTATTGCGAGAGGATGCTGCGCTACACGCACAACACCACGTTGATCAATCTGTACACCCAGGCCCTCCCGTTCATTGAGGCTGTGCGCGAACGATCCAGAGTGTCGAGTTATTTCGCAGATATCGAGCGCCTGGCTCTCCGCTGGAAGAGCAAGCCGCTCAAGCCTAAGAGAATCAAGCGTAACGGTATCATCTGAACCAGCTGTCTCTGCAAAAAAGTCCATGAAGCCCAGGTGAAAATCTGGGCTTTTTTGGTATCGCCTAGCCTAGGCAGAGTCACCTCAGTTGAGCTTGGGCAGTTCCCTCCCCCTAGCCTTGGTCACGACCCGCAACTGATAGTCGGATACGGCCTGGAATAACGATTCGGCGAGCAGGCGCAGGCGCTCGACTTCTTCAGCGGGTCTTCCTTCATCCTGCGCCTGGTAATAAGCACGCATGGCATCGAGAGCCTCCTTCACCAGGGGCTCTCCCGCCTCAATCATTCCGATGAAAGTGCCCTTCTCCATTTCCCCCTCCGATCAATGAGACAGCGAATTACCAGACACACTAACCTTATCCACGATCACTGCTGCTCCTCCTTGTAAGCTGGGGCGGCTATACCTATGGACGGGTCGCTCAAATTTCCCGAGAGCATCAGTCGATACTCAATAACTGCCTCATACAGCTCATCAGCCAGCAACCGCAAGCGCTCAACCTCTCGTGTAGGTGCGCCCCCGTCCTTAGCGTCTTTGTGCGCCTTGATAGCCTCAAGAGCCTCTCGCAGACGTAGTTCGCCGAACTTGGCGATTTCTCCGACAGATCGCTGCATCGCTCGCCCCCCCATCAATTGATCAGGGCATTATAGGACGCCTCACAGAGCTGGCCCGCTATTCTTGCTCGGTCATAAGCTTGCGCCAGCTCTCCCGCTCGAGCATCAGCCCGTGCGAGCAGGTCGGAGAGCACCATGGCGGCGCGGGTGGCTGCCTGGCCTCGGGCGACAGCGGCGGTATTCGTGCTGGGGCAACTGACGGTGGCGGCGAGCTTTCCAGCTTCGACGCGCAGCCGCTGGCCAGCAGCATCGGCGCCAGCAGCACCACCATCAGCAATCGTTCTTTCTTCCTGAGCATGGGCTCTCGCCTCCTCATGCGCCTGTGCGCGTCGTTGTTCTTCTTGGCGGGCGCCGCGCTCACCGATCACCTCGGCCAGGCGGTCTCCGCTGTCACGTTCGGCTGAAGCCTGGGCGGCTTCGGCACGCTCCACTGTCCTGCCGTGCTGGTACACGCCCCAATAGGACGCGAGCAGCGTCAGCAGGATCAACGATCTGATTGCCCACGACTTCATGTCAGTGCCCTCCGCACGCCCTCGTCGATGATCGCCGGGGGATATGGGTTGCCGCCGTTCTCGTGGATGATGATGCTCACCACCATCCCCTTCAGGGTGGCCGGGTTTCGGATGTCGATCGGGTCGGTGGTGCGCACGCCGATGCGCTTGGCCACGGCGGCTGCATAGGCCTGGGTGTCATTCTCGTTACCCGGCGCCCAGCGGTTGATGGTTTCCAGCACCGTGTCGATGCCCTTGCCGCTCACCCCGGGCATGCCGTCCTTGCCGCGGTAGTTGATGAGCAGCTTGCCCAGAGCGCGAATGCCGTTCTCGGGCGTGTCGAAGATGGCGAAGCGGCCACCAGGTTCCTTGCCGATCTGGCCTTGCCAGTCGTTGCGCGGGTTGAAATCGATATTCCCGGGGTTGCGATTTCGGATGCCCCGGGGCTGGGTTTGGGTCATGGGTATTCTCCAGGCAAAAAAATACCGCCAGGCGGCGGTCGGTGGGGTTCTGTTCGGGTCAGGCTGGCAGATCTTCCGGTGCGCCCGCATCAGGTTTG
>NZ_BQIJ01000023.1:0-74280 GCF_021602465.1 Pseudomonas urethralis
ACCGCCACCGCCACCATCCTTGGCATACGCGCTGGAGCCATGAGAAATCGAATCTGGAATCAACACGATGGCCGTCGACAGCACGCCTGCAACGGCGACTGCCAGTAGAGCCCTTTTGAACAGCATGTGGATTTGCATTTTCCGTCTCCAGGTCTTCGCCATGAGAACGCCAATCGAGCGGGAATCTGTTGTAAGTTGTTTCTTTTCGCCGCGTGGGATTTTTTCCCACGCTTTAGTAATAGACCTCTACCTCCCACGCTTCAAGCTGCGCACAGAGCAGCTGACCAGTGGTTGGCCTGCTATGTTTTCCCTATCGCCTTGGAGGAATACCGGCATGCATTCGGCCCTCACGCTGCAAACACCGCGCTACAGCGACTACAGCGAGTTGGTGCAGATCTGGGAAGACTCGGTGCGCGCAACCCATGACTTCCTGCCAGAGGCCTATATCCTGTTGCTCCGCGAACACGTGCTGCGCCGCTGCCTCGATGCCGTGATGCTGGTTTGCTGCAAGGATCGCCAGCGCATCTGCGGCTTCGCCGGCGTCGCCAATGGCTGCGTGCACATGTTGTTCGTCGCACCCGACTACCGGGGCAAGGGGGTTGGCAAACGCCTGCTGCGTTATGCGATCGACGAATTGAATGCCGAACGTCTGGACGTCAACGAACAGAACCCGCAAGCCCTGGGCTTCTATTTGCACGAAGGCTTCCATGTGGTTGGCCGTTCGGAAACGGATGGCTTGGGGCAGCCCTATCCCCTGCTGCACATGAGGCTGATTCCTACAGCGTCCTAGGACGGCGTCCGAATATGCCGTGGTCTGCGTCGCAAATGGCGCATTTGACACACATTCCCATCATCAACCGCGCACAGGCAGGTACAATGTCAGTCTTTCCCTGCCTTGCGAATTGCCCCATGTCCGAACCCGTCCGCCTGTCCAAACGCCTCATCGAGCAGCTTGGTTGCTCCCGCCGCGAGGCCGAGCTTTACATCGAAGGAGGCTGGGTCACGGTCGATGGCGTGGTGGTGGAGCAGCCTCAGTTCAAGGTTGACAGCCAGCGCGTAGAACTACTGCCTGGGGCACGCGCCGAGGCATTGGAGCCAGTCACCCTGCTGATGCATCAAGCGGCCGGTGTCGACAGCGAAACTGCCCGTGCCAGCATGAACATGGGCAACCTCAGCGAGGCTCACCGCGAAGGGGTACGGCCCCTGCATGGGCATTTTGCCCGGCTGTCCTGCCTGGCGCCGCTGGAACGTGGCGCCAGCGGCTTGCAGGTGTACACCCAGGACTGGCGGGTCACCCGCAAGATCGACGCCGACCTGCGCCGCATGGAGCAGGAATACATCATCGAAGTGCGCGGCGAGACTACCCCCCAGGCCTTGGAGCGCCTGGCGCGCGGTGCGACGCGCAATGACCGGGAACTGCCCAAGGCCAAGGCCAGCTGGCAGAACGAGACCCACTTGCGCCTGGTGGTGAAAAACCCGCAACCCGGGCAGATCAGCGAGCTATGCGCCTACTTGCGCCTGGAGGTGCTGGGCATGCGTCGCATTCGCCTGGGCGGTGTGTCCATGGGCAAGCTGCCCGTGGGGCAGTGGCGTTACCTGGCAATCACCGAACGATTCTAAGCAATGCGCCACGCCCCGACGTGGCTACTGAACAGGATTTTGCAGCAATGAACCACAACGATGTCCTGCGCAGCCTGCGCTACATGCTCAAGGTGAACGACGCCAAGATGGCCGAAATCATCGCGCTGTCCGGCCTCGAAGTTAACCCGATCGTGCTCGCCACCTACTTGAAGAAGGAAGACGAAGCCGGTTTCGTGCGTTGCCCGGAGCGGGTCATGGCGCACTTTCTTGACGGCCTGGTGATCCACCGCCGTGGCAAGGATGACAGTCGCCCGCCGCAGCCCGTCGAGTTGCCGGTGACCAACAACACCATCCTGAAAAAGCTGCGGGTCGCCTTCGAACTCAAGGAAGAAGACCTGCACGCGATCCTCAAGGCGGTCAATTTCCCGGTGTCCAAGCCTGAGCTCAGCGCACTGTTCCGCAAGGTAGGGCATGACAACTATCGCCCCTGCGGCGACCAGTTGCTGCGCAACTTCCTCAAGGGCCTGACCCTGCGCGTGCGCGGCTGAGTGGCCATGCAGCATACGGTTGCACCGGTCGGCATCGTCCGCTCCTGCTTCAAGGAGAAATTCGCCATCCCGCGCCAGCCGCAACTGGCGCCAGCCGCCCGTGGGGTGCTGGAGCTGCTGCCGCCGTTCGATCAGGGCGATGCGGTGGCCGGGCTGGAGCAAGTCAGTCATGTCTGGTTGCTGTTCCTGTTCCATCAGGCACTGGAAGACAAGCCGCGCCTGAAAGTGCGCCCGCCACGCCTGGGCGGTAACAAGAGCATGGGGGTATTCGCCACCCGCGCCACCCACCGACCCAACGGCATCGGCCAGTCGGTGGTGCGCCTGGAGGGCGTGGAGCCAGGGCGCCTGTTCCTGTCCGGGATCGACCTGCTGGACGGTACGCCAGTCCTGGACATCAAGCCCTATGTCCCCTACGCCGACAGCGTTGTCGGGGCAAGCAACCTGATGGCCAGTGAAGCACCGGTCGCGATCGCCGTTGGCTGGAGCGCAAATGCCCTTCCCCAGGCCCAGGCGCATGGGCTGCGCCTTGGCGAGCCGCTGATGGCACTGATCGAGCAATGCCTGGCACAGGACCCGCGCCCGGCCTATCAGGTGCCGCCAGCGGAGCGGGTGTACGGTGTGAAGCTCTGGGACGTGCAGGTCCGTTGGCATTACCCGCAACCGGGTCATATCCAGGTCCTGGAAGTCGTGCGCGAAGACTGAAGAGGCCCCATCTTGCAGGCATAAAAAAACGCAGACCCGGGTCTGCGTTTTTTCGTTGCTGCGTTCGTCTTATTTCTCGACGAAGGCACGCTCGATCAGGTAGTCGCCCGGCTCGCGCATGCGCGGGGAGACCTTCAGGCCAAAGCTGTCGAGCACTTCACTGGTCTCGTCGAGCATGCTCGGGCTGCCGCAGATCATTGCGCGGTCGTCCTCTGGGTTGATCGGTGGCAGGCCGATATCGCTGAACAGCTTGCCGCTGCGCATCAGGTCGGTCAGGCGGCCCTGGTTTTCGAATGGCTCGCGGGTCACGGTCGGGTAATAGATCAGCTTCTCACGGACCGATTCTCCGAAGAACTCGTTCTGCGGCAGGTGCTCGGTGATGAACTCGCGGTAGGCCACTTCGTTGACGTAACGCACACCGTGAACCAGGATCACTTTTTCAAAGCGCTCGTAGGTTTCCGGGTCCTGGATCACGCTCATGAACGGCGCCAGGCCGGTGCCTGTGCTCAGCAGGTAGAGGTGCTTGCCCGGCTTCAGGTCGTCGAGCACCAGGGTGCCGGTTGGCTTCTTGCTGATGATGATCTCGTCGCCTTCCTTCAGGTGCTGCAACTGCGAGGTCAGCGGGCCGTCCGGGACTTTGATGCTGAAGAACTCCAGGTGCTCTTCCCAGTTCGGCGAAGCGATGGAATAGGCGCGCATGAGCGGACGGCCGTTGTCCTGTTGCAGGCCGATCATCACGAACTGACCGTTCTCGAAGCGCAGGCCCGGGTCGCGGGTGCACTTGAAGCTGAACAGGGTGTCGTTCCAGTGGTGCACACTGAGGACACGTTCGTGGTTCATGTTGCTCATCTAAGGGGCTCCTGAAGAAAAACGCAGCGCGCAAGACGCGCAGTTGCGCGATAGTTTAGGGGTAGCCACAATATCTGTTAACTGAATTATCAAGATATGTGTTATCGGTTATATAGATATGCGATTTACACTTCGTCAGCTTCAGGTATTTGTCGCCGTGGCCCAGCACCAGAGTGTGTCGCGGGCGGCCAGCGTGCTCGCGCTTTCACAATCGGCGGCAAGCACGTCCATTACCGAGCTTGAGCGGCAGTCGAGCTGCCAGCTGTTCGACCGAGCCGGCAAGCGGCTGGCGCTCAATGCCTTGGGCCATCAGTTGCTGCCCCAGGCCGTCGCCCTGCTCGACCAAGCCAAGGAGATCGAAGACTTGCTCAATGGCAAGTCAGGCTTCGGCTCGCTGGCGGTCGGCGCCACGCTGACCATCGGCAACTACCTGGCCACCCTGCTGATCGGCAGCTTCATGCAGATTCACCCGGAAAGCCAGGTGAAACTGCATGTGCAGAACACTGCACATATCGTGCACCAGGTCGCGCAGTACGAAATTGACCTGGGTCTGATCGAAGGTGACTGCAACCATCCGGACCTTGAAGTTCAGCCGTGGGTCGAGGACGAACTGGTGGTGTTCTGCGCACCGCAACATCCCTTGGCCAAGGCCGGCCGAGCCGATGTCGAAGCCCTGTCGCAGGAAGCCTGGATTTTGCGCGAGCAGGGCTCCGGCACACGCCTGACCTTCGACCAGGCCATGCGCCATCACCGTACCAGCCTGAACATTCGCCTGGAACTGGAACACACCGAGGCGATCAAGCGTGCCGTGGAGTCGGGGCTGGGTATCGGCTGCATTTCCCGCCTGGCCCTGCGCGATGCCTTCCGCCGCGGTAGCCTGGTGGCGGTCGAGACGCCGGAACTGGACTTGATGCGCCAGTTCTATTTCATCTGGCACAAGCAGAAATACCAGACCTCGGCGATGCGCGAATTTCTGGAATTGTGCCGCAGCTTCACTGCGGGCTTTACCCGCAGTGACGAGATCGTCCTGCCGCCAATCGCTTAGAGCAGAATCACGCCCCACACCAGTGCGACCATGGTCAGCGCCACCAACTGTGCGGCGCTGCCCATGTCCTTGGCGTTCTTCGACAACGGGTGGCGCTCCAGCGAGATGCGATCGATGGCGGCTTCCACTGCCGAGTTGAACAGTTCGACGATCAGACCGAGCAGGCACACGGCGATCATGATTGCCCGCTCGGCACGGCTGACCGGCAGCCAGAAAGCGATCGGGATCAGCAGCACGTTGAGCAGCACCAGCTGGCGGAAGGCAGCTTCGCCCTTGAAGGCGGCGCGCAGGCCGTCCAGTGAGTAGCCGGCAGCGTTGAAAATGCGTTTCAGGCCGGTCTGGCCTTTGAATGGCGATGTCATGTGAGTCACTTCACAGCAGAAAGGCCAGCAGACTAGTGCGGCGCGGGTCAAAAAAGCGTGAATCCAGGCACCCTCAGTGACTGGCAACCGATTCAAGTTGTTGCAGCAACAGCGCGGCCTGGGTGCGGGTACGTACACCCAGCTTGCGGAAGATGGCCGTCACATGAGCCTTGATGGTCGCTTCCGACACACTCAGCTCATAGGCGATCTGCTTGTTCAACAAGCCTTCGCAGACCATGGTGAGCACGCGGAACTGCTGTGGGGTGAGGCTGGCAAGGCCTTCGCTGGCGGCCTTGGCTTCCGCCGAAACATCGACCTTTTCGAAGGCTTGCGGTGGCCACCAGACCTCGCCATCGAGCACTTTTCTCACGGCATCCTGAATGACTTCAAGGCCGCTGGACTTCGGAATGAAGCCGCTGGCTCCGAACTCGCGGGATTTGACCACCACCGCGGCCTCTTCCTGCGCCGAGACCATGACCACCGGAATCTGCGGGTACTGGCCACGCAACAGGACCAGCCCGGAGAAGCCATAGGCGCCCGGCATGTTCAGGTCCAGCAGCACCAGGTCCCAGTCGGCCTTTTCGCTCAGGCGGGTTTCCAGTTCGGCGATGCTCGCCACTTCAACCAGTCGCACATCGGCGCCCAGGCCGAGGGTAACGGCCTGGCGCAGCGCGCTACGAAACAGCGGGTGGTCATCGGCAATCAGGATTTCGTATGTGGCCATCGATCTATGGATCCTGTTCTGTGCCAGGCGCATGCGGAGTGGTAAAGCGCCGGGCGGGGAATCGGCGCCAAGGATGCCGAGCACGGACGGAAGTGGTCAAGCCGACTACCCTGCCGTCTCGCCCACCCTGGCTGCCAGCCCCGACATTATGAACCAAAGTGAGCCATATGCCCCTTGGACTATAGGAAGGTATGCAAACGCTGGTGGGTGTCGTCCTGATCATCCAGTGGCAGGCGACGCTTGCCACTCAGATAATGCAGGCTGAATACATCCAGATAGGCGTCCAGCGCCTGCGACGCCTGGCTGTCACCCGCCAGGTCCAGGCACATGGCCGCGACTTCGGCGGTGCAGAAATGGTCGTCACGCTTGGACCGACGCAGGCGATAGCGCGACATCTGCTCGGCTTGCAGGCTCAGCACCGGGAAGCGATCCAGATACGGGCTCTTGCGGAACATCTTGCGGGCTTCGGTCCAGGTGGCATCGAGCAGGATGAACAACGGGCGCTTGCCCGGCTCGCGCACGACCTCGCTGACCACCCGCTCCCGGGCGACGAACTCGCCGGGAAAAACAATGTAGGGCTGCCACTGCGGATCGTCGAGCAACGCCAGCAGGCGCTCGTCCACCGAGGTGCGCAGCCAACCGAAGGCGCTTGTGTCTTCGATCAGGTCGGCGATCAACCAGCCGGTGTTGGTTGGTTTCAATGGCTCGGTGTCATGCATGAGCAGACACACGCCTGAGTCGGCCTGCACCTTGGGCTTCCACGCACACAGGCAGTGGGTGGCAATTACACGGCAATCGGGGCAACGCTCGGCGCGTGAACCACGGGCAATGAAAGGCTTGTTGCTGCGTGCCAGACGCTCGGCACGCAGGCGTGCTACCGCGTGGCTCATGCTGGCAAGCCTGTGGACGGGTTGTGACTGGACACTGCAGGGACTCGGAAGGTGCAAAACGCCAGTCTACCAGAGCAGGCGCCATTTGGCCGTGCAGCGGAGCCAACCGGTCCCTTATAATCGGCGGCATTGGCCACCATGAATTTGCCCGCGATGCAGCCGGCTTCATGGAACGCCCGCCGCCGGCGCATGTCAAAGCGCCAGTCATCGAACCAGGAGAGATTCATGCTGCGTCTTATCGTCCCGACCCTGAGCCTGTTGCTCGCCCTGCCATTGGCAGCCCAAGCTGCCTCCAAGCAGGAGTTCGAGCTCAACAAGTTGCTGCAGAAGGTCGCCACGGAAAGCAGTGTCGGCACCCCACGCGCGATCAACGAAGACATTCTCGATCAGGGCTATACCGTTGAAGGCAAGGCGCTGATCAACCACCTCAGCGTCCGCGCCGAGCATGCCGCACGCATGCAGCAGAACCCGGAGCAAGTGCGCAGCCAGCTCGGTGACAGCGTGTGCCGCAACAGTGGTTTCCGTAACCTGATGTCCAAAGGGGCGGTGATGGTCTACCGCTTCAGCGTGTACAAGACCAACCAACCGGTCATGGACCAGGCCTTCGATGCGGCCAGCTGCACCGCTGGCAACAAGAAGAAGTGATCAGATAACCCGCTCTCCCTCGACGCGCCGCGGTTCTTCGTCGGCGCGCATCTCCGCCAGTAACGCCTGCAGGTAGCGTGACTGGCACTCGAGCGCTGCCAGCCTGCGGCGGCACTCTGCTTCCAGGCTGACATGGTGATCCTGGGCTGCATTTTCCAACTGCTGATAGAGCTGCCGGTCTACCTCGATGACCAAGCGATGCATACCGCCACCTCCTGCATCGACACGTTTCGCTTCTCCAGTTAACCAAACCCTCGACAAGGCTGGTCGCAGGCCGACGAGTGGCCACGGTGATCCCGTCTGCACGATCAGGCGCAACGGTCTAGATTGATAGCGAGGACTCGCAAAACAACAAGATCCTGCACCAAGGCCTTGAAGGCCTACTGCAATGCTCGGGATGCACACTCGAGTCACGGCAGCCAGCGACACACGCAGTGTCGCGGCCGTGCCACACCATCGGCCCGGTCAGAGGTTTTGCTGCAGAAGGAGACGTTGAATGCCTTACCAATCCAATGAACACCTGTTCAATCACTTCAGGGACCACGGCATCGACCTGGGCAAGATCGACCAGCAGCTGCAACTGGTCGCCCCAGACAGCCCCAACCTGCCGCTGTACCGCGACATGATGCTCACTGTCTTGCGCATGGCCCATGACGACAGCGACCGCTGGAGCGCCAAGATCACACTGCAGGCCTTGCGCGAACTGGACCACTCGTTTCGCATGCTTCAGCGCTACCGTGGGCGACGCAAGGTCACCGTGTTCGGCTCGGCACGCACCCCGGTGGAACACCCGATGTACGCCCTCGCCCGTGAGCTGGGGGCGACCCTTGCCCGCTCCGAACTGATGGTCATTACCGGGGCCGGCGGCGGCATCATGGCGGCAGCGCACGAAGGTGCCGGCAGTGACCATAGCCTGGGTTTCAACATCATCCTGCCCTTCGAGCAGCATGCCAATGCCACAGTGGATGGCACCGACAAGCTGCTGCCCTTCCACTTCTTCTTTATTCGCAAGTTGTTCTTTGTCAAGGAAGCCGATGCACTGGTGCTCTGCCCCGGCGGCTTCGGCACCCTGGATGAAGCGCTTGAAGTATTGACACTGATCCAGACCGGCAAGAGCCCACTGGTGCCGGTGGTACTGCTGGACTCACCGGGCGGTACGTTCTGGCAGGACTGCCTGGCATTCATCAGCCGTCAGCTCGAAGAAAACCGCTACATCCTGCCCAGTGACTTGAAGCTGCTGCGCCTGGTGCACAGTGCCGATGAGGCGGTGGAAGAAATCAACCAGTTCTACAGTAACTACCACTCCAGCCGCTGGCTGAAAAACCAGTTCGTGATCCGCATGCACCATCGGCTCAGCGAGGCTGCACTGCATGACATACAAGAGGGGTTCGCCGACCTGCGCCTGAGCGGCCGTTACCACCAGCACGCCGACAGCGGTGCCGAACACGAGGTGGGCAACTTCAGCCATCTGACGCGACTGACGTTTGCCTTCAACGGGCGTGATCAGGGACGACTGCGCGAATTGGTCGACTTCATCAACTTGCCGGAAAACTGGGCCAAGCCGGAGCCAATGCATACCACCCAGCGGGCTCGGGAAGCGTTGAAGGTCAGCTGAAGAGCAATTGCGGGACAAAGCAAAATGGCCTCATCGCTGGCGTACCGGCGATGAGGCCATTTGACTAGTAATCATCCAGATCCCGACCGCTGAGCAGCCTGCCGATCATGTCCATCGGGAAACCGCGGTAGGCAAGGAACCGGGTCTGCTGGGCGCGACTTCGCGGATCCTCGGGGCGTTGCCCAGCGAATTTGCGCTGCCAGGTATCCCGCAGCAGTGCCGCCCAATCCACTTCGCTTTCACGCAGGGCCTGCTCGATATCACTGCGGTTCAGCCCGCGCTGGCCAAGCTCTTCGCGAATACGCGCAGGGCCATAGCCGGCACCTGAACGGTATCGGATGAAACTCTCGAGGTAACGGGCTTCACTAAGCAGCCCTTCTTCGGCGAGCCGATCGAGCGCGGGCTCGATCAGTTCATCCGGGGCACCGCGCTGACGCAACTTGCGTGTCAGCTCGACGCGACCATGCTCGCGGCGTGCGAGCAGGTCCATGGCTGTCCGCCTGACGGCGACGGGGGTGTCGAGTACGGCGGACATACCAGCTGCTATCAATAACCGGCGTCGGCGTCAGCCATGTCGTCGGCATCGGCTTCAGCGGCAGCAGCCTTACCAGCTTCGGCAACGGCACCGGCCTTGAGCAGCTTCTCGCGAATCTGCTTCTCGATTTCGGCACCAATGGCCGGGTTCTCTGCCAGGTACTTGGCCGCGTTGGCCTTGCCCTGGCCGATCTTGTTGCCTTGGTAGGCGTACCAGGCACCCGACTTCTCTACCAGGCCTTGGGAAACACCCAGGTCGATGATCTCGCCATTGCGATAGATACCCTTGCCGTAAAGGATCTGGAACTCGGCCTGACGGAACGGAGGCGAGACCTTGTTCTTGACGATCTTGACGCGGGTTTCGCTACCGACCACTTCATCGCCTTCCTTGACCGCGCCGGTGCGACGGATGTCCAGGCGCACCGAGGCGTAGAACTTCAGGGCGTTACCACCGGTGGTGGTTTCCGGGCTACCGAACATCACGCCGATCTTCATACGGATCTGGTTGATGAAGATGACCAGGCAGTTGGCGTTCTTGATGTTACCGGTGATCTTGCGCAGCGCCTGGGACATCAGACGGGCCTGCAGGCCGACGTGCATGTCGCCCATTTCGCCTTCGATCTCGGCCTTCGGCACCAATGCAGCCACGGAGTCGACGATGATCACGTCAACGGCGTTGGAACGCACCAGCATGTCGGTGATTTCCAGGGCCTGTTCGCCGGTGTCGGGCT
The DNA here is from genome assembly GCF_021602465.1 of Pseudomonas urethralis. Taxonomy (NCBI): domain Bacteria; kingdom Pseudomonadati; phylum Pseudomonadota; class Gammaproteobacteria; order Pseudomonadales; family Pseudomonadaceae; genus Pseudomonas; species Pseudomonas urethralis. The sequence goes on from NZ_BQIJ01000023.1 coordinate 10,227, forward strand.
GGGAGACCAGCAGGTCATCAACGTTGACGCCCAGCTTGCCGGCGTATTCAGGGTCGAGGGCGTGTTCGGCGTCGACGAAGGCACAGGTTGCGCCGTTCTTCTGGGCTTCGGCGATGACCGACAGGGTCAGCGTGGTTTTACCCGAGGATTCCGGGCCGTAGATTTCGACGATACGGCCTTTTGGCAGACCGCCGATGCCGAGCGCGATGTCCAGGCCCAGGGAGCCGGTGGAAATGGCCGGGATGCCTTGGCGCTCGTGGTCGCCCATGCGCATGACTGCGCCTTTGCCGAATTGGCGTTCGATTTGACCCAGGGCCGCAGCCAAGGCGCGCTTCTTGTTGTCGTCCATTGAAATCCTCACGTGTTCGACTTGGCCCTGACGGCCGGAATACCTGTATAAGTAGCCAGTATTATTCCACAGGCAAGCGCGCGCGCAAACCCCTGTCGTCGATTTACTCGGTGCCAAGCTGTAACAAGCCGTCTAACGCAGCGATCACCGTCTGTCGGCGCACCGCTTCGCGGTCACCGTCGAAGTGCCGGCGCTCGCTGCTGACATGGCTACCATCGGCCCAGGCGAGCCACACGGTCCCCACCGGTTTGGCCGGCGAACCGCCGTCCGGCCCGGCCACGCCGCTGACCGCCACGGCAAAGCGTGCACCGCTGGCGGCCTGGGCACCGCGGGCCATGGCCTCGACCACCTCCTGGCTGACCGCGCCAACCTCGGCGAACAGCGCCTCGGGCACGTTCAGCTGGCGGGTTTTCTGGGCATTGGAGTAGGTCACGTATCCGGCCTCGAACCAGGCCGAGCTGCCAGGCACACGGGTGATGGCCTCGGCGATGCCACCGCCGGTGCAGGATTCGGCGGTGGTCACCTGGGCGTTGAAACGGCGCAGGTGTTCGCCGAGGCGGGTGGACAGAACGGTGATCGGGTCCATGGGTGGGTTCCTTGAGCGGGTGGTGACACCGTAGCATTTGGTGAGCGGGAGTGGGATGGGCAGCATTCTACGGCGCCATGTTTTAGTCTGGCATGCACTAAAGCCCCCCACGCACCTCCCGCACATAGTCCTGACAAGCCCGCAACGCCATCAAGCCCCGGTCTCCTTCATCGGTGATGGCGATAATTCGTCGAGCATGCGCCGGCTCAAGTCCGGCGCGTACGGTTGCATGATCCACGCTGCCGGCCTCGGCAGCGGCTGGCATTGCACTGCAGATGGCGCCACGTTCGACCAGGACCGACAAGCGCAGATCGGCAGTAGCAAGGCGATCACGCAGGCGAGCCTGAGACTGTTGCGCATCGGCAAGCTCCTTGTAATGACGGTTTTCACTTTGTTCCAGGCGTTGTTCGAGTAACTGACGCGCCCCACGTTCGGCGAGCAGCCGGGCCAGCTCGGCATCGGCCTGTGCTTGCGCCAGCTGCGCCAGTTGCCGCCCGCAGCGCCAGCCCTGCAGTTGCCAGGCCAGCGCTGAGCACACCATCAACAGCAACACACCCAGGCCAAGTTGCAACCGGCTCAACACAACACCTCGCGCGCACGCGCCCAGAGCCTGAGGCGATCCTCCAGCCCATTGAGCCCACCATTGATATGGCGTGTGATGCGGTTGAACTCACCGCGATCAGCCAAGGCATTGAGCCCCCGCGAATGCCAGAACCACGCCGCCGACTCGCAGGCCCAGCGCGGTTGTTCGAGCAACTGCGGTTGCGCCAGCAAGCGCTCGTCGCCAAACAGTGCGCGGCTGCAGGCCTGGTAGTTGTTGCGCCCGGTGATCTGGATCAGGCCGCGCCCGCAATACAGCTGCCCATCGCCATCGGCCTGTGGTGTATTGCCCAGGCGCAAGGCCAGGCTGCCGGTGTCGTAGCGCGCCAGATAGCGGTCATTGCCCAGCTCCTTGACGTAGCGGAACTGGCCGGATTCATGGCCGACCTGGGCGATGAACGCCGCCACACGCTTGGGGTTGTCGATTTCCCAGCGCGGCAGCGTGGCATTGAGTGCCGAAAGAAAAACGCCCGCAACAGGGCGGGCGTTCGGCAGAATCTGTAGCAATTGCGTTTCAGTGAGCATATCTGACTCCTTCCCTGTAGCGTCCTTCAAGCCTTGATCACGGCCCGCCGGCGAGGCACTGCCCCCTTGGCCTGCACCTTGCCCATCTTGCCGCCATTGCCCTGCACCGTGGTGCGCCAGCCCGATGCGGTGAACACCTGCTCCACCGAATCGATCTGGTACTGCCCATCCAGGCCATCGGCAAAGCCGTGCAAGGCGATGCTGCGCTCGGCAAACAGGTCGGTACGCCCCGGCAGATCCAGGCGCACCTGGGCAGTATCACGGTTGAAGCTGGCCAGCCGCGCCCTGGCCGCTTGTTCGGCAGCGGCGCGGTTGGGGTAGAGGTGACGGTCGGTATGCACCGGCCGCTGGCCTTCAACAGCCGCCTCGTTGACCAGTTCGATGGTCTTCGTTTCACCGCTGGCAGCGTCCTGATGACGAGTGCGCACGGCTTTGCGCGCGGCTTTGTCGTCCAGCCGGAAATGCCACTGGCTGACCTCGTTGCGGGCAACGCCGACCACGCCCAGGGGGGTGCCGCTGGCGCTCTGCCCGGCCTGGCGCGGCAGCACCAGCAACTGCCCATCGGCGAGCTTGGCGGTGCAGTCGTACTGGCGGGCCAGGCGCGTGATGAAATTGAAATCCGATTCGTTGTACTGATCGACCCGGGGTACTTGGACCCGCACCGGGCAGACCACCTGCCAGCCATTGCGCGCGCCGATCTCGGCGACGATGCGCTGCAGCGGCACGGCCTCCCAGCTGCCACTGCGAATGGTCCTGCCACTGCCGCGCAGGTCACTGGCCTTGCCGCGAATCACCAAGGTATCCGGCGGTCCGGACAGCTCGACCTCATCGACGGTGTAACGCCCCAGCCGAGTCAGCGGCAGGCCGGCGTATCCCAGATGCACCTCGATCAGCGCACCGCGCGCCGGCAACGCCACAGCACCGTCGCGGGCGTCGATGCGCAGCTCGAAGTCATCCGATTCCATGCCCGGTTTGTCGGTGGTACGCAGCAGCAACAGGCGGTCATTGATCAGCGCAGTGATGTCCTTGCCATCAGCCTGGATACGAAATACCGGTTGCATGGCATCAGTCCCACAGCTGCACGAGATTGGCCGGGACCAGCGCCAGCGTCGGCAAGCGGATCGTTACGCCGCTGCGAAACGGCTGGGCCTCGTCGGCCAACCCCTGGTTGGCTTGCAATACCGCCTCGACGCTGCCGTCGAGATGCCCGTAATAGTGGTGACAGAGGGTATCGAGCACATCGCCCTCAGACGTTTTGCAAGTCTTGTCCATAGCTGACGAACTCCAGTGAGAAACCTTGCTTGCGGGGAATGCCGCCGGCCAGCAAGGCGGCCTGCTCTTCCTCGATACTGGTCAGGCACCAGGTGCCGAGCACTTCGCCATAACCGGTGGTCAGCGACAGCGGCAGCAGTTGGCGGCCAATGCCGCGCAGCGCCTGCAACTGGCCCAATCCGCCCTTGAAACCGGGGAAGATGGCGCCACGGATGCTGATGCTGTCTTCGCCCAGGCTCACCGCCTGTTGGGCGTTCTCGCGGCTCAAGCGCTCTTGCCCGGCCCAGCGGAAACGCGTTTGCCGGCGCAGCTGGTCGAAGGCGGCGGTGTCGAGGTTGAAGTAGTACGGCGCAGCGTTGGCCTTGAGAGGCTGCAGTACCAACAAGTGCGGGAACGGCTTGATCGCTTCTGCCGCCGGGGTGACTACTGGCGCGAAGCCAAAGGTCGACAGCACACCGTTGGCGACCGAACGCACATCGCCGATCACGCGCCGAATGGCCGCTCCCGCCTTGCCCAGGTGTTCGGCGAAGGCATCGACGCGGTCGCGCACCTTGCGCACCACGTCGAGGGTCTGGTCATACTTGGCAATCACCTTGTCGACGCGCTGCTTGGCCGAATCAATGGCGCGCATCGTGCGTTGCAGGCGTTTGCCGATTTCCGGGCCGATCCATGGCAGGGCTTCGAGTTCGCTGGCCGCCTCCCTGGCATGGCCGACCGCCTGGTTCATCGGGTCGAGCATGGCGTCGGCACGCCGACGCCCCTCCTCGCCCGCCTTGACCAGTGCATGCAAGCCAGCTTGCAACTGTTCCAGGTAGGTCATGGGTCCTCCTCATGGCTGTGGTTGATCGGCCATCTGCACCGAACGCGCCTGGCGCATCAGGTCGTCGAGCACGCGGCGGGCGATGGCTTCCAGTTGTTGCAGGGTGGTCGGGTCGTCAAGGCTGTTACTGAAGGTCACCGGCATGTTGGCGGTGAAGGTGAATTGCTGGTTTATCGGCGCTGGCAATGCTGCGCTGGCAGGCGCCGAAGACGGCAACTGCGCAGCGGCGGACCGCGCGGGTTCGGACACCGGGTGTTTGCTCGCAGGGCTGTTCTCCAGGCCAAGTCCTGCACCCAGAGCCTTGCCAAACCACCCGCCAAGGCTCTCGCCGCCGATGCTTCCCAACGCCCCGCCGAGCAGGCCGCCTATTGCCGTGCCGATCACCGGTACCACCGAGCCGATCGCAGCACCGGCAGCCGCGCCAGCCAAGGTGCCGCCCAGCCCGCCGACCGCACTGCCGTAGCCTTCGACCTTCTGCACGGCGGTGGCATCACTGCGGTAGGTCTGCGCCAGTTGCAGCGAAGTATCCAGCAGCGCGCCGACAGGCACGCGCCTGAACAGGCTCCTGACTGCACCTGGACGGCTGCCGCCAGCCGGCGCAAGCGGGGGCGAAGCAGCAGCAAACCCAAAGCCCTGCCCTGGCGTACCCGCAGTAGCGACACTTGCCAGCAGGCTGAATGCACCAGAGACGGCAGCGCCGGGTGGGCTCGGTACTTGCGTGGCGCGCAGCGCCTGGACATCCTCGACGGCCTTGCTTTCCCCGCGATACCCGGCGCCTTCGACAGCAGGCGCGGCGTTGACGACCGTCGCTGCGGATGAGCCTTGCACCGAGCGATCAGGATTGTCCTGGTACATCACCAGATCAAACAGACGCCCTCCGAGCAGTTCACCTGCCCATTCACCCAAGTGGCCACCGGCAACGCCGGCGAGCTCCTGAACCTCCTTGTTCTTGGTGAAAACCGCCGCTATCGACGCACCGAGGAGCGTCCCGCCCAGCTCACCAGCGGCCGCCCCCATACCCTTGGCCTTGTCCTCGGGCGTCTCGCCGTCGATCCAGGCCTTGAACGCCGAAATGCCAGCATTGAACGCACCTGACTTCAATCGGCTGCTGATTGCAGTCTGCGCACGCTGCCGCTGTTCAGCTGGCAAACGACGGCCAACCTCATAGGCCATGCGCGCCCCTACAATCGTACCAACGCCCAACACCGACGCGGCAACCTTGACACTCTCAGCGGTCGATCGGCGAGTGCGCGAGGGTTTTTCGGACGAAGCAGCAGAAGCCTCGGCGGCCGGATCGCGTGCAGTGTTCGGCGCTGCACCGTGCTGCTGCCCTTGCTGGAAAACAGGCTTGAGCCGAGCCAGCCCGGCGATTACCCGATCGAGTGACAGATAGTGCTGACGCAGGCGCTCCACTTCGTCCGCTTCAGTACCCAGCCGGGCAATCTGATCTTGCTGATGCTGATCCTGGTCCAGCGCCAACTGGCGTTCGACCTGGCGTACCTTGCCGAGCTCCAACCCCAGGCGGATCACCTCGCCGATCAGGCGACCGAGCCGGGTGCCGTCGGCCTGCCTGCGCAGGCGTTCGACATCCCGGCGCAACTGCTCGATGGCGAGGCCCAAGGGGTTGATCACGGTGACGCCGAGCCCGAGGGTGAACACCTGTGTGTTCGCCATAGGTTCCTCCTGGTCACGGCGCGAGCCACCAGACCATGTCGCTGTACGGCATGGTCATGATTTCGCTCGCAGAAAAGTTCAGCTCCCTGGCCAGCCGCTTGGCGGCGGCCTTCTGCCGGGCCGGGTCAAAGTTCGTCGTCCTGCACCAGGCGAAAATAGCCGCTCTGCAAACGGCTATAGTCCTTGAGGGCAAGGCCTTCGAGGTCCTTGATGCCGACTTCGGCCAGCGACGCGAACAGGTTCAGCTCGCGCTGCTCGTCATCCGCCGCGCCGCCGGCCTGGGCATTGCGGAAATCGCGCACGGTCGGTGCCCGCAGCGACAGGCTGTCGACTTGCACGCCGTTGGCTTCGCTGGGGCGCGACAGGCGCACGGTGACGCGGTCGGCACTGAGGGTCAGCCAGTGCGGCTGTTTTTTCGCTTGAGCCATGGTCGTCTCCTTACAGGCCAAGCGCAGCGCGCTGGGCGGCCAGTTGGTCGACGCCGTCGATCACGCGCTTCATGCCCAGCGCGTCGATCTCGTAGATCAGGCGGCCATCGACTTCGAGCTTGTAGTAGGTCAGGCCAACGCTGTGCTTGATCTCGGCCTTGTCGCCGGACTTCCAGTCGCCCATGTCGATTTCTTTGAGGGTGCCACGCAAGGTGACCACCACCGGGTTGATCTTGCCCTTGAGGCCCTTGAAGGCGCCGCGGAAAGTGCCGTTGAAGCCGCTGCCGTCGGCCAGGCCGAAGAATTTCAGCGCTTCACGGCGCACGCCTGTGGTGGTGAAGGCCGCTTCCTGTTTCTCCATGCCCAGGTCCATCTCGACCGGCATGTCCATGCCGCCGGGGCGGTGTTCTTCCATCTTCAGGGTGAGTTTGGGCAGGGTCAGGCTGGGTACATCGCCCTGGAAGCTGACGCCATCGACGAACAGGTTCAGGTTGGCCAGGGTTTCGGGGATCATTGCCATGTGGATGCGCTCCTTAAGCGGCGGAATCGAGGACTTCGGTCAGCCACTGGTTAGTGACTTCAACGCGGAAATTGGGGTTTTCGGCAGGCGGCACGTCGGTGAAGCGGATGTTCCAGTACACCTTGCCCTGCTCGAGCTGGCTGGCCGTGTTCAGCTCCGGGTCGGCGAAGACCTCGAAGTTGATGATCGCGCCCTGGTTCTTCAGGTCGCGCATGAAGGCCTGCAGGCCTTCGGTGACGTCCTTGACGTAGGTGGCGGTGATGGCGCGGTCGACGGCCCACTTGTGGCCGTAGAGGATCGCGTCCATGACGATGTCCATGGTCCGCACACGGGTGACGAAGGCCCATTTCGGGTCGCTGGACAGGGTGCGGTTGCCCCACAGGCGGAAGCCGTCGTCGCGGATGATGGTGGCGATGTTGGCGTTGTTCAGCAGGTTGGCGCGGCAGCTGTCGTCGCCGTCGAGGAACTCCACCGGGCGGGTGGTGCCGGTGATGCCGACGAACTCCTTGTTCGACGGCGAGGCCCAGAAGCCGTATTCGCTGTCGGTCCAGGCGAACAGGCCAGCCACCCACGCCGAGCCCGGCGCGTCGACAGTCGCCTCTTCGCCGTTGTCCCAGTACTGCACGCCCGGGTCGACCAGGAAGGCGCGCTTGGCGCCGAAGTTCTTGGCGTAGTCGAGGGCTGCCTCGTCGGTGGTGTTGGGGCCGTCGATGATGGCGATGCCGCGCAGTTTGTCGGCCAATGCAACCAGCGCGGTGCCGACCGCCTGGGTAGCGCTGTGACGGGGTGCGGCCAGCAGGCGTGGCTGGGCGTTGAAACGGCTCTTGCCGTCGAGCAGCGCCTGCAGGCCGGTGCGCTTGCCATCGGCTTGAACGCTGCCGATGATCGCGGCGGTCTGCTCTGCTGCATCGTCCAGCTTGGCCACGCCACAGGCGACGATGACCGCCTTGGCGCGGGTGTAGATGGCCCGGCAGGCCTTGGTAATGGCGGCATTTTCGCCAAAGGCGGCGACAGCTTCAGTTTCGCTGGTGATCAGCACCAGGTCGTTGGCCTTGGCTGTGACGCCAGCGCCTTCGGTGAAGGTGTCGACCAGGCCGATGATCGAGGAAGAAGGCAGCGCGATGCTGCGGGCGCCGGTGTCGACGTTGGTTACGGTGACGCCGTGGAAGAATCCACTCATGTAGGTTTACTCCAGGTTCAGGTACGAAAAGGCCCTGCGGGTGCAGGGCCGGGTAGAAAACTTGCAGATAGAAAAAAAGCCCCGGGGAGACGGGGCTTTACTGAGCTTGTTGAACTAGCCAAACCGGTGGCTCTGGTCTCGATGAGGAATCAGGAAACATTGAAGAAGTTGGCCAATCACGGAGGCTCTGTCGATAGGCGAGTAGTTCACTGTATTGCGCCGATGACAGCGAGCTGTTGATACTCATTGCCAGCTCGTCACGATGACGCATTACCAGCCACTCGCTAGTTTGCAGTTGATAGTCGCGCCACATGCGCACAGCTTGAACCAACTCACCTTCAGTCGTGCCCGAGGGTGGAGCAAATCCGCCCTCGACAACGTTCCAACCGGGTCTCGTCTCAATCGAACACTTTTCCCAGACTAGCTCGGAATGATAGCGGTCGAGCGGATCAATATCGGTAATTTCCATTACCCGACCGTTTGCAATTCGTGCCCACATATCAATTCTCTTCAGTAAGTAATGACTACGCAGCCATCGGCGCCCGACTGCGAACTAATAACCGTACGACCGCCGCCGCCCATGCCCGGCTGTGTCGGTGTGGAACTGTCAGAACCGGCATAAATTGATTCCCCACCGCCGCCAGGCCCGCCCCACGCACCAGAGTTGTTAGTGTTGCGTACCGGCGGGGAGCCTGCCCCCAAGGAGGCATTGAAGTCTCCACCAACCCCCATGCCGCCGCCAGCACCGTTAAATAGCGTTCCCCCCTCTCCCCCGGTTGCGGAACAGAACGAACCGAACGACGAGGTACCTCCCCATGAGCCAGCCGTATTTACGACATTTACGGCTTTGCCGCCTGCACCCACCGTTACAGTGATGCTTTCTCCAGGGGTAACAGCGCAGATGCGGCTGCAGATTCCTCCGCCACCACCGCCGCCCGCGCCAGTCTCAACTGGCCCGAACGCACCGCTACCTCCCCCCCCGCGTAGATCGACGAGCACTCGAGTTACATTGGCAGGTACTTTCCATTGGTAAGTACCTGCCTTGGCATAGAGCGCGCGACCGCGAAAAGGAAAGTTAGCGCTGGTAGCACTTGTTGCTCCGCCCGCAACGACCCCGTAGATACCATCGGAAAGACACGCCAAGATCAATGGCGGGTCGAGATGCGTAACGGTCACCGCCGCATAAGACGTTGAACCAACGGCAACATACCCTTTGCCAGAGCGAGGCGCATTTATCGTCAGCGTTCCATTACCGGAGCCTACCGACACAATGAAAATCGACCCGCTTGTTACTCCCGAATCGGGAAGATTTAAGGTTCCTTCCCAACTCCCTACTCCGGACATGGTGCAATACTTGCCAGTATGCGCCTGACTCAAGGTTTGCCCGTTAGATAATCCGACTGCAGGGCCTGGCAAGTTAAAACCCAGCTGCCTGACGAACTCCGTTGTAGCCAATTGAGTACTATTGTCATCCCGAGCAGCGGTTGGAGCGCGGGGAAGTCCCGTAAACACCGGACTGGCCAGATTAGCCTTGAGACTAAGCGCGCTGTTAACTTGAGAGGTCGTTAGAACATCTGTGAGGCCGTAAGCTGCTACCGTGCTTGGATTAGTCGCAGCAAACACACGACCATACTTATCGACCGTCACACTGCGATAAGTGCCCGCCGAAATTCCGCTGCGCCCGAATGCCATTTCGTACTGCTGGGCACTGACACCCAATGTAATCGGCCCGTCGCTGACTAGCTGCCAGGCGCTGTCGCTATTGGCTTCCCCCCTCTCCACCAATATCAAAAGTCCAGGGGTCACTTTTGCATCGGTGTCAGCGTCGCTGCTGCGACTCCACCCCCCCGCAGCAGCCAGATAGATGCCATTGTCCTTAGCAGCCGTCTGGTTCTTGACCAAGACTCGCGCTCCCGCGACAAGCGCTACGCCATCTATAGTCTGTAAACCACTCAAATTGATATTTGCTGTGGTTGCAGCCAGCACCGAATGCTTGAAATCCTGCTTCGCCAACTCTTCGGTCACCCATTCCCGAGTAGCCAGCACCACCGCCGGATCAATCTTCAGTTGCACATTACTGGCACTGCTCACCACCAGGTTCATCCGCACCACCTGGGTACGTCCCGAGCCCTGGCTCAGCAACGGTTTATAGGTCGGCGCACAGTTGGCCACGGCGACCATGTCGCCATCGGCATCATAAAGCGCGATCTCGCGGATCCACTTGCCACCGACATCCGCCGGAATGACCTGCTCGGCAATGATGATCGCGCTGTTCTTGTCATCCACCTTCAGCTGGTTCAACGGCGCGCGGCGCCATTCGTTGATCAGGCTGGTCTGGGTGGCGTTGGGGGTGGGGTCGGTGCCGTTGGCGTCGCCTACGCCCATCTGGGTGATTGTCCAGGCAATGCCCAAGGCATCGGCATTGGCCTGTTTCGCCGCGCCCACATTGGTGAGGATGGCGTAGAACTGAGAACTCTGGTCAACCATGTGCAATGTCCAAGGTATCGATTGTATGTTCGCGGCCGCCTCGTCCAACGACGCCGGTGATCTCGATGTCACGTGGCGTCGGCGGGTAGATGTCCAGTTCGTCACCGTCCTGGATAGCGCAGCCGACATGAAGGGCGCCCCGGCTTTCGAGGCTGATCACCAACCCGGTCAGGTGGCGGCTGACGGGCCGCGCGTCATCGATCAGCGATGACAGTTCCTGGTAGGTGCTTTCACTGATGCCCGCATCGGAAACGCCGATCTTCAGGGCAAAGGTCCCCGCTGGTGCGGGGGGCGTGGCTTGCCACCACTCCTCCACCTCGATCAGGTAACCGAACGGTTCCACCACCCGCCTGAGCGCGCCGAGGGTGCCTTTGTGGGCGTGAACGAAGAACGCAGCGCGGATCACCGAACGCTTGATCTCGTCGCTCCAACTGTCTTCCCAGCGGTCCACCGACCAGGCCCAGGCCAGGTGATACAGCAGGTGCGCGGGGCAACTGTCCGGGCTGTAGAGACGGCGCAGGCTGACTCTCAGGTCCTCATCGGCCGCCACTTCGATGGCCCGCTCCAGCGCTGTGCGATTGAGCGGCAACAGGCTCTGCATGTCAGCCACCCCGCTTGAGGGTGTAGCCCGTGCACCAGGCCGCCTGCGCCTTGCTCGGGCGGATGTCGGCCCAACCGCCCAGCTCGACCCGGCTGACACCGTCGATATGCAGCTGGGCATCGATGCCCGAGCGCGCCACTTCCACGCCCAGGCGACGCCGTGGATTGATCCAGGCCTCGAGACGGCGCTGGCACTCGGTGAGGATCGCCTCGTACTCAGGACCGCTGTCGGCCAGGTACAGCACCGCATCGATGCGATAAGGCAGGATTTCGGCGCTGCGCACATTGACCCGATCGGCGACCGGGCGGATGTCATCGTCATTGAGGTAGGTGGCCACCTGCGCCAGCAGCTCGGCACTGGCCTGGCCATTGCCCTCCAGCCCCAACACGGTGACATCCACCACCGCCGGCGACGGGCTTTCGGCGGTGGCGTCAGCCACCTGCCCCGAAGCGTTGCGGGCGTGCAGGATGTAACTGTTGCGTGGGCCGGCCGTGGTCAGGCCTTCGTAGACCAGTTGTACCCGCTCACGCAGGGCATCGTCGGATTCCAGCAAAGCTTCGACGGGCGGCACGCTGGCCAGGTCCTCGGCCTGGATCACCAGGCGCTGCAGGCTGACATTGGCCGCCAGTTGGTCCAGATCACTGCCTTGGGCGTAGGCCAACAGCAACGCCTTGGCAGCGTCGTTGATGCGGGCCCGGTTGAGCAGCTTGCGATAGGCGCCGACCTCGAGCAGTTTGGTGACCGGATCGCTCTCCAGGCTGGCGGTCCAGCCGTCGCCCAGGTATTCGCGAAAGGTCTGCAGATCGGCCTGATAGAGGGCTTCGTAGTCGAGGTCCTCCAACAGCTGCGGAGCTGGCAGTTGTGACAGGTCGACCTGGCTCATACGCGCACCTCCAGCAACGCTTCATCGCCCAGGTAGCGACCCTTCAAGGCCAGGCTGACCTGGCCATCGAGCACGGCGACGACCTTGACCCGATCCAGTTGCAAACGGGGCTCCCAACGGCCCAGTGCGCGAGCCACTTCGGCCTGCACGGCACTCTTCCAGCCCTCGTTGACCGGCAAGTCGACGAAACGCCGCAGCTGGCTGCCGTATTCAGGGCGCATGCGCCGACTGCCCAGCGGCGTGGTCAGGATGTCTTCAATGGACTGGCGCAAATGATCGATGCCGGCCAGCGGCTGGCCGGTGCGGCGGTCCATGCCGATCATGGTGCACCGCCCTGTTCATGGGTATGCATGGCATTCTCCTGTTATGAAAAAGCCCGCATGCGCGGGCTTGATTCAGTGTTTGTGGTTGGCCGTGTTGCCGGCGGTGTCGATGATCCGCCCACCGCCATTGATGTCGCCGCTCACCTGCAGTGGGCCGTCGACCGTGACATTGCCTGTGAGATGTATCGCTGCCGCCTGCAGGCTGATCGCCGCTTCGCTGACCTGCACGGTGCTGGCGCCGACCTTGATCGTCGCGCTGCCACCAGGTAGCTCGATGTCGTAGTGGCTGGCCTGCCAGTCGTAGCTGAGCGAACCGCCATCGGGAAAACGCCAGACCTCGACATGCGCGCGGGTATCCGGCGCACTGCCGGCATTGCCATACAGCCCTGCCAGGAAGGTGCCCTGGGCCGGCTCGCCGCTAGGGCTGAGCAATACGCCCTGCTCGCCCAGGCTGGGGGCTCGCCAGTGCCGCGCCTGGCCGGCCGCCTGGGCGTGCCAGCGCAGCCAGGCGCTGGTCCAGCCGCTGCCGTCCGACACCCGCACCCGGGCGGCGGCAAGGTCAACCGCCACCACCCGGCAAGGGATGACCAGGCAGGCCAGCATGCGGTCATGCATGGCGCTGACATAGCTCATGACAGCTCCTCGGGGGCGATGTACTGCGCTTCATGACCCACGCCGATTTCCGGCGCGAAACCCAGCACCAGGCTACCGGGAGGCTGGTCCGGCCAGTTCCAGCGGGCCTCGCCGAGCAGCACCGGCTGGTCCCAGCGCACGGTCCAGGCGCTGCCCTCGAACTGCGCCTGCACGTTGCGGCTGGCCTCGACGAAGTCCAGTGCCCAATGCTGCTGGCGCAGCAGGTCCATCAGTTGTGCGGCGAGCAGGCTGCCCTGCAGGCGCGCTTGCGGGTTGGCGCTGTCGGCGGTGATGTCGGCCTCGAAGGTGGCAATCAACACCGAGCGGCCATCGCGCGGTGCTGCATCTGCCGTCATTTGCACGATGCCGTGGCGCAGCGCGGGGCGCTCAGGGGCATTTCCTACAAACGTATAGGCATCTACCGATGCCAGTTCCGGCATCGCCTCACGAATGGTTGCGGTCACGGCCGCATGCAAAGTGGCCAGTTCGCTCATGCATATTCTCCTTATCGCTCGTCGGCCTGGGTACTGTCGCGCAAGCCCAGGCGCCGGATCGCCCAGCGTTCGTAAAGGCGCATGGCGACATCGGCGCCGCCAACCGCAGTCATGCAGCCAAATGCACTGGCCGCCCAGATCGACAGGCCACCGGCATACAGCAGCATCACCGTCGACACGCCGCAGACCATGCAGGCCCCGGAGCGCAGCGCCAGCCGTCGCAGCAGCGACCAGCCCGTGGCTCCGGCCTTGTCAGCCCGCCACATCTCACCGCTGAGGCCCCCCAGCAATGCCAGGACGATTACCAGCCAGAGCGGCATTTCCAGCAACGCTTGTTGCTCGTTCGTCACTGTCCTGTCTCCTGTGTAATGCCTGTTGGCGGGGGCCAGCAGGCGGGTTGTGGGTACTCTGTCTCTTTCAAAAGCCTCGGCATTCCAAAAGGCCCGGCTCGCCAGGCCTTTCAGTAATGCGTTGTCGAACCGGCGGCCACGACTGGTGACGCCGCGCGGTTGCGCTACAAATTGGTGACTCCGACCGCGGCCACCTGCCCGCCGGATAACTGTTCGTGGTGCTTTACGCTGCACACCCGGGCCAGTTGCCAACCCTCTGGACAGTTGAGGCCTGTCCATCGCTGCCTGTGTAACAACCGGTTTCCGTCCGGCTTGAGACACAGGCTATGCATTCACGCATATGCAGTCAATGCATTTCTTCACTTTTCTATGCACTTATTTTTGCTGATATGCATGCAAGCCATGCGCGGCATGGTTTGTAGGGCTTTTCTGCAGGCGAAAAAAAACCCGCCGAAGCGGGTTTGTTTAGCCGTGAGGCTGTCAGCGAGCGAACATGCCCCACCAGAATACATGCCCAAGCAGGCTGATCTGCTCGTCCTGCATCTGCTGGAAGCTGTAATCCTCGTCGGGGTGCTCATCGCGATTGAAACTGCGCAGGCGGATGCCGGTAGGCAGGCGGTATACCTGCTTCACCCGCAGCTGGCCATTGTGGTTGATGGCGTAGAGGTCACCATCGATGATGTCGCCAATCGAACATTTACCGGTATTCACCCCGACCGTCGCACCGTCCCGCAGCACAGGCAGCATGCTGTTGCCACGCACGGTCACACACTTGGCCTGGTCGAACTGCACGCCATTGTGACGCAGGCTGCGCTTGCCGAAACGTAGCCGCGCACGCTCGCTCTCTTCGATGACGAATCTTCCTGATCCTGCTGCCAATTCGACCTCACGAAGGAAAGGTACCGACACCTCGTCATCCTCGACGGGGGTTTCATCGTCCCACAGGCTGATGTCGCTGAGGTCCGCGTGGCCATGGGCCGGCAGCGCGGCTTCGCGCGACTCGCCAAGCTCGGCACGCCCGCGCAACTGTTCGGTGCTCACGCCGAAGTATTCGGCGATCTTCGACACGTGCTTGTCGGAAGGGTCGACGATCTTGCCGCCGAGAATCCGCGACAAGGTGGATTGAGGGACACCCGTGCGCCGGTACAGCTCCGTCGGGGACAGGCCGTGGCGGTCGAGCAGTTCTCTGAGTACGGAGGCTACGTTGCGTTTTTGCATAGCGTGCATAATGCAGGCATAAGGCAGCGAATGCAATGCAGCGTTCAGCACACCTCGAGGCTTTCACGAGCCATTGCCATGACCACTTGTTCGTCGGCCTCTGGCAGACGCGGCAGGCCCCTGGGCCAACCGTTCGACCAGTCGCAACCACCCTGCCGGCGCATGTCCTCGACCGCCGAGCGCCACCAGATCACCTTGCATGCCTGTTGATACTCGTCGTTGCCGATGAAACTGCCGTACAGCAGCTTGCGGCCGATGCCACGCATTTCCGGCGGCAGCCGCTTGAGGCTCCACTTGGCGGTAAGGCGATCGAACCACGAGGGTTCTGGCCTTTGCACCGGCACCTGCAACGCCAGCTCGAGCATGCGCGCATCGAAGCGATCACCATACCGCGCGAAGAAGACCTCCAGAACGGCATGAATAAACGGCTTCATCGCGAAGTAGTGGCTGATGACGCCCCGCGCCTGGTTGATCTGCTTGCCATGCAGCTCGAATGAAAAGGCGATCTGCTCGATGGTATGCAGGGTAGCAGCATAAGGCGTCCAGGCGTCTATGCGATGCACGGCACGCTCGGCGATACCGGCGTTTTCCAGGGAAAAGCCCAGTACTCCGCTGTTACAAAGCCGCAAGTCGCTCGCCGGCGCGTCCCCGCAGTCGGTCAGCGCCTGGGTGAAACCTGCGTAGTAGTTGGCGCGTGAAGCCTCTACCCAGCTCATCTCGATTTCATCCACCAGGAACTGGCGCGCATCAACCTGCTGGAACAACTGCAGCGGTGACTGCAGGAACACGGTATCGGTATCGATGAAGATGGTCTTGTCTGCCCACGGCGCAGCATGGGCGATTGCGCATGCCTTGCGGCGGTGAATATAGCCACCGTCGCCACTCCAGGCCTGGAGCTGTTCCGCCTCAAGAACGATCACTTCCACGGGCCAGCCATCGAAGGCCTGCGGCTGGTCGGTCAGCACGCGAATGGTCGGCAGTTCCCCAGGCTTGCTGCGCGCCAGCGCGGTGAGGATGCTCAGCTTCGCCTCCAGCTGGTAGATCCGCCGCTCACCATAAAGTAGGTAGATCAGCTGCTGTTTGGCAAAAGAGACCGTGCTGGAAACATTCATCGTGAAATTCGGGGGATCGCGCTGCAAAGGGGGGGCATTGTAGAGAAGTGCGCGGCGCTTAACCACACTGCTTGCCGCGCGCCTCGCCTGCAACTCGGCAAAAAAGCCTGTACCATTGCCGGTTTCACAATCGCCAACCAGATCACCCGCTGTAAGGCCCCGAATGTCTGATCTTTCCGCACACACACCGATGATGCAGCAGTACTGGAAGCTGAAAAACCAGCACCCGGACCAGCTGATGTTCTACCGCATGGGCGACTTCTACGAGATCTTCTACGAAGATGCGAAGAAAGCCGCGAAGCTGCTGGACATCACCCTGACCGCGCGCGGTCAGTCGGCCGGCCAGTCGATCCCCATGTGCGGGATTCCGTTCCATTCGCTGGAGGGCTATCTGGCCAAGCTGGTCAAGCTTGGCGAGTCGGTGGTGATCTGCGAGCAGATCGGCGACCCGGCCACCAGCAAGGGCCCGGTGGAACGCCAGGTGGTGCGCATCATCACCCCCGGCACGGTCAGTGACGAGGCCCTGCTCGACGAGCGCCGCGACAACCTGATTGCCGCCCTGCTCGGCGACGAACGCCTGTTCGGCCTGGCGGTACTGGACATCACCAGCGGCAACTTCAGCGTCCAGGAGATCAAAGGTTGGGAAAACCTGCTGGCCGAGCTCGAGCGCCTGAACCCGGTAGAGCTGCTGATCCCCGACGACTGGCCACGCGACCTGCCCGCCGAGAAACGCCCGGGCGCCCGTCGGCGCGCGCCGTGGGACTTCGACCGCGATTCGGCGCGCAAAGCCTTGTGCCAGCAGTTCGCGACCAAGGACCTCAAGGGCTTTGGCTGTGACAAACTGACCCTGGCCATCGGTGCCGCCGGTTGCCTGTTGACCTACGCCAAGGAAACCCAGCGCACGGCCCTGCCGCACCTGCGCAGCCTGCGCCACGAGCGCCTGGACGACACGGTGATCCTCGACGGCGCCAGCCGCCGCAACCTGGAGCTGGACATCAACCTGGCCGGTGGCCGCGACAACACCCTGCAATCGGTGATCGACCGCTGCCAGACCGCCATGGCCAGCCGCCTCTTGACGCGCTGGCTGAACCGCCCGCTGCGCGACCTCAAAGTGCTGCAGGCACGCCAGGACTCGATCCGCTGCCTGCTCGACGGCTACCGCTTCGAAAAGCTGCAGCCGCAGCTCAAGGAAATCGGCGATATCGAGCGCATCCTCGCCCGTATCGGCCTGCGCAATGCCCGACCGCGAGACCTGGCGCGCCTGCGCGATGCTCTCGGTGCCTTGCCCGAGCTGCAGAACGCCATGAGCGAACTGGAAGCACCGCACCTGGCACGCCTGGCCGCCATCACCGGCACCTACCCGGAGCTGGCCAGCCTGCTGGAACGTGCGATCATCGACAACCCGCCAGCGGTCATCCGTGATGGAGGCGTGCTCAAGGCCGGCTACGACAGCGAGCTGGACGAGCTGCTGGCGATCAGCGAGAACGCCGGGCAATTCCTCATCGACCTGGAAACCCGCGAGAAGGCTCGCACCGGCCTTGCCAACCTCAAGGTCGGCTACAACCGTGTGCACGGCTACTTCATCGAGCTGCCGACCAAGCAGGCCGAGCAGGCACCGGGCGACTACATCCGCCGCCAGACCCTCAAAGGCGCCGAGCGTTTCATCACGCCCGAACTCAAGGCCTTCGAGGACAAGGCGCTATCGGCCAAGAGCCGTGCCCTGGCGCGCGAAAAGATGCTCTACGACGCGCTGCTGGAAACCCTGATCAGCCACCTGGCTCCACTGCAGGACAGCGCCGCCGCGCTGGCCGAAGTCGACGTGCTGAGCAACCTTGCCGAACGTGCGCTGAACCTCGACCTGAACTGCCCGCGCTTCACCGACGAGCCGTGCCTGCGCATCGAGCAAGGCCGCCACCCGGTGGTCGAGCAGGTGCTGACCACGCCGTTCGTGGCCAACGACCTGAGCCTGGACAACAGCACGCGCATGTTGATCATCACCGGCCCGAACATGGGTGGTAAGTCCACCTACATGCGCCAGACCGCCCTGATCGTGCTGATGGCGCACATCGGCAGTTTCGTTCCGGCCGCCCGCTGCGAGCTGTCACTGGTCGATCGCATTTTCACCCGTATCGGCTCCAGCGACGACCTGGCCGGTGGCCGTTCGACGTTCATGGTCGAGATGAGCGAAACCGCCAACATCCTGCACAACGCCACCGACCGCAGCCTGGTGCTGATGGACGAAGTCGGCCGCGGCACCAGCACTTTCGACGGCCTGTCACTGGCCTGGGCTGCAGCCGAGCGCCTGGCCGAGCTGCGTGCCTACACCCTGTTCGCCACCCACTACTTCGAGCTGACCGTGCTGCCGGAGAGTGAACCGCTGGTGGCCAACGTGCACCTGAATGCCACCGAGCACAACGAGCGTATCGTCTTCCTGCACCACGTGCTGCCTGGCCCGGCCAGTCAGAGCTACGGCCTGGCCGTGGCGCAGCTGGCGGGCGTGCCGGCGCCAGTGATCCTGCGCGCACGCGAGCATTTGGGCCGGCTGGAAACCACCAGCCTGCCCCATGAAGCCCCGCTGAGCAAAAAGGCCAAGGACGAGCCGCAAGTCCCACACCAGAGCGACCTGTTCGCCAGCCTGCCACACCCGGCCATCGAGAAGCTGGGCAAGCTGGACCTGGACGACATGACCCCGCGTCAAGCTATCGAAACGCTATATCAACTAAAGAACCTGTTATAACGGCGCCCACTACAAGCTGGTAGAATCCGCCGCGGTTTGCTGGTGCTGCAGGCTATTAGCCTGGCCTGCAGCCACATGCCCGTAAACCGCGCGGCCCTGAGAGGAAGGGCCGCCGCCGTCGCCTGAGGAGAGAACTAGAAATGACCTTCGTCGTCACCGACAACTGCATCAAATGCAAATACACCGACTGCGTGGAAGTCTGTCCGGTGGACTGCTTCTACGAAGGCCCGAACTTCCTGGTGATTCACCCGGACGAGTGCATCGACTGTGCACTGTGCGAGCCTGAATGCCCGGCCCAGGCGATCTTCTCTGAAGACGAGATCCCCGCAGGCATGGAAAACTTCATCGAGCTCAACGCCGAGCTGGCAGAAATCTGGCCAAACATCACCGAGCGTAAGGACGCCCTGCCCGACGCAGAAGAATGGGATGGCAAGCCTGGCAAGATTGCCGATCTGGAGCGCTAAGCGCCCGGACACGAAAAAGGCCCGCAACGGGCCTTTTTTCATTTTCTGCGGGCAAAAAAAAGGGGCGGTTTGACCCGCCCACATTTTTTCCGTAGTCCCTGCTTGTCCCAAACATCATCCTGATGAAATCGCTTCTTGCGATGTCCCTGGCCTTCTCCCTGAAAGCCTGTGCATGTCCATGTGCACAGTTCGAATACTAGCGAGTTCCCCAAGCCGGGCAACTGCCAGATATCTCAGGATGTTACTGGGGACACATTTCCACATAGACAAAAAATTCATCACTTTCAGATGGTTACGAAAAAATCTAATCTGAAAGCGGCTTTCATCTACTGGTAGTTTCACTGATGGCTTACATAAAGAGTAAGCAAAGGCTTACACGCCATGCATCAAGGGTAGCGCCGTACATATTGCTCGGCTCCGGATTACTGCCAGCCTGTTCCTAGAGCTTCACAGGTAAACCCGCTTCCCAAAGGGAGTGCGAGACCTGAAGACTGTGCAAAACCAGTGGGAGCGGGTTTACCCGCGAAGAGGCCGGAACAGGCTGGTTCAATCTTGAATACAAAAACGCCCCGAGGTGATCGGGGCGCTTCAGATGCGGTGAAACCTGTCTTACTGGAACAGCGACTCGCTGGACAACCCGTTCTTCTCAAGGATCTCCCGCAGGCGCTTAAGCCCTTCCACCTGAATCTGCCGCACGCGTTCGCGGGTCAGGCCGATCTCCAGGCCAACATCTTCGAGGGTGCTGCTCTCATGCCCACGCAGGCCGAAGCGGCGTACCACCACCTCACGCTGCTTGTCGGTCAGCTCACCCAACCACTGATCGATGCTTTGCGACAGGTCGTCATCCTGCAGCAATTCGCATGGATCGGTCGGGCGGTCGTCGGTCAGCGTATCGAGCAGGGTCTTGTCCGAGTCCGGGCCGAGCGACACGTCCACCGAGGACACCCGCTCGTTCAGGCCCAGCATGCGCTTGACCTCGGCGACCGGCTTTTCCAGCAGAGTGGCGATTTCTTCAGGCGAAGGCTCGTGGTCGAGCTTCTGGGTCAGTTCCCGCGCGGCACGCAGGTAGACGTTGAGCTCCTTGACCACGTGGATCGGCAGGCGGATGGTGCGGGTCTGGTTCATGATCGCCCGCTCGATGGTCTGGCGGATCCACCAGGTCGCGTAGGTCGAAAAGCGGAAGCCCCGCTCCGGGTCGAACTTCTCCACCGCGCGGATCAGGCCCAGGTTGCCCTCCTCGATCAGGTCGAGCAGTGACAGGCCACGGTTGACGTAACGGCGGGCGATTTTCACCACGAGGCGCAGGTTGCTTTCGATCATGCGCTTGCGGCCGGCAGGGTCACCCTTTTGCGACAGGCGCGCAAAGTGCACTTCTTCTTCCGGCGAAAGCAGAGGCGAGAATCCGATCTCGTTGAGATACAGCTGGGTGGCATCGAGCGCCCGGCTGTAATCGATGTACTTGTGTTGCTTGAGCGAAGAGCCCGATTTCGCTCTGGTCCGAACCGAAGGTACAGCAGGTTCGTCTGACACCACATCCGTTTCCAAAACGATGCCCGTCTCCATGAGGAGGACGTCATCGTCGATGTCAAACTCCGGCGCTTCTTTACTGAGAGCCATTGTTATAGTCCTTTGCTGAGTTCGAACTCAGACTCTTGCGGCGCCTGTCTCCCTGGCATCGCAGGAGCCTGTCCCCTCTACATCCAAGGAACAGGCCGGGGTACAACGATCAACGGCGTGGCAGGAACTGGAGCGGATCGACGGGTTTGCCCTGGCGGCGAATCTCGAAATGCAGCTTCACCCGATCTGTGCCCGTAGACCCCATTTCAGCAATCGACTGCCCTGCTTTGACCTGCTGCCCCTCCCGAACCAACAGCCTGCGGTTGTGACCGTAGGCACTGACGTAGGTGTCGCTGTGCTTGATGATGATCAGTTCGCCGTAGCCCCTCAAGCCACTCCCGGCGTAGACCACCGTACCATCAGACGCAGCAAAAACAGGCTGTCCCAAATCACCGGCGATATCAATGCCTTTATTCAAACTACCGTTTGAAGCGAATTTTCCAATCAGCACGCCATTGGCTGGCCACGTCCAGTTCCCCACCGCACGCTCTGCGGCGGGCACCGTGGTAACCACCGGAGCAGGCGTGGCGGGGGTTGTTGGCGTCGACTTTCCGCCGTTCCCGGCGGGGCTGACAGGTGTCCCGGCAGGGCGACGAATGACCGTTGTCCGGCTCGATGAGGACGGGCTGGAGACCACGGTACTGCTGCCGGAGGCGCCACTGCTGAAACGAATGGCCTGGCCCGGGCGAATGGTGTAAGGCGCAGCAATGCCGTTACGTGCCGCCAGCTCCTTGTAGTCCCAACCATAGCGGAAGGCGATGGAGAACAGCGTATCGCCAGGCTTGACGACGTACTGCCCCGACGTCACTGCCGGCCGCTTGGGCGCTGCAGCGTTTCGATCGACCACGCGCGCACCGCTGGAACTGCTGCTGGTGCTGGAGCAACCTGTCAGCAAGGTGCCCATGGCCAGTGCAATCAGCAGAAGCTTGAAAGCCGACCGATCCTTGCGCTGCCGAATGACTGTGTGCCCCACCCGCGCTCCCCTCATGGTGCCGAAAATCGATAAGACGAAAAGAAATGCAATATTGTTGCAATTATAACCAAGCCACACGGCATTGGCAGGGCTCTGGCCCCGCCAGATAGACAGGGCCGTGCCGCAAGAATTCGTTGCTGCTGCAAATATTCCCGGCGCTTCAGGCCAGCGGGCCGTTGAGCAGCGGCACGAACCGGACCGCGCCCAGGACGCGACGGGAGAAACCGTGCTCTTCGCGCACGATCAGCATCAACTGCTGCACCTCACCTGCCTGGCCTACCGGGATCACCATGCGCCCGCCCGGCGCCAGCTGATCGAGCAGCGCCTGCGGCACTTCCGCCGCCACCGCCGTGACGATGATGCCATTGTAGGGCGCCAACGCCTGCCAGCCGTCACAGCCATCCCCCCAGCGAAACACCACGTTACGCAGGTTGAGTTCGACCAGGCGCTCCTTGGCCCGATCCTGCAGCACCTTGATCCGTTCCACCGAGAACACCCGCTCGACCAGTTGGGCAAGGATCGCGGTCTGGTAGCCGGAACCGGTGCCGATCTCCAGCACCTTGTCCAACGGCCCGGCTTCCAGCAGCAGCTCGCTCATGTGCGCCACCATGAACGGCTGGGAGATGGTCTGGTTGTGCCCGATCGGCAGCGCCGTGTCTTCATATGCCCGATGCGCCAGCGCCTCGTCGACGAACAGATGGCGCGGGGTACGGCGAATCACCTCGAGCACCTTAGCGTTCGACACGCCTTCCTCGTAGAGGCGCTGGATCAGCCGCTCGCGGGTGCGCTGAGAGGTCATGCCGATACCGCCACGGCGCTGCAGATCGTCCTGTTCACGCATCAGAGCAGGCCCTCCAGCCAGCCGTCGAGCTGTTCGAAGGCATCGTTGAACGTGCGGTCCAGCTGCAAGGGCGTAATCGACACATAGCCTTGCATGACCGCATGGAAATCGGTGCCAGGCCCGCCGTCCTCGGCGTCGCCGGCCACGGCGATCCAGTAGCCTTCCTTGCCGCGCGGGTTGACGACCTTGGTCGGTGCCGCCGCCCGCGCCCGATGGCCGAGGCGGGTGAGCTGGATGCCGCGGATGTGCTCCAGCGGCAGATTGGGGATGTTGACGTTGAGCACGGTGCGCGGCGGCAATTGCAGGCGCGGCAGTGCCTCGACCAGGCGCCGGGCGATGTGGGCAGCCGTCGGCAGGTTGTCGGGCTGGCGCGACAACAGCGAGAACGCCAGCGAGGTGCCGCCCAGGAAGCGGCCCTCCAGCGCGGCGGCCACCGTGCCGGAATAGATCACGTCATCACCCAGGTTGGCCCCCAGGTTGATGCCCGAAACCACCAGATCAACC
This sequence comes from Pseudomonas urethralis, assembly GCF_021602465.1. NCBI lineage: Bacteria > Pseudomonadati > Pseudomonadota > Gammaproteobacteria > Pseudomonadales > Pseudomonadaceae > Pseudomonas > Pseudomonas urethralis. Next base: position 33,418 of record NZ_BQIJ01000023.1, read on the forward strand.
GGCTCGGGCAACAACCCATTGAGCCCCAGGTGCACACAGTCGGTCGGCGTGCCGTTGAGGCTGATGAAGCCGTTGGCCAGGGTCTGCGGGTGCAGCGGCCGGTCCAGCGTCAGCGAACTGCCGGCGCCGCTCTTGTCTTGATCCGGGGCGATCACCACACACTCGGCATAATCCGCCAGCGCACCGTGGAGCGCGGCGAGGCCAGGTGCCGTAACACCGTCGTCATTCGAAATCAGAATACGCATGGGCTGTCCGTCTGCCCTGCCGGCACCAGATCGACGAGTTCGCGCACCACCACGGTGGCGAAGCATCCGGCCGGAAGGACGAATTCCAGTTGCAGGATATCAGGCTCGGGATAATGCCACGTCAGGCCGCCAATAGGGAGCCGCAGGATGCGCCGTTCGTGACTCATGCCCGCATATGCCAGCCATTGGCATAGCGCCAGGTGCTGCTCGCCGATCGCCGCTTCCAGCTCGAAAGTCGCACCGGTTGCGGGCGACGGCCCTTCACCCCACATCGGGCCGGTGGGATGCAAATCAAGGATTCCCAGGCGAGGATCAGAACATTCCTGCTCGCCCGCCGGAAAGAAACTACGGCTGTCGGTGAACGCCAACAGATCCCCGACCTGAGCGCGCTGCCAGCTGCCATCGGCGACTCGCGCCGCCAGCACCTGGTTGAACACGTAGCTGCGTGCTGCCGAAAGCAGGCGCGAACGCACGTTGCGCTGCTCTGGCAGGGCCTTGCGCGATGCCCAGTCCCGAGCATCGTGGACATTGCCACCGCCGTAGCCGAAACGCTGGCTGCCAAAGTAGTTCGGTACGCCCTGCACCCTGAGCTGTTGCAGGCGTGCATCAAGGGCCTGATGGTCGGCTGCCAGGGCGGTCAGGCGCAGGGTGAAGCCGTTCGCCGAATGAGCGCCGCGCTGCAGCTTGCGCTGGTGGCGCACTTGCTTCAATACGCGCAGGCTGTCGTCTTCGGCACGCGACAGGTCCGGGTCGGCCTTGCCCGGCAGGTGCAGGCTGAACCACTGGCGGGTCAGGGCCTGGCGGTCCTTGAGGCCGGCATAGCTGATGGCACGTACCGGTACGCCAGCAGCACGGGCCAGGCGGCGCGCGGCTTCTTCGGTGTTGAGGTCACGCTTCTCTACCCACAGCCACAGGTGCTCGCCCTGGCCGGACAGCGGTATGTCCAGCACCTCGTCGACCTGGAAGTCTTCGGCGACGGCTTTGAGCACTGCGCTGCCCAATGATTCACCCGACGCGCGCGGGCCCAGCAGGTCCAGTTCGGTCATGCTGGCAGCAGCAGGGCGACCGCATGCACAGCGATGCCCTCCTCGCGACCGGTGAAACCCAGCTTCTCGGTGGTGGTGGCCTTGACGTTGACCTGGTCGAGTTCGACCTGCAGGTCTTCGGCAATCAACTGGCGCATGGTTTCGATATGCGGAGCCATTTTCGGCGCCTGGGCGACGATGGTGGCGTCGACATTGCCGACCTTCCAGCCCTTGGCCTTGACGATAGCGACCACATGACGCAGCAACACGCGGCTGTCGGCGCCCTTGAATTGGGGGTCGGTATCCGGGAAGTGCTTGCCGATGTCGCCCAGCGCCGCAGCACCGAGCAAGGCATCGCTCAAGGCGTGCAACAGCACATCACCGTCGGAATGGGCCAGGAGGCCGTATTTGTGAGGGATACGCACCCCACCCAGGGTAATGAAATCACCGTCGCAGAAACGGTGCACATCGTAGCCGTGGCCAATACGCATAGAAAAACGCCCTGATTGAGTCAGGGCGTGATTCTACCCGCTTTGCAGGTGGTTGGGCGGCTTTTGGACCAGGCTGTTACACCCGCCCCAATGCCATCGCATGATGGCGCAGGTGCTCATCGATGAAGCTGGCGATGAAGTAGTAGCTGTGGTCATAACCAGGCTGCAGGCGCAGGGTCAGCGCATGTCCGCCTTTGCGTGCGGCCTGCTCCAGCGTTTCAGGCTTGAGCTGCTTCTCGAGGAAGTCATCACGGTCGCCCTGGTCCACCAGCAACGGCGGGCACTCGCCTGCAGCGGTTTCCGCCAGCAGCACACTGGCATCCCATTCGCGCCAGCGCGCGCGGTCTTCGCCCAGGTAGCGGCTGAAGGCCTTCTCGCCCCACGGGCAGTCCATCGGGTTGCTGATCGGCGAGAACGCCGACACCGAACGATAGCGCCCTGGGTTGCGCAAGGCACACACCAGCGCGCCATGGCCCCCCATGGAGTGGCCACTGATGCTGCGCTGGTCGGACGCCGGGAAGTGCGCCTCGATCAGTGCCGGCAGCTCCTGCACGACATAGTCGTGCATGCGGTAATGCTGCGCCCAAGGCTGCTGGGTGGCATTGAGGTAGAACCCTGCGCCGAGACCGAAGTCCCACGCACCATCAGGGTCGCCCGGCACCTGCTCGCCACGCGGGCTGGTGTCGGGGGCGACGATGATCAGGCCGAGCTCGGCAGCCAGGCGCTGGGCGCCGGCCTTCTGCATGAAGTTCTCGTCGGTGCAGGTGAGGCCGCTGAGCCAGTACAGCACCGGCAGCTTCTCGCCCTGCTCGGCCTGCGGCGGCAGGTAGACGGCGAACACCATGTCGCAGCCCAGCACCCTGGAGTGATGCCGGTAACGCTTGTGCCAGCCGCCGAAGCTCTTCTGGCAGGAGATGTTATCCAGGCTCATGGCTCACCTCAGAAGTGGATCACGCTGCGGATGCTCTTGCCTTCGTGCATCAGGTCGAAGGCCTTGTTGATGTCCTCCAGGCCCATGGTGTGGGTGATGAAGGTATCCAGCGGGATTTCGCCCTTCTCGGACATTTCCACGTAGCTTGGCAGCTCGCTGCGGCCACGCACGCCTCCGAATGCCGAACCCCGCCAGACGCGCCCGGTCACCAGCTGGAACGGACGGGTGGCGATTTCCTGGCCGGCACCGGCGACACCGATGATCACCGACTCGCCCCAGCCCTTGTGGCAGCATTCCAGGGCCGCGCGCATCAGTTGCACGTTGCCGATGCACTCGAACGAGAAGTCCACACCGCCGTCGGTGAGGTCGACGATCACTTCCTGGATCGGGCGGTCGTAGTCTTTCGGGTTGATGCAGTCGGTGGCACCCAGTTGGCGGGCGATCTCGAACTTGGCCGGGTTGATATCGATGGCGATGATGCGCGAGGCCTTGGCCTTGACTGCGCCGATCACTGCCGACAGGCCGATGCCGCCGAGGCCGAAGATGGCCACGGTGTCACCGGGCTTGACCTTGGCGGTGTTGAGCACTGCGCCGATCCCGGTGGTGACGCCACAGCCGAGCAGGCAGACCTTCTCCAGCGGGGCTTCCTTCTGGATCTTGGCCACGGAAATTTCCGGCAGCACGGTGTACTCGGAGAAGGTCGAGGTGCCCATGTAGTGGAACAGCTGCTGGCCTTTGTACGAGAAGCGAGTGGTGCCGTCCGGCATCAGGCCCTTGCCCTGGGTGGCACGGATGGCCTGGCACAGGTTGGTCTTGCCCGAGAGGCAGAACTTGCACTTGCCGCATTCCGGCGTGTACAGCGGGATCACGTGATCGCCCACCGCCACCGAGGTCACGCCCTCGCCCACCGCTTCGACGATCGCACCGCCTTCATGACCCAGGATCGACGGGAAGATGCCTTCCGGGTCAGCGCCGGACAAGGTGTAGGCGTCGGTGTGGCAAACACCGCTGGCGACCACGCGCAGCAGCACTTCGCCGGCCTTGGGCATGGCCACGTCGACTTCGACAATTTCCAGGGGTTTCTTGGCCTCGAAGGCAACGGCAGCACGGGACTTGATCATCACAGGGTCTCCAGACAGAGGATCGGTTCAGTCCCGCAGTGTAATCCAGGCGCTTTTAGTGAATAATCCAGGCAAAGCCAAAACATTATTGCCATTCAGGGATAATCCATGAGCAGCCGTTGGGAAGGCATCGACGAATTCGTCGCCGTGGCCGAGTCGGGCCAGTTCACGGCGGCAGCCGAGCGCCTGGGCGTGTCGTCGTCGCACATCAGCCGGCAGATCGCCCGCCTGGAAGAACGCCTGCAGACCCGCTTGCTGTACCGCAGTACTCGTCGGGTAGCCCTGAGTGAAGCCGGGCAGACCTTTTTGCAGCATTGCCAGCGCCTGCAGGACGGCCGCGAGGAAGCGCTGCGCGCCATGGGCGACTTGGCCAGCGAACCCAAGGGGCTGCTGCGCATGACCTGTGCGGTAGCCTATGGTGAGCGTTTTATCGTGCCGCTGGTGACGCGTTTCATGGCGCTGTATCCGCAACTGCGGGTCGAAGTGGAACTGAGCAACCGCACCCTCGACCTGCTGCACGAAGGCATGGACCTGGCGATCCGCCTCGGCCGCCTGGCAGACTCACGGCTGGTGGCCACGCGCCTTGCACCGCGGCGCATGTACCTGTGCGCGTCGCCAGCGTACCTGGAGCGTTACGGGCGGCCGCACAGCCTGTCGGAACTGGCCCGGCACAATTGCCTGATCGGCAGTTCCGACCTGTGGGCCTTGCAGCAGGATGGCCGCGAGATCAGCCAGCGGGTGCAAGGCAACTGGCGCTGCAACAGCGGCCAGGCAGTGCTGGATGCGGCGCTGCTGGGGATGGGGTTGTGTCAGTTGCCCGACTATTACGTGCTCGAGCATCTGAACAGTGGGGCGCTGGTGTCGTTGCTGGAGGGGCATCAGCCGCCGAATACGGCGGTGTGGGCGCTGTATCCGCAGCAGCGGCACCTGTCGCCTAAAGTCAGACGGCTAGTGGATTATCTCAAGGAAGGGTTGGCCGGGTTGCCTGAGTACCGGCATGGCTGATGCGTTGGCCTTGTTTACCCGCGAAAAAGCCGGCAAGGCATACGCCGATCAGCGCCGCCCGGCCCAGCGCTGGCGCAGCCATTCCAGGTCTTCCGGCCGGGTCACCTTGATGTTGTCGCTGCGCCCTTCGACCAGCCGCGGCGCCTGCCCCGACCATTCGATGGCCGAAGCTTCATCGGTCACCACCACATCGGAAACCAGGCTTTCGGCCAAGGCCCGATGCAGCGCCCCCAAACGGAACATCTGCGGCGTGTAAGCCTGCCAGATGGTACTGCGATCGACCGTCGCGGCAACCCGCCCATGGGCATCGGCGCGCTTGAGGGTATCGCGTGCCGGCACCGCCAGCAGGCCGCCGACCGGATCATCGGCCAGTTCCGACAGCAGCTTGTCGAGGTCGCTGCGCGCAAGGTTCGGCCGTGCCGCATCGTGCACCAGCACCCAGTCGTCGTCCGAAGCCCCTTGGGCATGCAACAGCAGCAAGGCACTGAGCACCGAGTCGGCGCGCTCGTCACCACCCGCTGCGCGCTGGATGCGCGGGTCGTTGGCGCAGCGCAGGCCCGGCCAGTACGGATCGTGTTCGGCAATGCTGACCACCACGCCCTTGAGCGAGGGGTGGCCAAGAAAACAGTCGAGGCTGTGCTCGAGAAGGGTCTGCCCCGCCAGCTCCAGATATTGCTTAGGGCGGTCGGCAGCCATGCGGGCACCGACGCCCGCAGCAGGAATCACGACCCAGAAGGCCGGCAGTGTTTCAGTCATTTTTGCGGCAACTGGAAGAGGGTTTCGCCCTCTTTGACCATTCCCAGTTCATGACGAGCCCGCTCTTCGACGGTCTCCATACCTTTCTTCAACTCCATCACCTCGGCATCGAGCACACGGTTACGCTCCAGCAGCCGTTCGTTCTCGGCATGCTGTTCGTCGATCTGCTGCTTGAGCTCGGCCACTTGCGCCAGGCTGCCGTTACCCACCCAAAGGCGGTACTGCAGGCCACCGAGCAGCAGGAGCAGGACAAGGAACAACCAATAGGGACTGCGCATCAAGGTATCCAGGTTAAAGACCGCCGCACACGGGCGTCATATAGCACGAAGCCTGGCCGAGGCCAGGCTTCGTTGACAGAAACCCGCATGAAGCGTCAGAAATTTCACTATGAAACTTCCGACAGCCTCGGCTGCTGTCTTTTTACCATCTCTTGCTTAGCCGCGAAACTCGGCACGACCACGGTAAACCGCTTTGGCGCCCAGTTGCTCTTCGATGCGCAGCAGCTGGTTGTACTTCGAGACGCGGTCGGAGCGGCACAGCGAGCCAGTCTTGATCTGGCCAGCAGCGGTACCCACGGCCAGGTCGGCAATGGTCGAGTCTTCGGTTTCACCGGAACGGTGCGAGATCACCGCGGTGTAGCCGGCAGCCTTGGCCATCTGGATGGCTTCCAGGGTTTCGGTCAGCGAGCCGATCTGGTTGAACTTGATCAGGATCGAGTTACCGATGCCCTTCTCGATGCCTTCCTTGAGGATCTTGGTGTTGGTCACGAACAGGTCGTCGCCGACCAGTTGGACCTTGGCACCGATCTTGTCGGTCAGGATTTTCCAGCCAGCCCAGTCGGACTCGTCCAGGCCGTCTTCGATCGAGATGATCGGGAAGCGCTCGGTCAGGCCTTTCAGGTACTCGGCGAACCCTTCGGCATCGAACGACTTGCCTTCACCGGACAGGTTGTACTTGCCGTCTTCGTAGAATTCGGAAGCCGCGCAGTCCAGGGCCAGGGTCACGTCGGTGCCCAGCTTGTAGCCGGCTTTTTCGACCGCTTCGGCGATAGCGCCCAGAGCGTCTTCGTTGGACGCCAGGTTCGGAGCGAAACCACCTTCGTCACCCACGGCGGTGTTCAGGCCACGGGCCTTCAGCACGGCCTTGAGGTGGTGGAAGATCTCGGTGCCCATGCGCAGGCCGTCGGAGAAGGTCTTGGCGCCCACTGGCTGAACCATGAACTCCTGGATGTCGACGTTGTTGTCGGCGTGCTCGCCACCGTTGATGATGTTCATCATCGGCACCGGCATCGAGTACTGGCCCGGGGTGCCGTTGAGGTTGGCGATGTGCGCGTACAGCGGCAGGTCCTGATCCTGTGCAGCGGCCTTGGCGGCAGCCAGGGACACGGCGAGGATGGCGTTGGCGCCCAGCTTGGCCTTGTTCTCGGTACCGTCCAGTTCGATCATGGCGCGGTCCAGGGCCTTCTGGTCCGAAGGATCCTTGCCCAGCAGCAGGTCACGGATCGGGCCGTTGATGTTGGCGACGGCCTTCAGCACGCCCTTGCCCAGGTAACGGCTCTTGTCGCCATCACGCAGCTCCAGCGCTTCGCGCGAGCCGGTGGAAGCACCGGACGGCGCGCAAGCGCTGCCGATGATGCCGTTGTCGAGCAGTACATCGGCTTCCACGGTGGGGTTGCCACGCGAATCGAGAACTTCACGACCTTTGATGTCGACGATTTTTGCCATTGTTGTAAGCACTCCAGAATTGACGAAAACAACGCAACTTTAGGGAATTCTTGCCTTGCACCAGGCGGGGACGCAGCAGGCAGGCCTGGCAGAAGCAACCCCTGACCGAACGGTCAGGGGTAGATCGGGGCGTACTTTACCCGAGAAATGAGCCTAGCGCGGCTTTAACCGTCGGAAAACTCATCAAACACCTGAAAAAATCAGGCCTTGTTCTTCTGCGCCAGGGCCGCCTTGACGAAGCCGCTGAACAGCGGGTGACCGTCACGCGGGGTGGAGGTGAACTCCGGGTGGAACTGGCAGGCAACGAACCATGGGTGGTCCTGGGACTCGACCACTTCAACCAGCGCGCCGTCTTCGGAACGACCGGAAACCACCAGGCCAGCGTCAACCAGCTGTGGCAGCAGGTTGTTGTTGACCTCGTAACGGTGACGGTGACGCTCGGTGATCACGTCCTTGCCGTAGCAATCATGCACTTTGGAACCGGCAGCCAGCTGGCAGTCCTGGGCGCCCAGGCGCATGGTGCCGCCCAGGTCGGAGGCTTCGGTACGGGTCTCGACGGCACCGGTGGCATCAGCCCACTCGGTGATCAGGCCGACCACGGGGTGGCCGCTGTTGCGGTCGAATTCGGTGGAGTTGGCGTCCTTCCAGCCCATCACGTTACGGGCGAATTCGATCACGGCCACCTGCATGCCCAGGCAGATGCCCAGGTACGGTACCTTGTTCTCACGGGCGTACTGCACCGCGGTGATCTTGCCTTCCACGCCGCGCAGGCCGAAACCGCCCGGTACCAGGATGGCGTCGGCGCCTTCGAGCAGGCCGGTGCCCTGGTTCTCGATGTCTTCGGAATCGATGTAGCGCAGGTTGACCTTGGTCCGGTTGGTGATGCCGGCGTGGCTCATCGCTTCGATCAGCGACTTGTACGCATCCAGCAGCTCCATGTACTTGCCGACCATGGCGATGGTGACTTCCTGCTCAGGGTTGAGCTTGGCATCGACCACCTTGTCCCACTCGGACAGGTCGGCGCTGTTGCACTGCAGGCCAAAGCGCTCGACGACGAAGTCGTCCAGGCCCTGGGCGTGCAGCACGCCTGGGATCTTGTAGATGGTGTCAACGTCTTCCAGCGAAATCACCGCACGCTCTTCGACGTTGGTGAAGAGGGCGATCTTGCGACGCGACGAGGCATCGACCGGGTGGTCGGAACGGCAGATCAGCACATCAGGCTGCAGGCCGATGGAGCGCAGCTCCTTGACCGAGTGCTGGGTCGGTTTGGTCTTGGTCTCGCCAGCCGTGGCGATGTACGGGACCAGGGTCAGGTGCATCAGCATGGCGCGCTTGGAACCCACTTCGACACGCAGCTGGCGGATCGCCTCGAGGAACGGTTGCGACTCGATATCACCCACGGTACCGCCGATTTCCACCAGGGCCACGTCGGCATCGCCGGCACCCTTGATGATGCGACGCTTGATTTCGTCGGTGATGTGCGGGATGACCTGGATGGTTGCGCCCAGGTAGTCACCACGGCGTTCTTTACGCAGCACGTGCTCGTAGATACGGCCGGTGGTGAAGTTGTTGTTCTGGGTCATGGTCGTGCGGATGAACCGCTCGTAGTGGCCCAGGTCAAGGTCGGTCTCGGCGCCATCGTGGGTGACGAACACCTCACCATGCTGGAACGGGCTCATGGTGCCCGGGTCGACGTTGATGTACGGATCCAGCTTGAGCATGGTGACCTTCAGGCCCCGCGCTTCCAGGATGGCCGCCAGGGATGCCGAGGCAATGCCTTTCCCCAATGAAGAAACAACACCGCCCGTGACGAATATGTAGCGCGTCATGAAAAACCCTAGAAGTCTGCGTTAAGGCGGCCAGCGCCGCCGGAGAAAGCGAAGGAAGGCCGAAGCCCCCGATCACCTGCGTCAATCACAGTGCATCTCGAAAAACTGCCGCGTCTGTACAGACCAGGGGGATCCCCGGCATGGAGCTCGCTCGTCATTTTCAGAATCAGCCCAGCAAAAAACTGCTTGGTAATCGGCAACTGCTGTGTTTCCGGGGAAGCCACAGAAGTTGTATCAAGAAGGGAGGGTAGTCTACCGGAATGTACCCTTCAGCTCAAACCTTGCGCGTTCGTCGGCGGCTGCCAGTGAAGCTGGCAATCGGCCTGCGCCAGCGAAGGCAGATTGGCCACCGCCAGCAGGCGCTCGCCACAATATAGCAACGGCAGTCGCGGGCGCACGAAGTGCGGGACCTGCAGCTCGTTGAGCAGGCGCTTGAGGTCGCGCCGGCCGCGGCCGGGGATGTCCAGCACCTCGCCGCCCTGGCGGTAGGCGACATGCAGGCCGCTCATCGGCCGAGTGCAGACCAGCCGCACGCTGCCGTTATCCGGCAATTCCAGGGCTGCCCCGGGCTCACGCCAGGCCACCTCCCCGGCAGGTTGTTTCAGCCAGTCGCCACTCAACCACCAGATACGCCCATGGCTACGTACCACCTGACCATCGGCAAGGCGCCAGATGGGTTGCGCATCCCCTGCCGCATCGCGCAGGTCTGCCCAGCCGGCCCAATGGCGGGTATCGGGCAAGCGGGTGCGGCGGCTTAGCCAGTATTGCAGGGCATTGCGCTGACGTGCGGGCGACAATGTGCCGAGCATGGCCAGATCGAGAGAGTCCAGCCGCGGCCAGGCAAGGGAAGCGCCCTCCCCGGCCTGCGCCAGATCAGTACGTGCCAACTCATCGAGCAGGCCAAGCGCTTCGCCCAAGTGCTCCGCAGCGCGGGCAAAGTTCTGGCTGGCCTGCGGCCAACGCTGCTGCAGCAGCGGGAACACTTCGCCACGCAGGTAATTGCGGGCAAAGGCCGTGTCGTCGTTGGAAGGGTCTTCTATCCAGTTCAGGCCGTGGGCCTGGGCGTAGTCATGCAGTTGCTTTCGGGAAACATCCAGCAATGGCCTGACCAGGCTACCCTGGCCCAGCGGCCGTTGCGTGGGCATCGCCGTCAGGCCGCGCAAGCCGGCACCGCGCAGCAGGCGCAAGAGCAACGTTTCGGCTTGGTCGTCGCGGTGCTGGGCAGCGAACAAGATGTCACCGGGGCCGAGGACACGCCTGAAGGCGGCATAACGGGCGTCGCGGGCGGCCTGTTCGAGGCTGGCGCCTGGGCTGACCTCAACGGGAATGACCTGGAGCTCGATGCCGAGCTGGTCACAGATCGACTGGCAATGGGCAGGCCACGCGTTCGCAGCGGATTGCAGGCCATGGTGGACATGCAGGGCGCGCAGCGGGGGGGCCGGGTGGTTGCGGGCGTGCCTGGCCAGCATATGCAAGAGGACGGTGGAGTCGAGGCCACCGGAGTAGCCGACGTACCAGGCGGGGGCTTGCAGCCAGGGGGTGAGGTTGATCATGAGGGCCTCACTTGGCTTGAGAAAACCGAGAACCCGCTCCCACGAGGGCCGCGGAGCGGCCCCGGGATCTACTTAGAGGCCGTAGCTCATCAGGCGCTCATAACGACGGGCCAGCAGCGCATCGTTATCGAGCTTGCCGAGCATGTCCAGCTGCTGCACCAGGTCGGCGCGGATGCTTTCGGACATCTTGACCGGGTCGCGGTGGGCGCCGCCCAGCGGCTCCTGGATGACCTTGTCGACGATGTTGAGGCTCTTCAGACGCTCAGCGGTGATGCCCATGGCTTCAGCAGCGTCGGCGGCCTTGTCGGCAGTCTTCCACAGGATCGAGGCGCAGCCTTCCGGCGAGATGACCGAGTAGGTGGAGTACTGCAGCATGTTCAGCTGGTCGCACACGCCGATGGCCAGTGCACCGCCGGAACCACCCTCGCCGATCACCGTGGCGATGATCGGGGTCTTCAGGCGTGCCATGACGCGCAGGTTCCAGGCGATGGCCTCGCTCTGGTTGCGCTCTTCGGCGTCGATGCCCGGGTAGGCACCCGGGGTGTCGATGAAGGTCAGGATCGGCATCTTGAAGCGCTCGGCCATTTCCATCAGGCGGCAGGCCTTGCGGTAGCCCTCTGGGCGCGGCATGCCGAAGTTGCGGCGTACCTTCTCGCGCACTTCGCGACCTTTCTGGTGGCCGATGACCATGACTGGCTTGCCGTCCAGACGCGCCGTACCACCGACGATCGCGGCGTCGTCGGAGAAGTGGCGGTCACCGTGCAGTTCTTCGAACTCGGTGAAGATGTGATCCAGGTAGTCCAGGGTGTATGGACGACGTGGGTGACGGGCCAGGCGGGCGATCTGCCAGCTGGTCAGGTTGCCGAAGATGCTTTCGGTCAGGGTGTTGCTCTTGTCTTGCAGACGGGCAATTTCATCGCTGATGTTCAGCGAGTTGTCGTTGCCTACCAGGCGCAGGCCTTCGATCTTGGCTTGCAGGTCGGCAATCGGCTGTTCGAAATCGAGAAAATTCGGGTTCATAGTCATCCGTCTTGGGTCTACGGCCAGGCGGCCGGCCGGTTGATCCGTTTGGCGCCCTACCTTAAGGGATCAGGCGCATATAGGTCGAGATTAAATTTCGTCGATTCAACGATATTGCAGGAAGACGTTCTCACGCCCGAACTGGTCACGCAGCGCCTGAATCAGGCCATCAGCCGGGTCGATCTTCCACTGCTCGCCGAACTGCAACATGGCCTTGGCATCGCTGCCGGTGTACTCCAGCGTGATCGGGCAAGCCCCACGATGGCGGGTGATCAGTTCGCCCAGCCACTTGAGGCGGTCGCCCTTGAGCGCTTCGTGTGCCACTTTCAGGCGCAGGCTTTCGGCCAGCTTGGTGCGTGCGTCCTCCATGGTCATCACCTGCTTCACCCGCAGGCGCAGGCCGCCGGAGAAGTCATCGTTGCTGACCTCGCCCTCGACCACCACCATGGCATCAGTCTGGAGCAAGGACTGTGCCGCCATGTAGGCGTCGGCAAACAGCGAGGCCTCGATGCGCCCGGAACGGTCATCGAGGGTGACGAAGCCCATCTTGTCGCCCTTCTTGTTCTTCATCACCCGCAACGCAATGATCATCCCGGCGATGGTCTGGGTCTCGCGCGACGGCTTGAGGTCGATGATGCGCTGGCGAGCGAAACGGCGGATCTCGGTCTCGTATTCGTCGATCGGGTGGCCGGTGAGGTACAGGCCCAGCGTGTCCTTCTCGCCCTTCAGGCGTTCCTTGAGGGTCAGTTCGCGCACCTTGCGGTGGTTGGCGTAGACATCGACATCCGCCGCGTCGAACATGCCGCCGAACAGGTCGACGTGGCCGCTGTCAGCGGTATGCGCCGCCTGCTCGGCGGCCTTGATGGCTTCGCCCAGGGCCGACAGCAGGGTCGCGCGATTGCGGTCGATATTGGCCTGATAGGCCTTGATCTCGTCATGGAAATGCGGGCCCAGGCGGTCCAGCGCACCACTGCGGATCAACGCATCGAGGGTGCGCTTGTTGACCCGCTTGAGGTCGATACGCTCGCAGAAGTCGAACAGGTCCTTGAACGGGCCACCCTGGGCACGCGCCTCGACAATGGCCTCCACCGGGCCTTCGCCGACGCCCTTGATGGCGCCCAGGCCGTAGACGATGCGCCCGTCATCGTTGACGGTGAACTTGAAGTCGGAGAAGTTCACGTCCGGCGCGTCGAGGCGCAGTTTCATGCTGCGCACTTCCTCGACCAGCACCACCACCTTGTCGGTGTTGTGCATATCCGCCGACAGTACCGCAGCCATGAACGGCGCCGGGTGGTGGGTTTTCAGCCAGGCAGTCTGGTACGACACCAGGCCATAGGCGGCGGAGTGGGATTTGTTGAAGCCGTAGCCGGCGAACTTTTCCACCAGGTCGAAGATGTTACCGGCCAGGTCCGCATCGATATTGTTGTTGGCACAACCTTCGATGAAACCACCGCGCTGCTTGGCCATCTCCTCGGGCTTCTTCTTACCCATCGCACGGCGCAGCATGTCGGCGCCGCCGAGGGTATAGCCTGCCATCACCTGGGCGATCTGCATCACCTGTTCCTGATACAGGATGATGCCGTAGGTGGGCGCCAGTACCGGCTTCAGGCCTTCGTACTGGTAGTCCGGGTGCGGGTACGCCAACTCGGCGCGGCCATGCTTGCGGTTGATGAAGTCGTCCACCATGCCCGACTGCAGCGGGCCTGGGCGGAACAGCGCCACCAGTGCGATAAGGTCTTCCAGGCAGTCGGGCTTGAGCTTCTTGATCAGCTCTTTCATGCCCCGCGATTCAAGCTGGAACACCGCCGTGGTTTCGGCCTTCTGCAACAGCTCGTAGGTCTTGCGGTCGTCCAGCGGGATGAAGTCGATGTTGAGGTCGGGCAGGTTCTTCTTGGCCTGCTCGCGGTTGATGATCTCCATGGCCCACTTGATGATGGTCAGGGTCCGCAGGCCGAGGAAGTCGAACTTCACCAGGCCGGCGGCCTCGACGTCATCCTTGTCGAACTGGGTAACCAGGCCGCCGCCCTCTTCGTCACAGGCGATCGGCGAGAAGTCGGTGAGCTTGGTCGGGGCAATGACCACGCCACCGGCATGCTTGCCGGTACCGCGCGTCACGCCCTCGAGCTTCAGGGCCATGTCCCAGATTTCACGGGCGTCTTCGTCACCCTTGAGGAAGTCGCGCAGGATCTCTTCCTGCTCGTAGGCCTTCTCCAGGGTCATGCCCACTTCGAACGGGATCATCTTCGACAGGCGGTCAGCCAGGCCATAGGACTTGCCCTGTACCCGCGCCACGTCTCGCACCACCGCCTTCGCCGCCATGGTACCGAAGGTGATGATCTGGCTGACCGCGTTACGGCCATAGGCTTCGGCCACGTAGTCGATCACCCGGTCACGGCCGTCCATGCAGAAGTCGACGTCGAAGTCGGGCATGGAAATACGTTCTGGGTTGAGGAAGCGCTCGAACAGCAGGTCGTAGGCCAGCGGGTCGAGGTCGGTGATCTTCAGCACGTAGGCCACCAGCGAGCCGGCACCCGACCCCCGGCCCGGGCCCACCGGCACACCGTTATTCTTGGCCCACTTGATGAAGTCCATCACGATCAGGAAGTAACCGGGGAAGCCCATCTGGATGATGATGTCCAGTTCGAACTTCAGGCGGTCCAGGTAGACCTGGCGCTTCTCTTCGTAATTCGGTGTGGTCTCTTTCGGCCACAGCACCGCCAGGCGCTCTTCCAGGCCTTCGTAGGAGACGTGCCGCAGGTAATCGTCGATACCCATGCCATTCGGCGTCGGGAAATCGGGCAGGAAGTATTTGCCCAGCTGCACCTGGATATTGCAGCGTTTGGCGATTTCGACGGTGTTGGCAAGGGCGTCGGGCAAGTCGCTGAACAGCTCGGCCATTTCCTCGGCCGATTTCAGGTACTGCTGGTCGCTGTAGATACGCGGCCGGCGCGGATCGTCGAGGGTCCAGCCCTCGCCGATGCAGACGCGGGTTTCGTGGGCGTCGAAGTCGGACTGCTTGATGAAGCGTACGTCGTTGGTGGCGACCAGTGGAGCGCCGAGTTGATCGGCCAGGGCCACGGCAGCGTGCACGTACTCTTCGTCGCCGGCACGATTGGTGCGCTGCACTTCGACATAGAAGCGCTCCGGGAACATGCCCATCCAGTCACGCAGCAGGGCCTCGGCTTCATCCTGGCGACCACTCATCAGGGCCATGCCGATATCGCCTTCCTTGCCGGCTGACAGGGCAATCAGCCCCTCGCTCGCGGGCGCGATCCATTCACGCTGGAGGATCACCAGGCCGTTGCGCTGGCCCTCGGTCCAGCCACGGGAGATCAATTCGGTGAGGTTGCGATAGCCCTTGGGGTCCATGGCCAGGAAGCAGATACGCGACAGCGGTGCTTCCGGGTCGTTGCCGGCCAGCCACAGGTCGGCACCGCAAATCGGCTTGATCCCGGCGCCCATGGCGGTCTTGTAGAACTTGACCAGCGAGCACATGTTGCTCTGGTCGGTGATCGCCACCGCGGGCATGTTCATCCCCGCCAGCGCCTTGGCCAGCGGCTTGATCCGCACCAGGCCGTCGACCAGCGAGAATTCGGAGTGGACGCGCAGGTGAACGAAGGGAACCGACATGGATAGTCCTGTAGCAGTGCTGAACGACAAGGGCGGGATTGTAGCGCAATTGCGAGGGGATTTTGGGGCCGCCGCGCGGCCCCGGATCGTCAGATCAACGAGTCGATGAGGCCTTCGCGGGCTTCCCAGGCGGCCCGCACCGGGCCGAACGAGCGCCGATGAATGGGCGTCGGGCCCAGGCGCTCGAGGGCTTCGAGGTGCACAGGCGTTGGATAGCCTTTATGCCCGCCAATGCCGTAACCCGGGTAGATCAGCTCGAATGCGCTCATCTCCCGGTCCCGGGTCACCTTGGCCAGGATCGATGCGGCAGCGATTGCCGGCACCTGGCTATCGCCTTTGACCACTGGCGACGCCGGTACCGCCAGCTTCGGGCAACGGTTACCGTCGATCAGTGCCAGCTTCGGCGTCACATGCAACCCTTCCACCGCTCGCTGCATGGCCAGCATGGTGGCATGGAGGATGTTCAAGCGGTCGATTTCCTCGACTTCGGCGCGGGCGATGCAGAAGCTCAAGGCTTTTTCGCAGATCTCGTCGAACAGCGCCTCGCGCTTGGCTTCGGTGAGTTTCTTCGAATCGTTCAGGCCAAGAATCGGCCGCGCCGGGTCGAGGATCACCGCCGCCGTGACCACCGCACCGCACAGCGGGCCGCGGCCAACTTCGTCGACGCCGGCGACCAGGTCTTCGACCAGGTTGAAGTCCAGTCCAATCTGCATGTCAGCGGTCCTTGAGCAGGGCCAGCACCGCGTCGGCAGCCTGGTTGGAGGCGTCGCGGCGCAGGGTGCGGTGAATCTCGTCGAAGCGTTCGGTCTGCCGGGCACCGTCGGTGACCAGCGGCGCCAGGGCCTGGGCCAGGGCTTCGCTGGTCGCGGCATCCTGCAGCAGCTCAGGCACCAGTTCACGCTGGGCCAGCAGGTTGGGCAACGACACGTAGGGGCTTTTCACCAGACGTTTGAGAATCCAGTAGGTCAACGGTGCCAGGCGGTAGGCTACAACCATCGGCCGCTTGTACAACAGCGCCTCCAGCGTGGCGGTACCCGAAGCGATCAACACCGCGTCGCAGGCAGCCAGGGCCCGGTGCGACTGGCCATCGAGCAAGGTCAACGGCAAGTCGCGCCCTTCGAGCATCTGCTCGATCTGAGCACGACGCGCTGCGTTGGCGCAAGGCAGCACGAAGCGCACGCCAGGCACCCGTTCGCGCAGGCGCTGAGCGGCGTCGAGGAACAGCGCGCCCAGGCGCCCGACCTCACCACCACGGCTGCCCGGCATCAACGCCACCACCGGCCCATCAGCCAGGCCCAGTTCGTTACGCGCAGCCTGACGGTCTGCCGTCAACGGAATGGTGTCGGCCAACGGATGGCCGACAAACCGCACCGGCACGCCCTGCTCTTCATAGAAGCGTGCTTCGAAGGGCAACAGCGTCAGCATCAGGTCGCAACCTTCGCGAATCTTCAGCACGCGCTTCTGCCGCCACGCCCAGACCGACGGGCTGACGTAATGTACGGTCTTGATCCCGGCCTGA
This sequence comes from Pseudomonas urethralis, assembly GCF_021602465.1. Lineage (NCBI taxonomy): Bacteria > Pseudomonadati > Pseudomonadota > Gammaproteobacteria > Pseudomonadales > Pseudomonadaceae > Pseudomonas > Pseudomonas urethralis. The sequence continues at coordinate 50,267 of NZ_BQIJ01000023.1, forward strand.
CGCAGTTTCAGTTCGATATTGAGGGTGAAATCGGGGGCATCGATGCCGATGAACACATCGGGCTTCTCGTCGATCAAGGTCTGGATCAGCACCTTGCGCCGCTTGAGCAACTCACGCAGGCGCCCCAGTACTTCGACCAGGCCCATGACCGCCAGGCGTTCCATGGGGAAGTAAGACTGAAGGCCTTCGGCCTCCATCAACGGGCCGCCCACACCGATGAAACGCACATCGGGATGGCGCGCCTTGAGGGCGCGCATCAGACCAGAACCGAGGATATCGCCGCTGGCCTCACCTGCGACCAGGGCTACGCAAAGCTGCGCCATGTCAGCGGGTGATGCCGCGGGCAGAATTCACGATCGACTGGCGGAACAGCTCGACCTGTTCGTGCTTGGCGGCCAGTTCGTCCAGCTCTTTGATCGCCTCTTCCACGGTCAGACCCTGGCGGTAGACGATCTTGTATGAACGGCGCAGGGCATGGATGACCTCGTCGCTGAAACCACGCCGGCGCATGCCTTCGAAGTTCATGCTACGGGCTTCGGCAGGGCTGCCGAACACCGTGACGAAGGCCGGCACATCCTTGCCGATCGCCGTGCCCATGCCAGAGAACGCATGGGCGCCGATGTGGCAGTACTGATGCACCAGGGTGAATCCGGACAGGATCGCCCAATCGCCCACGTGTACATGCCCGGCCAGCGCGGTATTGTTGACCAGGATGCAGTGATTGCCGATGACGCTGTCATGGCCGATATGGGCATAGGCCATGATCAGGTTGTGATCGCCCAGGGTGGTTTCCGAACGGTCCTGGACCGTACCACGATGAATGGTCACCCCCTCGCGGATCACGTTGTGATCACCGATCACCAAGCGTGTCGGCTCGCCCTTGTACTTGAGGTCAGGGGTGTCTTCACCAATCGAGGAAAACTGGTAGATACGGTTGTGCTTGCCAATCCGGGTCGGCCCTTTAAGCACGACATGGGGGCCAATGACGGTGCCCTCGCCGATTTCGACGTCGGGGCCGACGATCGACCACGGGCCAACCTCGACGCCCTCGGCCAGCTTGGCCGAGGGATCGATGATCGCCCGCGGATCAATCGAACTCATAGGGAGCGTTCCGCACAGGTGATCTCAGCCGAGCACACCGGCTTGCCGTCGACCAGGGCGCGGCATTCGAACTTCCAGATCATGCTCTTGCGGCTGAGGAACTTGGCTTCCAGTACCAGCTGGTCGCCCGGCAGCACCGGCTGACGGAAACGCAGCTTGTCGGAACCGACGAAGTAGTACAGGGTGCCATCGGCCGGCTTGGCATCGAGCATCTTGAAACCAAGGATGCCGGCCGCCTGGGCCATGGCTTCGATGATGAGGACGCCCGGCATGATCGGGTGAGCCGGGAAATGGCCATTGAAGAACGGCTCGTTGATGCTGACATTCTTGTAGGCACGAATGCTCTGGGCCTCGAAGTCCAGATCCGTCACGCGATCTACCAGCAGGAACGGGTAGCGGTGAGGCAGGTATTCGCGAATCTCGTTGATGTCCATCATTTCGGGGGGAAGCCTGTAATAAGAATAGGGAGCGCAGGTGCTGACCACACGCTCCTTTTGCAGTCCAAAGAGGAGCCAGCTAGCGACTGTTCACTCTTGCTCAGGAAATGGTATCAGCCTTCTGATGTCGGCTGGCCACCTGAGGTCACGGTATCGACACGTTTTTCCAGCTGCTGGAGCCGTTTGGCCATGTCATCGAGCTGGCGAATGCGCGCCGCGCTCTTGCGCCAGTCAGCCAGGGGCTGCATGGCCGTGCCGGATGAATAGGAACCAGGTTCGGTGATCGAGCGGGTCACCATGGTCATTCCGGAAACAAATACGTTATCGCAGATATCGATATGCCCCACCAGGCCCACACCACCCGCCAGCATGCAATGCTTGCCGATGCGCGCACTGCCGGAGATGCCAACACAGGCAGCCATGGCCGTGTGATCACCGATCTGCACGTTATGGGCGATCTGGATCTGGTTGTCGAGTTTGACCCCATCACCGATCCGGGTGTCGGACAACGCGCCTCGGTCTACGGCGGTGTTGACGCCGATCTCGACGTCATCGCCGATGGTGACCCCGCCAATCTGGGCGATCTTGCGCCAGATGCCCTTCTCGTTGGCGAAGCCGAAGCCCTCACCGCCGATCACTGCGCCCGACTGGATGACCACACGCTTGCCAATGGTCACGTCGTGGTAGAGCGTGACGCGCGGTGCCAGCCAGCCACCCTCGCCGACCACGCAACGCGCACCGATGAAGCAATGCGCCCCGATGCTGACGTTGGCGCCGATGCGCGCACCGCTTTCGATGACCGCGAACGGCCCGATACTGGCACTCGCATCCACCTGGGCATCCTCCGCCACCACGGCGCTGGGATGAATACCCGCCACAGCCTTGGGTTTGGGGTCGAACAGGTGGGAGATACGCGCATAAGCCAGGTACGGGTCAGCCACGACCAGGGCATTGCCGGCGAAGCCTTCGGCGTCCGCAGCCTTGAGCAGCACCGCGGCGGCCTGGCAGTTGTCCAGGTATTTGCGGTATTGCGGGTTGGCGAGGAAGCTCAATTGACCGGGGCCAGCCTCCTGCAAGGTAGCCAGCCCGGTAATCTGCAGCGCTTCAGGGCCTTTCAGTGTGGCCCCGAGGGCCTCGGCCAGCTGGCCGAGCGTCATGGTCACGGTCATATCAACGCGCTTGGTTCATACGCTCGATGACTTGGCGGGTGATGTCGTACTGAGGTTTGACATCGATGACCGCGCCGCGCTCGAGAACCAGGTCGTAGCCGCCTTTCTTGATCACTTCCTCGACAGCGCCGTCCAGCTTCGGCTTGAGCTGCTTGAGCATATCGCGGTCAGCAACGGCCTTGGCCTCGTTCAGTTCCTTGGACTGGAACTGGAAGTCACGGGCTTTCTGCTTGAATTCGAGCTCCAGACGCTCACGCTCCTGCTGCTGCATCTTGTCGCCACCCTTGATCAGGCGGTCCTGGATGCCCTTGGCGCTGCTTTCCAGGCTCTTCAGCTTGGTCAGTTGCGGGCCGAACTTCTTCTCGGCGTCGACCGCGTACTTCTTGGCGGCATCGGATTCGAGCAGGGCCATCTGATAGTTCAGCACGGCGACCTTCATTTCGGCGAAAGCCGGGGTGGCGACCAGCGCCGCGGCCACTACGGCCAGTTGAGCCAATTTACGCACGATGCACTCCTGGAAAAACCGTTGTCGTTAAGCAAGGGCCGACCTTAGAAGGTCTGGCCCAGAGAGAATTGGAACACCTGGGTATCGGCATCGTCCGGCTTCTTCACCGGCATTGCCAGGCTGAAGCTCAACGGGCCCAGGGCCGTGATCCAGGTGACGCCCAGGCCGACCGAACTGGCCATGCCCGAGAAGCCGACCTTCTCGCAATCCGGCTTGCTGCCGCAGTTGGTGTCGAACACGTTACCCACGTCCCAGAATACCGAGGTACGCAGGGAACGCTGGTCCTTGACGAACGGCAGCGGGAACAGCAACTCGACGCCACCTTGCACCAGCACGTTGCCACCGAATGGCAGCGGATCCTGGTCCGGGTCGGCGATGGTGCCCGGGTTCTTGCCGGTACTAGGCGTACTGCGCGGGCCCAGCGTACTGTCTTTGAAACCACGCACGGAGTTGAAGCCACCCGCGTAGTAGTTCTCATAGAACGGCAGGCCCGAGGTGCTACCGTAGCCATCACCATAGCCCAGTTCGGTATGCAGGCGCAGGGTGTAATCGTTGGTAATCGGCTTGAACAGCTGGCCGCGGTAGTCGAGCTTGTAGAACGACAGGTCGCTGCCTGGAATGGTGCTCTCGAGCGTCAGGCTCTGGGAGTGACCACGGGTCGCCAGCACACCTTTGTTCAGGGTCGACTCGGACCAGCCGATCGAGGCCTTGAAGTTGGTGAAGTTGTCACCTTCCTGCTTGAGGAAGTCGAAGATTTCGTCAACGGTGTACTTACCGGTCTTGATCTTGTCCTGCTGAACGGTCAGGCCGTAGGTCAGGCGCGAGGTTTCGCTGATCGGGTAACCGATGCTGACACCGGCACCCAGGCTGTCCACCGCATAGCTGGCCACGTCGACGTCGAGGTCGCTGTAGTCGGTGCTGCGGTAGAAGGCGTTGTAGCCCAGGCTCACGCCGTCGGCAGTGAAGTAGGGATCAACGAAGCCGAAGTTGTAGCGGGTCTGGTACTCCGAACGGGTCAGGCCGATGGACACCTTGTTACCGGTACCGAGGAAGTTGCTCTGGCTGATCGAACCACCGAGGATCAGGCCGGCGCTCTGGGCGAAACCGACGCTGGCGGTGATCGAACCGGAGGCTTGCTCTTCGACGCTGTAGTTGACGTCGACCTGGTCGTCGGTGCCTGGCACGGCCGGGGTCTCGACGTTGACTTCCTTGAAGAAGCCCAGGCGCTCAAGACGAGTCTTGGACTGGTCGATCAGGTAGGTCGAAGCCCAGCCGCCTTCCATCTGGCGCATTTCACGGCGCAGCACTTCGTCTTCGGTCTTGGTGTTGCCGCGGTAGTTGATGCGGTTGACGTAGGCACGCTTGCCCGGGTCGACCACGAACATGATGTCGACAGTGTGGTCCTGATCGTTCGGCTGCGGCACGCCGTTGACGTTGGCGAAGGTGTAGCCTTCGTTGCCCAGGCGGCGGGTGATCAGCTCGGAAGTGGTGGTCATGACCTTGCGCGAGAACACCTGGCCCGGCTGCACCAGCAGCAGCGACTTGACCTGGTCTTCCGGCACTTTCAGGTCACCCGACAGCTTCACGTCGCGAACGGTGTACTTCTCGCCTTCGTTGACGTTGACGGTGATGTAGACGTGCTTCTTGTCCGGGGTGATCGACACCTGGGTGGAGGCGATGTCCATGTTGATGTAGCCGCGGTCCAGGTAGTAGGAACGCAGGCGCTCCAGGTCACCGGAGAGCTTTTCGCGGGCGTACTTGTCGTCGTTCTTGAAGAACGACAGCCAGTTGGTGGTCTTCAGCTCGAACAGCTGCTGCAGCTCTTCATCGCTGAACACGGTGTTGCCAACGATGTTGATGTGCTGGATGGCGGCAACGGTGCCTTCGTTGATCTTGATCTTCAGCGCCACACGGTTGCGCGGCTGCGGCACGACTTCGGCGTCGACCTCGGCCGAGTAGCGGCCCTGGGCCACGTACTGGCGCTGCAGCTCGTTGCGCACGCCTTCGAGGGTGGCACGCTGGAAGATCTCGCCTTCGGCCAGGCCCGACTGCTTCAGGCCCTTCATCAGGTCTTCGGTGCTGATCGCCTTGTTGCCTTCGATCTCGATGCTCGACACCGACGGACGCTCGACCACGTTGATGATCAGGACGTTGCCATCGCGGTTCAGCTGGATGTCCTGGAAGAAGCCGGTCTTGAACAGCGAACGGGTGGAATCCACCAGGCGGCGGTCGTCAGCCTGGTCACCAACGTTGAGTGGCAAGGCGCCGAACACGCTGCCGGCGGACACCCGCTGCAGGCCGTTGACACGAATATCGGAGATAGTGAAGGACTCGGCGTGAACTTCAGCGATCATCAGTGCGGACATGACCGCAGTTAGCAGCAGACGTTTCATGAAGTCCTTTTATTCCAACTGGCAATAAACAACCCGCCGCATGGTGACGGCAGGTTCGCAATTGAGCGAAGCTTTTAAAGTCGACCCAGATCGTTGATCAGGGCGAGCAACATCACCCCTACGACCAAACTGATACCGATCTGGACCCCCCAACCTTGCACCCGTTCTGACAATGGACGACCGCGCGCCCACTCGACCAGGTAAAACAGCAAATGCCCCCCATCCAGTACTGGAATGGGCAGCAGGTTAAGAACCCCCAGGCTTATGCTCAGGTAGGCCAGGAAATTCAGGAAATCCCCCACGCCGGACTGGGCTGAAGCGCCCGCCACTTTAGCAATGGTTATCGGTCCGCTCAAGTTTTTTACCGAGAGCTCACCGAACAGCATTTTCTTCAGCGACTCAAGGGTCAGGACGCTCATGTTCCAGGTCCGCGAGAGCCCCTCGCCCACGGCATCCAGCGGGCCATAGCTGACTTCGCGAAGCATGCTGGCAGGCCATTCGGCGCCCTTCACACCCGCGCCGAGGTAGCCCCCGGCCGCTTTGCCTTCGCCTTTGTGAGCCAGCGTGACCGGCACATCGAGGGCCGCGCCGTCGCGCTCGACTCGCAGCACCACCTGGGAATCAGGGCGGGCACGAACACTGTCTACCACCTGCTGCCAATCACTGAGCGCCGCGCCGTCGAGGGCGAGCAATTTATCCCCGGCCTTCAGGCCTGCGGCGGCAGCCGGGCCTTTCGGATCGATCTCGGCCAGTACGGGCGATACCGCCGGCCGCCATGGGCGCAGGCCCAGGGACTGAATAGGGTCCGGCTCGTCGGCCCCCTTGAGCCAATGCTCCAGCTTCACCTGCAGCTGGCGCTCGGCGGTGGCGCCATCGTCGCGCACCCCAACCTGCAGGGTGCCACTCTCACCCAGGCGGCGAACCAGCTGCAAATTGACTGCCGACCAACCGCTGGTCGCCTTGCCATCGATAGATACAATTTCCTGACCAGCGGCCAGGCCTGCCGATGCTGCCAGGCTCCCCGGCTCGACCGCACCGATCACCGGGCGGACCTGCTGGGTACCGAGCATGGCCAGCAGCCAGAAGAAGACGATGGCCAGGAGGAAATTGGCGATCGGGCCTGCGGCCACGATGGCGATGCGCTGACGCACCGACTTGCGATTGAACGCCTGATCGGCAAGCGCCGGAGGCACTTCGCCCTCACGCTCGTCGAGCATCTTGACGTAGCCACCCAGCGGGATCGCCGCCACCACGAACTCGGTGCCCTGGCGGTCATGCCAGCGCAGCAACGGCATGCCGAAGCCGACGGAGAAGCGCAGCACCTTGACCCCGCAACGCCGTGCGACCCAGAAGTGGCCAAACTCGTGGAATGTGACCAGTACACCCAGGGCCACCAGGGTGCCGACAATCATGTAGAGCGCAGTCATATCTATCTCCGAATGACGTTCAGCAGAACCCTGGTAGCGCGCCAGGCCTCAACGACCGTGACGCCTCAGCCACTCACGGGCCAGCTCTCGGGCACGCTGGTCGGCAGCGAACACGGCCTCCAGCGATGGCAGCGGCACCACGGGTTCCTGATCAAGCACCTGCTCGATCATACCCGCGATCTCAGGGAACCGGATACGCCGCTGGAGAAATGCCTCGACCGCGACCTCGTTGGCCGCATTGAGCACCGCAGGCGCGCTGTTACCGGCTTCGGCCGCCTCGCGCGCCAGGCGCAGGCAAGGGAAGCGCTGTTCGTCCGGCGCCTGGAAGTCCAGACGGGCGATGGCAAACAGGTCCAGCGGGGCAACCCCGGAATCGATACGCTCTGGCCAGGCCAAGGCATTCGCGATGGGGGTGCGCATGTCCGGATTGCCCAACTGGGCCAGCACCGAACCGTCGATGTAGTCGACCAGCGAATGGATCACGCTTTGCGGATGCACGACCACCTCGACCTTGGCCGGCGCCGCATCGAACAACCAGCAGGCTTCGATCAGCTCCAGGCCCTTGTTCATCATGCTGGCCGAGTCCACGGAAATCTTCCGGCCCATCGACCAGTTGGGGTGAGCACAAGCCTGTTCCGGCGTGACGTCGGCCAAGGCCGCCTGCGGCGTCTCGCGGAACGGCCCACCCGAGGCGGTCAGCAGGATACGGCGCACGCCGACCTGGCTGAGGCCGCGAGCATAATCGCCCGGCAGGCACTGGAAGATCGCATTGTGCTCGCTGTCGATCGGCAGCAGCACGGCGCCACTGCGCCGCACCGCGTCCATGAACAGCGCGCCGGACATCACCAGCGCCTCCTTGTTGGCCAGCAACACCTTCTTGCCCGCTTCCACGGCCGCAAGGGTCGGACGCAGGCCAGCGGCGCCCACGATGGCAGCCATCACCGCATCCACGTCAGGGGCTGCCGCGACCTCGCAGAGACCCGCCTCCCCTACCAGCACCTGGGTAGCGCAGCCGGCACCCACCAGACCATCACGAAGGCGCGCAGCGGCTTCGTCATCGGGCACCACGGCATAGACCGGGTGGTGCCGAACGCACAGGGCCAGCAGCTCGTCGATGCGCGAATAGCCGCTGAGCGCGAACACCTGGTAGCGTTCGGGGTGCCGCGCGATCACATCGAGGGTATTGAGACCGATCGAGCCGGTCGCACCCAGGACAGTAATACGCTGCGTGCGACTCACATCACACCCCATTCGGCAGCCCACAGCAGCACGGCGAAGATCGGGATCGCTGCGGTCAGGCTGTCGATGCGATCCAGCACCCCACCATGGCCAGGCAGCAGGTTACTGCTGTCCTTGATGCCGGCCCGACGCTTGAACATGCTCTCGGTCAGGTCACCGATCACCGACGACATGACCACCAGCGCAGCACCCAGCAGGCCCAGCAGAAGCTGGCCGAAGCTCCAGTCACGGCTGACGCCCACCACCAGGGTGATCACCAGGCTGACCGCCAGGCCACCATAGACGCCTTCCCAGCTCTTGCCCGGGCTCACTTGCGGCGCCAGCTTGCGCTTGCCGAATGCACGACCGGAGAAATAGGCACCGATATCAGCTGCCCAGACCAGCACCATGACCGACAGGATCAGCCAGTTGCCGAGCTGCCAATGCTTGAGCAGGATCAGCCCTTGCCATGCCGGCAACAAGATCAGCAAGCCGATCAGCAGCTTGCAGGCCGCACTGGCCCACAGCTCGCTGCTGCGTGGATAGGTCAGCACCAACCAGGTGGCCAGCGCCCACCAGATGACCGAAGCGCCAAGCACCCACGGTGCCAGGTCCGGCATGAGATGGAGCAGCATCAGCGCTCCGGCGACCACAGCGGCGTAGGCGATGCGCAATGGCTGAGCCACCAGCCCGGCCAGGCGCGCCCACTCCCAGGCACCGAGGGTCACCACGAAGCCGATGAACAGGGCGAAGTCCCCGCCGTCAAGCAGGAAGAAACCACCCAGCGCGACCGGCAACAGGATCAGCGCGGTAATGATGCGTTGTTTAAGCATTAAGCACGAGCTCCAGCCTCGACCTGCTCGCTGGTCTTACCGAAGCGGCGCTGGCGCGAAGCGAAATCGGCCAGGGCTTTGCGCATGGCCTCGTGTTTGAAATCCGGCCAGTAGAGGTCGGAGAAGTACAATTCGGCATAGGCCAGTTGCCACAGCAGGAAGTTGCTGATGCGATGCTCGCCACCGGTACGGATGCACAGGTCGGGCAATGGCAGCTCGCCTGTGGCCAGGCAGGTCTGCAACAGGCCAGGGGTGATGTCGTCCGGGCGCAGATGGCCGGCCTGAACCTCACGCGCCAGGCGTTGGGCGGCCTGAGCGATATCCCACTGGCCGCCGTAGTTGGCGGCGATCTGCAGAATGAAGCGGTTACTGCCCGCTGTCAGCGCCTCGGCCTCGCGCATGGCGGCCTGCAGCTCGGGGTGGAATCGCGAACGGTCACCGATGATGCGCAGGCTGATGTTGTTCTCGTTGAGGCGCCGGGCTTCACGGCGCAAGGCCGAGAAGAACAGCTCCATCAACGCACCGACCTCTTCGGCCGGGCGCTGCCAGTTTTCACTGGAGAAGGCGAACAGGGTCAGCACTTCGACCCCGGATTCGGCGCACACCTCGATGACTGCGCGCACCGCGTCGACGCCAGCCTTGTGCCCGGCGACGCCGGGCAGCAGGCGCTTCTTCGCCCAGCGGTTGTTGCCATCCATGATGATCGCGACGTGACGCGGCACCGATGACGGTGCCGCCAACTTGGACTTTTCCATTAAAAAACCTCGGCCTTAAACGGCCATCAGGTCCTTTTCCTTGGCTTTGTAAGCGGCATCGACTTCAGCAATGAACTTGTCGGTCAGCTTCTGGATCTCGTCAGCGGCGCGACGTTCTTCGTCTTCGCTGATTTCCTTGTCCTTGGTCAGCTTCTTCAGATCACCCAGGGCATCGCGGCGCACGTTACGCACAGCCACCTTGGCGTCTTCGGCAACGCTGCTGGCCTGCTTGGTGTAGCCCTTGCGGGTTTCTTCGGTCAGGGCCGGCATCGGTACACGGATGGTGGTACCGGCGCTGGAGGGGTTCAGGCCCAGGTCGGAGGTCAGGATGGCCTTCTCGATGGCAGCGCTGAGGTTCTTGTCGTGAGCGACGATCTTCAGGGTGCGGGCATCTTCGACGGTGATCGCAGCTACCTGGTTCAGCGGCATCTCGCTACCCCAGGCCGTGACCTTGACGCTGTCCAGGATGCTTGGGTGGGCGCGACCGGTACGGATCGCCGCCAGGTTGCGAGCCAGGGCTTCGATGGATTTGCCCATGCGCTCCTGCGCGTCTTTCTTGATGTCGTTGATCATGCTTGGCCTTCCTCGATCAGAGTACCTTCAGCGCCACCCACCACGATGTTCAGCAGGGCGCCAGGCTTGTTCATGTTGAATACCCGCAATGGCATCTTGTGGTCACGGCACAGGCAGATTGCGGTCAGGTCCATCACACCCAGCTTGCGATCCAGGACCTCGTCATAGGTCAGGTGATCGAACTTCTCGGCATGCGGATCCTTGAATGGGTCGGCAGTGTACACGCCATCGACCTTGGTCGCCTTCAGCACCACGTCGGCATCGATTTCGATGGCGCGCAGGCAGGCTGCAGAGTCGGTGGTGAAGAACGGGTTGCCGGTACCGGCAGAGAAAATTACCACATCCCCGGAGTTGAGGTGGCGAATAGCTTTGCGACGATCGTAATGATCGGTGACGCCAACCATGGAAATGGCCGACATGACCAGGGCCGGGATGTTCGAACGCTCCAGCGCATCGCGCATGGCCAGGCCGTTCATGACAGTGGCCAGCATCCCCATGTGGTCGCCAGTGACACGGTCCATGCCGGCTGCACTGAGCGCTGCGCCGCGGAACAGGTTGCCACCACCGATCACCAGGCCGACCTGGACACCGATCCCCACCAGCTGACCGACTTCAAGGGCCATGCGATCCAGCACCTTCGGATCGATGCCGAAGTCTTCCGAGCCCATCAGGGCCTCGCCGCTAAGTTTGAGCAAAATGCGTTTATAGCGAGGTTGGCGACCACTCACCTGCTGAGCCATTGCGAGTCTCTCCTGCGGCGTACTTTTAGAAAATTCGTGCGAGCCGTTTTCGGCTTGCTAACTGTAGCGTGGCACCGCTTTGGTGCCAGCGGCGTCGGGCCCTGTAAACCCTTCGCCGTTTTGACAAAGAGGCTGCGCGCGTGAGCGGGCAGCCTCTTTGGGGCGACAGACGGGGCTGTCTTACTGCTTGGCAGCAGCTACCTGGGCAGCAACTTCAGCAGCGAAATCGTCAACTGGCTTCTCGATGCCTTCGCCAACCTTGAAGTAGGTGAAGGAAACGATTTCAGCACCGGCTTTCTTGGCCAGCTCGCCAACTTTGACTTCTGGGTTCATGACGAAAGCCTGCTCTTTCAGCGAGGCTTCGGCCTTGAACTTGGTGATACGACCGTTGATCATGTTTTCAACGATGTTTTCCGGCTTGCCAGCGATCTTGTCGGCGTTCAGCTGCAGGAAGACGTTCTTCTCGCGCTCGATGGCTTCAGCGGAGATTTCCGACGAATCCAGGAACTCCGGGTTCGAAGCTGCAACGTGCATGGCGATGTTCTTGGCCAGCTCGACGTCGCCGCCTTTCAGAACAACGGCAGCGCCGATCTTGTTGCCGTGCAGGTAGGCACCGACAACGTCACCCTCAACACGCACCAGGCGACGGATGTTGACGTTCTCGCCGCACTTGGCGACCAGGGCTTCACGAGCTGCTTCACGCGAGGCAACCAGGGGAGCGGCGTCGGTCAGCTTCTGAGCGAAAGCTTCTTCCAGGCTTTCGGCCACGAAGTTCTTGAAGTCGTCTTGCAGGGCCAGGAAGTCGGTCTGCGAGTTCACTTCCAGCAGGACGGCGGCTTTGCCGTCGGTCTTGACGGCGATAGCGCCTTCAGCAGCGACGTTGCCAGCCTTCTTGGCGGCCTTGATGGCGCCCGAGGCACGCATGTCGTCAATGGCTTTTTCGATGTCGCCGCCGGCCTTTTCCAGGGCCTTTTTGCAATCCATCATGCCTTCGCCGGTACGCTCGCGCAGTTCTTTGACCAGCGCTGCAGTAATTGCTGCCATTTCAAAATCCTCTTGGAAAGTTTTTCAACCATTCCACCCGCTCGTCACGGGCGTTAAATTCTGCAAATCGCTGCCTTTATATCAGCTCGCCCATCATGCGGGGCCGTTGCTGACAGCAGGATTTCAAGGTGGCAAAAAGGGGGCAGAGCCCCCTTTTCGCGTGCCAAGTAGACGCTAGCGCCTATTACTCAGCAGCAGGTGCAGCCGCTTCTTCAGCGTAGACTTCAGTACCGCCGGCAACGTTGTTGCGGCCGCGGATGACGGCGTCAGCCATCGAAGTCATGTACAGCTCGATAGCGCGGATGGCGTCATCGTTACCTGGGATAACGAAGTCAACGCCTTCTGGGCTGCTGTTGGTATCGACAACGCCGATAACCGGGATGCCCAGCTTGTTGGCTTCGGTGATAGCAATGCGCTCGTGGTCAACGTCGATCACGAACAGGGCATCAGGCAGACCGCCCATGTCCTTGATACCACCCAGGCTGCGGTCCAGCTTTTCCAGATCGCGCGAACGCATCAGGGCTTCTTTCTTGGTCAGCTTGGCGAAGGTGCCATCTTCGGCCTGGGTTTCCAGGTCGCGCAGACGCTTGATCGAAGCACGGATGGTCTTGTAGTTGGTCAGCATGCCGCCCAACCAACGGTGATCAACGTATGGCGAACCTGCGCGAGCAGCTTGCTCGGCAACGATCTTGCCGGCGGAACGCTTGGTGCCGACGAACAGGATCTTGTTCTTGCCCTGGGCCAGGCGCTCTACGAACGACAGAGCGTCGTTGAACATCGGCAGGGTTTTTTCCAGGTTGATGATGTGAATCTTGTTACGCGCGCCGAAAATGTACTTGCCCATTTTCGGGTTCCAGTAACGGGTCTGGTGGCCGAAGTGCACACCGGCCTTCAGCATATCGCGCATGTTGACTTGGGACATGATAGTTCCTTGATAAGTCGGGTTGGGCCTCCACGTATCCCAATGACCAACCCACGCTTCCGGAGAATCGGGGCACCCAGGCCATCGTGTCGACACGTGTGTGGGTTTGGAGCTGACGGGGTCGTCCCCGAAAGCGGCGCATTTTATACCACAGACCGCGAGCGAACGGAACCCGGATCAGGTTGCGTCCGTCAGCAGTTTTTGCAGCACCCTGCCAAACAGGCCAGAATGCCTCCTTATAGACAGCAGCATGACCGCCTTTATCCCGACAGAATGCCGCCCTGCTCTGCTAGAATCCGGCCTTTCCCGTTTGTTCGCGCCGTCTGCGGCGCCGTAGAGAGCCTGTAATGACCGTCACCATCAAGACTGCAGAAGACATCGAGAAGATGCGCATCGCCGGCCGCCTGGCCGCCGAAGTGCTGGAAATGATCGAAGAACACGTCAAGCCCGGTGTCACCACCGAAGCGCTCGACCGCCTGTGCCACGACTACATCGTCAACGTCCAGCAGGCCATCCCGGCGCCCCTCAACTACAAGGGCTACCCGAAGTCGATCTGCACCTCGATCAACCATGTGGTCTGCCACGGCATCCCCAACGACAAGCCGCTCAAGGACGGGGACACGCTCAACATCGACGTCACCGTGATCAAGGACGGCTACCACGGCGACACCAGCCGCATGTTCCACGTCGGCACCGTGCCAGTCTGGGCCGAGCGCCTGTCCAAGGTCACCCAGGAATGCATGTACAAGGCCATCGAACTGGTCAAGCCGGGCTGCCGCCTGGGCGATATCGGTGAGGTGATCCAGAAGCACGCCGAGAAGAATGGTTTCTCGGTGGTGCGCGAGTTCTGCGGCCACGGCATCGGCAAGGTGTTCCATGAAGAGCCGCAGATCCTCCACTACGGCCGCGCTGGCACCGGCATGGAGCTCAAGGAAGGCATGACCTTCACCATCGAGCCGATGATCAACCAGGGCAAGGCCGACACCAAGGTGCTGGGCGACGGCTGGACCGCCATCACCAAGGACCGCAAGCTCTCGGCCCAGTGGGAACATACCCTGGTGGTGACGGCTACCGGTTACGAGATCTTCACCCTGCGCAAGGACGACACCATCCCGCGCACCTCGGCCTGATACCCAAGGCAACCTAAAGACAGGAACGCGACGCGATGCCCCAGGTGGATCCCGAGCTGTTCGACCGTGGCCAGTTCCAGGCGGAACTGGCCCTCAAGGCGAGCCCCATCGCCGCCTTCAAGAAAGCCATCCGCCAGGCCGGCGAGGTGCTCGACAAGCGCTTTCGTGCGGGCTGCGAAATCCGCCCGCTGATCGAAGCCCGCGCCTGGCTCGTGGACAACATCCTGCAACAGGCCTGGAACCAGTTCGACTGGGGCGACCCGAGCGGTATCGCGCTGGTGGCGGTCGGCGGCTATGGCCGCGGCGAGCTGCACCCGCACTCGGACATCGACCTGCTGATTCTGCTCGGCGCCGCCGAGCATGAGCAGTACCGCGAGGCCATCGAGCGCTTTCTCACCCTGCTCTGGGACATCGGCCTGGAAGTCGGCCAGAGCGTGCGCACCGTCGACGAATGCGCCGAACAGGCCCGCGCCGACCTGACGGTCATCACCAACCTGATGGAAAGCCGGACCATCGCCGGCCCCGAAGCGCTGCGCCAGCGCATGCTCGAGGTGACCAGTACCGGCTACATGTGGCCGAGCAAGGATTTCTTCCTGGCCAAGCGTGCCGAACTCAAGGCCCGCCACCACAAGTACAACGACACCGAGTACAACCTCGAACCCAACGTCAAGGGCTCGCCCGGTGGCTTGCGCGACATCCAGACGGTGCTCTGGGTCGCCCGCCGCCAGTACGGCACGCTGAACCTGCATGCCCTGGCCGGCGAAGGCTTCCTGCTGGAAAGCGAGAACGAACTGCTGGCCTCGTCCCAGGACTTCCTGTGGAAAGTGCGCTATGCCCTGCACATGCTCGCCGGCCGCGCCGAGGACCGCCTGCTGTTCGACCACCAGCGCAGCATTGCTGCACTGCTCGGCTACAGCGACGACAACCCCAAGCGCGCCATCGAACAGTTCATGCAGCAGTACTACCGGGTGGTGATGAGCATCAGCCAGCTGTGCGACCTGATCATCCAGCACTTCGAGGAAGTCATCCTCGCCGATGATGGCAGCGGCACCACCCAGCCGCTGAACGCGCGCTTCCGCCTGCATGACGGTTACATCGAAGCGGTCAGGCCAAACGTGTTCAGGCGCACCCCGTTCGCCATGATGGAGATCTTCGTGCTGATGGCCCAGCATCCGGAGATCAAGGGCGTGCGTGCCGATACCGTGCGCCTGCTGCGCGAACACCGGCACCTGATCGACGACACCTTCCGCAACGATATCCGCAATACCAGCCTGTTCATCGAGCTGTTCAAGTGCGAAATCGGCATCCACCGCAACCTGCGGCGGATGAACCGCTACGGCATCCTTGGCCGCTACCTGCCGGAATTCGGCCTGATCGTCGGGCAAATGCAGCACGACCTGTTCCACATCTACACGGTCGATGCGCACACCCTCAACCTCATCAAGCACCTGCGCAAGCTGCAGTACACGCCGGTATCCGAGAAATTCCCGCTGGCCAGCAAGCTCATGGGCCGCCTGCCCAAGCCCGAGCTGATCTACCTGGCGGGCCTGTACCACGACATCGGCAAGGGTCGCCAGGGCGATCACTCCGAGATCGGTGCGGTGGATGCGCAGAAGTTCTGCGAACGGCACCAGTTGCCGGCCTGGGACAGCCGGCTGATCGTCTGGCTGGTGCAGAACCACCTGGTGATGTCGACCACCGCCCAGCGCAAGGACCTGTCCGACCCGCAGGTGATCAACGATTTCGCCTTGCATGTGGGCGACGAGACGCGCCTGGACTACCTCTACGTACTGACCGTGGCCGACATCAACGCCACCAACCCCAGCCTGTGGAACTCCTGGCGCGCCAGCCTGCTGCGCCAGCTCTACACCGAGACCAAGCGCGCCCTGCGCCGTGGCCTGGAAAACCCGCTGGACCGCGAGGAACAGATCCGCCAGACCCAGTCGGCGGCGCTGGACATCCTGGTGCGCGAGGGTACCGACCCGGACGATGTCGAGCAGTTGTGGTCGCAGCTGGGCGATGACTACTTCCTCAAGCACAACGCCGCCGATGTGGCCTGGCACAGCGACGCCATCCTGCAGCAACCGGCCGATGGCGGGCCGCTGGTGCTGATCAAGGAAACCACCCAGCGCGAGTTCGAAGGCGGTACGCAGATCTTCATCTACGCGCCCGACCAGCACGACTTCTTTGCCGTGACCGTGGCCGCCATGTCGCAGCTGAACCTGAACATCCATGATGCGCGGATCATCACTTCGAGCAGCCAGTTCACCCTCGACACCTACATCGTGCTCGACAACGACGGCGGCTCGATCGGCGACAACCCGCAGCGGGTCAAGCAGATCCGCGACGGCCTGACCGAAGCACTGCGCAACCCCGAGGACTACCCGACCATCATCCAGCGCCGGGTGCCGCGTCAGCTCAAGCACTTCAACTTCCCGCCGCAGGTGACCATCCTCAACGATGCGCAGCGCCCGGTGACCATCCTCGAGATCACCGCGCCAGACCGCCCCGGCCTGCTGGCACGGCTCGGGCGGATCTTCCTGGAGTTCGACCTGTCGCTGCAGAACGCCAAGATCGCCACCCTCGGCGAGCGGGTGGAGGACGTATTCTTCATCACCGATGCCGACAACCAGCCGCTGTCCGACCCGCAGCTGTGCAGCCGCCTGCAGGAAGCCATCGTGCAGCAGCTGCAGGCCGGCCAGGCCAGCGATGCCAACCCGACCCGCGTGACTTTTTAACGATCAGACGATTGACGAGACCTCCTGCCGATGAACCATGCCTTGACCCAGCTTCAGCCCTACCCGTTCGAGAAACTGCGCGCCCTGCTGGGCACTGTGAAGCCGGCGGCGGACAAACGCGCCATTGCCCTGTCGATCGGTGAACCGAAGCATGAATCGCCGGCGTTCGTCGCCCAGGCCATGGCCGACAACCTCGACAAGCTGGCGGTGTACCCGAGCACCCTCGGCCTGCCGGCGTTGCGCCAGGCCATCGGCCACTGGTGCGAGCGCCGCTTCGGCGTGCCGGCCGGCTGGCTCGACGCCGACCGCCACATCCTGCCGGTCAATGGCACCCGTGAGGCGCTGTTCGCTTTCACCCAGGCCGTAGTCAACCGTGCCGATGACGGCCTGGTGGTCAGCCCCAACCCGTTCTACCAGATCTACGAAGGCGCCGCCCTGCTGGCCGGCGCCACCCCGCATTACCTGCCCTGCCTGGAAGACAACGGCTTCAACCCGGACTTCGACGCCGTGCCGGCCGAAGTGTGGAAGCGCTGCCAGATCCTGTTCCTGTGCTCGCCGGGCAACCCGACCGGTGCGCTGGTGCCGATGGCGACCCTGAAGAAGCTGATCGCCCTGGCTGACGAGCACGACTTCGTGATTGCCGCCGACGAATGCTACAGCGAGCTGTACTTCGACGAAGACGCGCCGCCGCCAGGCCTGCTGAGCGCGTGTGCCGAGCTCGGCCGCAGCGACTTCAAGCGCTGCGTGGTGTTCCACAGCCTGTCCAAGCGCTCCAACCTGCCGGGCCTGCGCTCGGGCTTCGTCGCCGGTGATGCATCGATCATCAAGCCGTTCCTGCTGTACCGCACCTACCACGGCTGCGCCATGCCGGTGCAGACCCAGCTGGCCAGCATCGCCGCCTGGCAGGACGAGGCGCATGTCCGCGAGAACCGTGACCAGTACCGTGCCAAGTACGATGCCGTGCTCGATATCCTGCAGCCGGTGATGGACGTGCAGCGCCCGGACGGCAGTTTCTACCTCTGGGCCAAGGTGCCAGGCGGTGATGCCGAGTTCACCCGCGACCTGTTCGAGGCCCAGCACGTGACCGTGGTGCCGGGCTCGTACCTGTCGCGTGAAGTCGACGGTGTCAATCCGGGCGCTGGCCGGGTGCGCATGGCGCTGGTTGCGCCGCTGGCCGAGTGTATCGAGGCAGCGGAGCGGATTCGCAATTTCCTGCAAAACCGCTGATTAGGCAGGGACCTGTGGGAGCGGGTTCACCCGCGAATCAGGCGACACGGTGCATGGCACCGGCTACGCCAGTATTCGCGGGTAACCCGCTCCCGCACAGAGCGCACGGGTAGCCCCGACTTATTTCACCTGCCCCAGGTTGGCCTCACTCAAATCCAGCTCGCCGAGCACCTGCCGCACTACCTCATCGCCCACCAGATGCTGGCGATGCAGGTTGTACAGCTCCAGCCGCTGCGCCCGCAGCGCGCGCAAACGCAAACGTCGCTCCAGCAAGTCCATCTGTTCGGCCAGCGCCCGTGCTTCGGCCGTGTCGTTGTAGCTGTCCAGCTCGTCCCGGTACTCGGCCATCAATCGCGCCTTGAGCTCCGTGGCCAGGGTTGCCTGTGCCGCATCCTGTGGCGCGCTGGCATCGATCACCTCTTCCGCCTCCAGCGCATGGATCGCCGCCTCGGCCGTACGCCGCCAGGCTTCCTGCACTTCCTGATGCAGCCGTTCGTCCGGGCTCTTGGTGACGCCGCGTAGCAGCAGCGGCAGGGCAACACAGGCACTGATCAGCGACAGCAGGATCACCCCGGCGGCGATGAAGATCAGCAGGTCACGCTCAGGGAAGGCCTGGCCCGCGCCCATCAACAGCGGCACCGACATGACACCGGCCAGGGTCACCGCCCCGCGCACACCGCCCAAGGTCAGCAACCAGCAGGAGCGCATGGTTGGCATCAGTACCAGCGCCGGCCTGCCGCGCCAGCGACGAACCACACCGATCGCCCGCCAGATGCTCTGCACCCAGACAAAACGCAGCACGATCAATGCGGCGAAGATCGCCAGCACGTCCAGGCAACGCCAGGCCAGGGTCGGCCAGACGGTGGCCTCGTGGCTGACCACGGCCTTGATGATGTCCGGCAGTTGCAGGCCCAGCAGGAGGAAGATCAGGCCATTGAAGGCGAACTCCAGCAGCGACCAGACGCTGCGGTTGAGCAGGCGCGTGCTGGTCTGGCGCGGCAACAGGTCGAGCCAGCTCTGCATCATGCCGGCGGCCACCGCCGAGAGGATGCCCGACACGCCGAGGCGCTCGGCCAGTACATAGGCGGCAAACGGCAGCAGCAGCATGAATACCACGTGGGTGGCCGGGTCATCCCAGCCGCGAGCGATCATCCAGGCGCGCAGGCGCCCGATCAGCCAGCTCAGGGCAACCCCCACCGCCAGGCCGCCGAGGGCCACCAGAACGAAGCTGAAGCTGGCATCGGCCAGCGAGAACGCCCCGGTAATCGCCGCGGCCAGGGCGAACTTGAAGGTCACCAGGCCCGAGGCATCGTTCATCAATGCCTCGCCCTGCAGCATGTGCATCAGCGGAGTCGGCAGACGATCCTGGGTGATGGCCGAAACGGCCACGGCGTCGGTGGGCGACAGCACGGCGGCCAGGGCGAAGGCCACCGGCAGTGGAATGCTCGGCAGCAACACGTGGATGAAGTAGCCGGCGCCGACCACGGTGAACAGCACCAGCCCCACGGCCAGCGCCACCACCGGGCCGCGGATGCGCCACAGCTCGCGCTTGGGGATACGCCAGCCGTCGGCGAACAGCAACGGCGGCAGGAACAGGAACAGGAACAATTCAGGGTCCAGGGCCACGTGCAGGCCCAGGGTCGGCCAGGCCAGCAATGCGCCTGCGGCGATCTGCACCAATGGCAGCGGCAGCGGGATCATGCGCCCGACCAGTTTCGACACGCTTACCAGCGTCAGCAGGATGAGGACGGTGTAGGCGGACTGCATCCGTGAAGGCTTCCTTTGTGAACCAAAAACGACAGCGGGGGCGAGAGATCGCCATTGAAACAATATGTTAGCGGGGTATGGCGAAACGAGGCCGCTGCACGATAGTCGCAGGGGACGGATGAATATGTAACATGATGATACTTGGGCCTGGTGGGTTGTGCAGATTCGGACCTGGATCGGCCTGGAGGTGCATGCCTTGGGTGCTGTGGGGCTGCAGTGCATGCCTTAGGTGCTGTGGGGCTGCTGACATCGAGCGCCGCGCGGGCGGCGCTCGATCTCATAGGCGCTAAAACCCTCAAGGCATGCACATCTAACAAGCCCTGAAAACCTCAAGACATACACCCCCCGTGGCGCTCAAACCATCGTTCCCGCATAATCCCGCGACTGACATTCGGAAAGGGAGAGATTGAGGCAGCCTGTGGCCTCAATGTACACAATGACCTACACGCTCTACGGCATCAAAGCCTGTGACACCATGAAAAAGGCGCGCACCTGGCTGGAAGACAAAGCCATCGCCTACGAATTCCACGACTACAAGACTCAAGGCATCGACCGCGACAGCCTCAACCGCTGGTGTGACGAACACGGCTGGGAAGTCATCCTCAACCGTGCCGGCACCACCTTCCGCAAGCTCGACGACGCCAGCAAGGCCGACCTCGACCAGGCCAGGGCCGTCGAACTGATGCACGCCCAGCCGTCGATGATCAAGCGCCCGGTACTCGACCTTGGCGGGCGCACCCTGGTCGGCTTCAAGCCCGACCTGTACGCCGCTGCGCTGGCCTGAGCCTTTACCCTATTTCGCACGAGGTAATCATATGTCCAATACCCTGTTCAGCCTGGCCTTCGGTGTCGGCTCCCAGAACCGCCAGGGCACCTGGCTGGAAGTGTTCTACGCACAACCCCTGCTCAACCCGAGCGCCGAACTGGTTGCCGCAGTAGCGCCAATCCTCGGCTATGAAGGCGGCAACCAGGCCATCACCTTCAGCAACGCCCAGGCCGCCCAGTTGGCCGAAGCCGTCAAAGGCGTGGACGCCGCCCAAGCCGCCCTGCTGACCCGCCTGGCCGAAAGCCACAAGCCGCTGGTCGCCACCCTGCTGGCCGAAGATGCCGCACTGGCGTCGACCCCAGAGGCCTACCTCAAGCTGCACCTGCTGTCGCATCGCCTGGTCAAGCCGCACGGCCTGAGCCTGGCCGGCATTTTCCCGCTGCTGCCGAACGTGGCCTGGACCAACCAGGGCGCGGTCGACCTGAGCGAGCTGGCCGAACTGCAACTGGAAGCACGCCTGAAGGGCGAGCTGCTGGAAGTGTTCTCGGTGGACAAGTTCCCGAAAATGACCGACTACGTGGTCCCGGCCGGCGTGCGCATCGCCGACACCGCCCGCGTGCGCCTGGGCGCCTACATCGGCGAAGGCACCACCATCATGCACGAAGGCTTCGTCAACTTTAACGCAGGCACCGAAGGCCCGGGCATGATCGAAGGCCGCGTTTCCGCTGGCGTATTCGTCGGCAAGGGTTCGGACCTGGGCGGCGGCTGCTCGACCATGGGCACCCTGTCCGGTGGCGGCAACATCGTCATCAAGGTCGGCGAAGGCTGCCTGATCGGCGCCAACGCCGGTATCGGCATTCCGCTGGGCGACCGCAACACCGTCGAAGCCGGCCTGTACATCACCGCTGGCACCAAGGTGAACCTGCTGGATGAGAACAACGAGCTGGTGAAAGTGGTCAAGGCCCGCGACCTGGCCGGCCAGACCGACCTGCTGTTCCGCCGCAACTCGCTGAACGGCGCCGTGGAGTGCAAGACCCACAAGTCGGCCATCGAGCTGAACGAGGCGCTGCACGCCCACAACTGAGAACATTGAGAGCCTTGTAGGAGCGGGCTTGCCCGCGATCAGCGGACGCTCAGCATTTGTAATGTTAAGATCGGGTCTGGCACCTCGCCAGACCCGATTTTCATTCCAGGCCCCGCGAACATGTTCCAGCCCTCCCCCTGGCGCGCCGATTTCCCCGCCATCGCCGCCCTGCAACGGCAGCACCAGACCTACCTGGACAGCGCCGCTACCACCCAGAAGCCCCAGGCGTTGCTCGATGCCCTGAGCCATTACTACGGCCATGGCGCTGCCAACGTGCACCGCGCCCAGCACCTGCCCGGCGCGCTGGCAACCCAGGCTTTCGAGACCAGCCGCGACAAGGTGGCGACTTGGCTCAATGCGGCGGACTCACGGCAGATCGTCTTCACCCATGGCGCCACCTCGGCGCTGAACCTGCTGGCCTATGGCCTGGAACACCGCTTCGAAGCGGGCGACGAGATTGCCATCAGCGCCCTGGAGCACCACGCCAACCTGCTGCCCTGGCAACAACTGGCCCGGCGGCGCGGCCTGCGCCTGGTGGTGTTGCCGCTGGACGAGCATGGCCGCATCGACCTGGAGCAGGCGCTGCAGTTGATCGGCCCGCGCACCCTTGTGCTCGCCGTCAGCCAGCTGTCCAACGTGCTCGGCACCTGGCAACCATTGCCTGCGTTGCTGGCCCATGCCCGCGCCCAGGGCGCGCTGACCGTGGTCGATGGCGCCCAGGGCGTCGTGCATGGCCGCCATGATGTGCAGCAGCTGGGCTGCGACTTCTACGTGTTTTCGAGCCACAAGCTTTATGGGCCGGAGGGTGTCGGCGTTCTGTACGGCCGTACCCAGGCACTTGAACTGCTGCGCCACTGGCAGTTTGGCGGCGAAATGGTGCAAATGGCCGACTACCAGAGCGCAAGCTTTCGCCCCGCGCCACTGGGTTTCGAGGCCGGCACGCCGCCGATCGCCGGGGTCATCGGGCTGGGCGCGACGCTGGATTACCTGGCCAGCCTCGACACCCCTGCCGTCGAGGCTCACGAAGCCAGCCTGCACCAGCATCTGCTGCGCGGCCTGGCCGACCGCGACGGTGTGCGCGTCCTTGGCACACCACAGACGGCCCTGGCCAGCTTCGTCATCGACGGCGTACACAACGCCGACATCGCCCACCTGCTGACCGAGCAAGGCATTGCCGTGCGCGCCGGGCATCACTGCGCGATGCCGCTGCTCAAGGGGCTGGGGCTGGAGGGGGCGATTCGGGTGTCGCTGGGGCTGTACAACGACAGTGACGACCTGCAACGGTTCTTCGCGGCGCTGGACCAGGGCCTGGAGTTACTGCGATGAGTTTGCCCTTGCCAGCCCAGCAAGCGTTGGAAAGCTTCGAGCAGGCCCACGGCTGGGAACAGCGGGCGCGGCTGCTGATGCAATGGGGCGACCGCCTGGCGCCACTGGATGACGCCGAAAAGACCGAGGCCAACCGCGTACATGGCTGCGAAAGCCTGGTGTGGCTGGTGGCGGAACGGGTCGAAGGACAGTGGCACTTCAAGGCGAGCAGCGATGCGCGGTTGCTGCGCGGGTTGCTGTCGCTGCTGCTGGCGCGGGTTCAAGGGGTGGACAGCGCGGAACTGGCCGGGCTGGATCTGCGAGCGTGGTTTACCCAGTTAGGGCTGGAACGGCAACTGTCGCCGTCGCGCAGCAATGGGCTGCATGCGGTGTTGCTGCGAATGGCAGAGTTGGCAACCAGCCGTTAAGTCCGCGGCGCCTGCTTCGCGGGTAAACCCACTCCTACAGGGTCATCATCGCCAGTGAGAGCTGTGCTGTGCCTGTGGGAGCGGGTTCACCCGCGAAGCAGCCAGCGCAATCATTCCGGTTTGACCCGCTCCGAAGGCCGCCGCGCGCCGGCCACCAGTTTTTCGATCGCCTTGCTCGCCGCGACCATGCCAAAGGTCGCAGTCACCATCATCACCGCGCCAAAGCCCCCCGCGCAGTCCAGGCGCACGCCTTCGCCGACGAAGCTCTTCTGCAAGCAAACACTGCCATCCCCCTTCGGATAACGCAGCTGCTCGCTGGAAAACACGCACGGCACGCCATAGTTGCGGCTGGTATTGCGCGAGAAGTTGTAGTCCCGGCGCAGGGTCGAACGCACCCGTGAAGCCAACGGGTCGTTGAAGGTCTTGTTGAGGTCGCCGACCTGGATCTGGGT
>NZ_BQIJ01000024.1:0-66212 GCF_021602465.1 Pseudomonas urethralis
GGTGGGGGTCGCCCTGGGGCGGTGGTGGCCGGGGGTGATCTTCTACCTGCTGGTGATGTCGGTGATACTGGCGGGAGTCTTCTACTGGCTAGGTACCCGTCGGGGTTGATGTTGCCTGCTCCGGCCGCTTCGCGGGTAAACCCGCTCCTAGAGGGTGCCGCGTCGCTTTCGGCACCGTTGCAGTACCCGCAGGCAAAAGACGAACCTGCGACGACTCGCCGCTGCGACCATCGTCGGCGCTGACGAACCGCCGGCCGCGTGCCAGACTGATTGATCGGGACCGCGTTACCTTTCTTGCTCCGGAGTTTTCATGTCGTTGTCCAGCGGGCTGATCGCCGTGGTCGCCCTGGCCTATATGGCCGTCATGTTCGCCATCGCCTTCTACGGCGACCGCCGCAGCACGCCCTTGCCGCCGCGCCTGCGTGCCTGGGTGTACAGCCTGTCGCTGGCGGTGTACTGCACCAGCTGGACGTTCTTCGGCGCGGTCGGCCAGGCCGCCGAACAGCTGTGGGCGTTCCTGCCGATCTACCTCGGGCCGATCCTGCTGCTGATTTTCGCGCCGTGGGTGCTGCAGAAGATGGTGCTGATCAGCAAGCAGCAGAACATCACCTCGATCGCTGACTTCATCGCCGCCCGCTATGGCAAGTCGCAGTCCCTGGCCGTGGTGGTGGCGCTGATTTGCCTGGTTGGCGTGCTGCCTTACATCGCCCTGCAGCTCAAGGGCATCGTCCTCGGCGTCAACCTGCTGATCGGCGCCAACGCCGACGCCACCGGCACCCGGGTGCAGGACACCGCGTTGGTGGTGTCGCTGGTGCTGGCGCTGTTCGCCATCGTTTTCGGCACCCGCAGCCTGGACGTCACCGAGCACCACCGCGGCATGGTCCTGGCGATCGCCTTCGAGTCGCTGATCAAGCTGCTGGCATTCCTCGCGGTGGGCGTCTTCGTGGTGTTCAACCTGTATGACGGTTTCGACGACCTGCTCAGCCAGGCGCGCCAGTCGGTGCAACTGGACAGCTATTGGCAGGAAACCATCAACTGGCCGTCGATGGTGGTGCAAACCGCCGTGGCGATGATGGCGATCATCTGCCTGCCACGGCAGTTCCATGTCACCGTGGTGGAGAACATCGAACCCCAGGACATGCGCCTGGCGCGCTGGGTCTTCCCGCTGTACCTGGCCCTGGCCGCGCTGTTCGTGGTGCCGATCGCCCTGGCCGGGCAGATGCTGCTGCCGGGCACGGTGATATCCGACTCCTTCGTCATCAGCCTGCCGCTGGCCGAAGCCCACCCCAGCCTGGCCCTGCTGGCTTTCATCGGCGGTGCTTCGGCCGCTACCGGCATGGTCATCGTCGAGGCGGTAGCGCTGTCGACCATGGTCTCCAACGACATGCTGCTGCCCTGGCTGCTGCGCCGCAACAATGCCGAGCGGCCGTTCGAAGCGTTCCGCCACTGGATGCTGTCGGTACGCCGGGTGACCATCGTGGTGATCCTGCTGCTGGCCTATGTCAGCTACCGCCTGCTCGGCTCCACTGCGAGCCTGGCGACCATCGGCCAGATCGCCTTCGCCGCCGTCACCCAGCTGACCCCGGCCATGCTCGGCGCGCTGTACTGGAAGCAGGCCAACCGCCGTGGCGTGTTCGCCGGCCTGGCAGCGGGCATCTTCCTGTGGTTCTACACCCTGGTGCTGCCGATCATCGCCCATAGCCTGGGCCTGTCGCTGGGGCTGTTCCCGGGCCTGGCCTGGCTGCATGGCAACCCGCTTGACCTGCCGATCAGCCCCTTGACCCAGGGGGTAGTGCTGTCGCTGGCGGGTAACTTCACGCTGTTTGTCTGGGTGTCGATGTTGTCGCGCACCCGCGTGTCTGAACACTGGCAGGCAGGGCGCTTCATCGGCCAGCAGACCAGCGCCCGGCCCAGCAGCAAACCGTTGCTGGCCGTGCAGATCGAAGACCTCCTCACCCTCGCCTCGCGCTTCGTCGGCGAGGAGCGCGCGCGGCAAAGCTTCATCCGCTTCGCCTACCGCCAGGGCAAGGGTTTCAACCCCAACCAGAACGCCGATGGCGACTGGATCGAACACACCGAACGCCTGCTAGCCGGTGTGCTCGGCACCTCCTCGACCCGTGCCGTGGTCAAGGCCGCCATCGAAGGCCGCGACATGCAGCTTGAAGACGTGGTGCGCATCGCCGACGAAGCCAGCGAAGTGCTGCAGTTCAACCGCGCGTTGCTGCAGGGTGCCATCGAAAACATCAACCAGGGCATCAGCGTGGTCGACCAGAACCTGCATCTGGTGGCATGGAACCGCCGTTACCTGGAGCTCTTCAACTATCCCGAGGGGCTGATCAGCGTCGGCCGGCCGATCGCCGACATCATCCGCTACAACGCCGAGCGCGGACTGTGCGGCCCGGGCGAGGCACAAGTCCATGTGGCACGGCGCCTGCACTGGATGCGCCAAGGCCGCGCCCACTCTTCCGAGCGGTTGTTTCCCAATGGCCGGGTCATCGAGCTGATCGGCAACCCGATGCCCGGTGGTGGCTTTGTCATGAGTTTCACCGACATCACGCCATTCCGCGAAGCCGAACAGGCGTTGCGCGACGCCAACGAACGCCTGGAGCAGCGCGTGGCCGAACGTACTCACGAGCTGTCGCAACTCAACCAGGCACTGTCAGAAGCCAAGAGCCAGGCCGAAGCGGTGAGCAAGTCCAAGACCCGCTTCCTCGCTGCAGTCAGCCATGACCTGATGCAGCCGCTGAACGCTGCGCGACTGTTCTCCGCCGCCCTGTCGCAGCAGGCCGAAGGCATGAACGAAGAGGCCCAGCAGCTGGTGCAGCACATGGACAGCTCGCTGCGCTCGGCCGAAGAGCTGATCAGCGACCTGCTGGACATCTCGCGCCTGGAAAACGGCAAGATCACCCCCGACGCCAAACCCTTCGCCCTCAATGAACTGTTCGACACCCTTGGCGCCGAGTTCAAGGTGCTGGCCGCCGAGAAAGGCCTGGAATTCCGCTTGCGCGGCAGCCGTCTGCGGGTCAACAGCGACATGAAACTGCTGCGCCGGGTGCTGCAGAACTTCCTCACCAATGCCTTGCGCTACGGCAAGAGCCCGATCCTGCTGGGTGCACGCCGCCAGGGCGAGCACCTGTGGCTGGAGGTCTGGGACCGTGGCCCAGGTATCGCCGACGACAAGCTGCAGGTGATTTTCCAGGAATTCAAGCGCCTGGACAGCCACCAGACCCGCGCCGAAAAAGGCCTCGGCCTCGGCCTGGCGATCGCCGACGGCCTGTGCCGGGTGCTTGGCCACACGCTGGAGGTGCGCTCCTGGCCCGGCAAGGGCACGGTGTTCCGCGTCCATGTACCGATTGCCCATCAGGCCGCAGCGGCGCCGAGCGCCCCGGTAGAAACCGCGAGCCAGCCGCTGGCCGGCTTGCAGGTGCTGTGCGTGGACAACGAAGACAGCATCCTGATCGGCATGAACAGCCTGCTCAGCCGCTGGGGTTGCCAGGTATGGACTGCGCGCAACCGCGCCGAGTGCGAAGCGTTGCTGGCCAAGGGCATGCGCCCGCACCTGGCGTTGGTGGACTTTCACCTGGATGACGGCGAAACCGGCACCGGGCTGATGGGCTGGTTACGTGCGCGCCTGGGCGAGCCGGTGCCCGGCGTGGTGATCAGCGCCGACGGCAGCAAGGAAACCTTGGCCACCGTGCATGCCGCAGGCCTGGACTATCTGGCCAAACCGGTGAAGCCGGCGGCCTTGCGCGCCCTGCTCAATCGCCATCTGAGCCTGGTTCAATAACCGCCTCGTCGGCCAGCGCTTCGTCTGACAGGGCCCGTTCGAGCAGATCGGCCGGCAGGCTCTTGCTGGCGCGTGCACCGAGCAGCTTGAGCTGTTCGCTGCGGCTGACCAGGTTGCCGCGCCCTTCACACAGTTTGTTGCGAGCGGCGGCGTAGGCCTTGTCGACCTGCTGCAGGCGGTTGCCCAGCTCGTCCAGGTCCTGGATGAACAGCACGAACTTGTCATACAGCCAACCGGCGCGCTCGGCGATCTCTCGGGCGTTCTGGCCCTGGCGCTCCTGTTTCCACAGGCTGTCGATGACCCGCAGGGTGGCCAGCAAAGTGGTCGGGCTGACGATCACGATCTGCCGGTCGAACGCTTCCTGGAACAGGTTGGGTTCGGCCTGCAGCGCTGCCGAGAAAGCGGCCTCGATCGGCACGAACAACAGCACGAAGTCCAGACTGTGCAGGCCTTCGAGGCGATTGTAGTCCTTGCCCGACAGGCCTTTGACGTGGTTACGCAGCGACTGCACGTGCTGCTTGAGGGCAGCCTCGTCGTTGCTGCCGACAAATTGCTGGTAGGCGGTAAGGCTGACCTTGGCGTCGACCACCACCTGCTTGTCACCGGGCAGCATGATCAGCACGTCAGGCTGAAAGCGCTCGCCATCGGCACTCTTCAGGCTGACCTGGGTCTGGTATTCGCGGCCTTTTTCCAGGCCGGCATGTTCCAGCACCCGTTCAAGAATGAGCTCACCCCAGTTACCCTGGGTCTTCTGGCCCTTGAGGGCCTGTGTGAGGTTGGTGGCTTCGTCTGACAGCCGCAGGTTGAGTTGTTGCAGACGCTCCAGCTCCTTGCCCAGCGAGAAGCGCTCGCGGGCCTCCTGCTGGTAGCTTTCCTCGACACGTTTTTCGAACGCCTGGATGCGCTCCTTGAGCGGGTCGAGCAACTGGCCCAGGTGCTGCTGGCTGGTCTGGGCGAAGCGCTGCTCGCGCTCGTCGAAGATTTTCGTGGCCAGGTCGGCAAACTGGGCACGCAGGGTGTCACGGGCCTCCTGCAGGTCTTCCAGGCGCTGCTGGTGGCTGTCCTGCTGCTCGCGCAGCTCGGCCTCCAGGCGCGCGGTCTGAGCCTCAAGACGACGCAATTCAGCTTCGCGAGTGGCGCGTTCGATGTGCCAGGCGTGGGCCGCATCACGGGCGTTATCGCGGTCGATCTGCAGCAGTTCCAGCTCACGGCCCTGGGCGGCCAGCTGGGCCTGCTTGACGGCGTTGGCTTCGCTGAGGTCGCTGACTTCGTCGCGGCTGGCCTCCAGTTGCGCCTGCAGGCCAGCCTGGGCCAACTGCGCACTGTTCAGGCGCTCTTCGAGCAAGGCCTGCTCGCCGTGGCGCGCAGCCTGACGGCGCTGCACGTGCATGACCCACCCAAGGCAAGGCAAAGCCCCTGCCACCAAGCCCAGCAGAATGCTGGCCAGATCCACTGCCATGCGTACCCCGATCACACCATTGCGAGTTGTGTGCAGCTTACCAGTCTGCCCGGTCGGGCGCCTGCTTCGCCGCATCGGTCTCGAACAGCCGCGCATACTCCAGCTGCGCCCGCTGGTCCCCGGCCCGTGCCGCCTGACGCAGCAGTTCATGGCCGATGCGACGGTCCCGGGCATTGCCGCAATCACGGCAGAGCATTTGCCCCAACCGGCTCTGCGCCACCACCACACCTTCGCGTGCGGGCTGCTTGAGCAGGTGCCCGGCAATATGTTTGATCTGTGGCTTGTCACCCAGGCTCGGGCTATCGAGCAGCCAGAGGGCCACTTTCAGGGAAAAGCGTCTGGGCGCAGGGGCTGATGAGGCAACAACGGGACTGGCGAGGGGTTTACCGCGAAACTTCATGACCGACAGGAATGGCAACTCGAAGGGCGCGCAACTGTACTCCTTTTTTTTGTGCATGACCTGGCGATTTCCGGCGGATTCCAATTTTTTTTCGATGATTTTTTCTTGACGTTTCCGAGTGGATGACTGGAGGGTCGGCAGGTGCCCATCGATTGTCGGACAGTTCTCTGAGGTGCTGGCACGCCCGTCCTAGAGCAAGCGCTTGGGACAATCCACAGTTCCTGTGGATAACTCGGTGGACAACCCCGCCAATGAGGCCGCGAACCCCCGAAAATTGGGGCTTACGGTCAAACTGACGATTTTTTCACCAGCAAAAATTAGTGTTTTTTTTCATTGACTTAAGGTGCCAGTCAAGTCATTGGCGAGCATGAGAAAGGCTGTTGCCAGCGTGTTACAAGTCATGCCTCGAATGTGTACAAGTGCACTGAAAGCCTGCGTTTGGATGCACGAAATTGGCACATCGGGGCCAGTTGGACGCCGGTTGCCCCCTTCCCATGAGGCGAAACACACGCCATACTGCGCGGCTCGCCTGAAGAAACACGCAATGCTTGCAAAAGCCGTATATTTGCGCTAAGGTGCGCCCCGTTAGTACCCAAGCTGAAAGTCAATTCTGGCCAGAAGCGTCCTTGCAGCCCATCGCTCTCCCGAACGATCGCTGCTGAAACCAGGACCGGCCCCCTCGATGATTCACTCGCCAGCCCAGCGCTGTTCAAGCACGAATCAACCGGAAGATTGATCAGGATTCCACCCCGACGGCCTAGAACCTTGGCCCCGGCGTGCTGCCTGCCTTCTGAAGTACCTACCAGTCAGCCCAAGCGCCCACACTTTGATTGCGCTCTCTCTGGCTGCCCTGTTCCAGTCAGGTTCGTTCGTCCCTTATTAAAGGCGTCACTGGAACGTTTCTATCATGCACGGATCATAAACCCCGTGTTTAAAGCAGGAACCTCCAATAACATGCAAACTCATCATCAAATTCAGGCTGCCATTGGCACCCTCTCCCAAGCCTTCTCGCCGTTGAAGTGCCTTATCGTTGCCCCACGCAAGGGCAGCTTCAGCTTCACCCTGGTGGACGAGCACGGCATCGCCTGCCACACCGAACGCCTGTACCCTGAACAGTACAGCCACTCGGAACCCCTACAGGCGGTAATCGCCCGCACCCGTCAGTCGCTCACCGCGTGAGTGGCGAATGTCGGGGTATTCACAAGCTGAATGGCGCCTGTCGCAAGCTGCCTGATCGTTCTGGTGCTAATTGCCGCCAGGCATATGGCAGCGTGCGGCAGGCAGCAATCGATTTAAAAACAGCCCTTTACACCACGATTATCACACTACACTTCAACTCGAGCGGTCCCTACCGCTTCCGGCGGGCCTGACCAATCACCAGCTGCCAAGCTCCAGCGCCCGTCGGCCCTTTACTGCTCGAGGGCATCATGGGTATCGCGGCGAATGAATTGTGTCAGTATGTGATCCGACCTACCCTGGTCTATCTGAATCGCCACTGCGCCAGCGCCGAGGCCCTTCTGCTCGGTATCGCGGCCAGCCAGTCGGCACTCGGTTCAGCCTTGTACGATCGCCGTGGCCACGGCCTCTACCGCATTGGCGAAAGCCGTCACCAAGCCATCTGGGATCATTTCCTCGCCCGTGACCCGGAGTTGGCCAGCCTGGTTCGCGGCCTGGCCAGTCAGCACGCCTTTCTCGGCGGGCCGCACCTGGAACTCACGGTCAACCTGCGCTACTCCACTGCCATTGCCTGGATGCTCATCGAAGAGCAGTCGACGCCGCTGCCAGCGGCCGATGATTTGCTCGGCCTGGCTCGAATCTGGCGGCAGATTTTCCATCCGCAAGGTCGCCTGCGCGACTTTACCCAAGCTTGGCACTTGTGCGTTGAGCAGAAGTTGCCACAGGCATCTTAAGAAGCGTCCTACACGTTTGATAGAAAAAATGGAATTTTGGTCGGATTGTCCTACAAAACGGCGCGATCTCCTGTAATTCAGGCTATAGCGCGGCGCGTCATTTGTTGGTAGCTTTTCGCCCCGGAGATCACAAGGAGTTTCTAATAATGAAAAAAGCAATGCTCAAAACCTCCCTCGGCGTAGCCGTTGCCCTGGCATCCAGCCAATTGTTCGCTGCCGGCTTCGCACTTAACGAACAAAGCATCAGCGGCATGGGTACCGGCTTTGCAGGTCGTTCTTCTTCTGCCGAGGACGCCAGCACGGTGTACGGTAACCCTGCAGGCATGTCGCGCCTCAAACGCCAGGAAGTCACCGTGGGCGGAGCCGCTGTAATTGCCAAGACTGACATTTCCGGCCCGGGCAGCCGCCCACTGCCAGGCGAAACCGACGGTGACATGGTGCCTACCGTTGGCGTTCCAATGGGCTACTACGTGAAACCGATCGATGAGCACTGGAGCGTCGGCTTTGGCGTTTACGTGCCATTCGGCCTGGTTACCGATTATGGCAGTGGCGACGCCGCTCGCTATTGGGGCAAGAAGAGCCACGTCGAGGTCATCACCTTCCAACCTACCGTCAGCTACGCCTTCAACGACAAGGTGTCGATCGGTTTCGGCCCGACCATCAACCGCATAAAGGGTGAGCTGGGCTCGAACACCATCAACCCGCGCTCCCCAGGCGTGAACGATGGCGAAGTGAAGATCAAGGGTGACGACACTGCCGTCGGTTACAACATCGGGATCCTGGTGCAAGCCACCGACCGCACCCGCGTCGGCCTGACCTACCACTCCATGGTCGACTACAAACTCGAAGGCGACACCAAGATCAACAACGCCCTGATCGGGCCTTTCAGCGGCAGCAAGTTCGACGCCACGCTGAAGATCAAGACACCTGAGTCTGTGGACTTCTCGGTCACCCATGAACTGGACGACCAGTGGACCCTGTATGCCGGCAGCACCTGGACCCGCTGGAGCCGCCTGGAAAACATCACCGTCAACAACGACGTCCCGGCACCGCTGAGGGCCCAGTTCGGCACCATCACCGAAGAGCAGAACTGGCACGATACCTGGGCTCACGCCATTGGCGCCTCCTACAAGGTGAACAAGGAGTGGGTGCTGCGCACCGGCTTCTCTGTCGACCAGTCGCCAACCAACAACACCGACCGCTCGCCGCGCATCCCTACGGGTGACCGCAAGGCCATCAGTATTGGTGCTGGCTGGAGCCCAAGCGACGACATGACCATCGACGTGGCCTACTCCTACCTGTGGGAAGAGGACACCAAGGTCAACCTGGCAAGCCCAACCAAGGGCCGCTACCAGGCCAAGTACGAGAACAGCGCACACGGTATCGGTGCCTCGCTCACCTACCGCTTCTGATTCGTACCGCAACATGAATAAACCGCCCTCGTGGCGGTTTATTCATGCCTGCACCTGCCAGCTGTCGCCCAAGGACTCACGCAGGTAGTCCATGAAGGCACGCACTTTTGCGGTCATGGCGAAGCGATCAGCTACGCACAGGTAGATATCCATTGGCTCAGTCTGGGCATAGGCCTGGCCGCTATCGCTGTATTCGAACAGCGGTACCAGCGCCCCGGAGGCCAGATGCGGCCATACGATGAACTCGGCCAATCGGGTGATACCGCCATCGTTGAGGGCCATCTGGGTCAGGGCATCGATGTCGTCGCTGATCAATACGCTGCCGAACTCCGCCTCGAAACGCATGCCGTCACGCACGAAGCCCCAACGCAGGAAGCGGCCGTCCACCGGATAACGGAACACCAGGCAGCGATGATCCTGCAACACCTCCGGGCTGGCCGGTAAACCGGCGCTGGCGAGGTAACCGGGCGAGGCGCAGCAGATGAACGGGATACGGGCGATATGCCGCGCCAGCAACTGGTCTTCGAGTTGCGCAGTGATGCGCAGGCTGACGTCCACGTCTTCGTGGGTGTGGTTGACCTTGCGATCAGTCGTTATCAACTCTATCGAAAGCAGTGGGTAGCGGGCACTGAAGGCTGGTATCAGCGGCGCCAGCACGTGTCGGCCAAAGGCAGAGGTCGAAGCGATGCACAGCCGCCCTTGGGGCTCGCTGTCGGGGGTGGTGATCGCTTGTTCGGCAAGGGCGAGGTCGCGCTCGATGTGCCTGACCCGCTCGTAATACTGGCTACCGGCAGGTGTCAGCGCCATGCTGCGGGTGGTGCGGCTGAGCAGGCGCACTTGCAGATGGCGTTCCAGGCGCGCCAGGTTCTGGCTGACTGCCGCCGGGCTGAGGCCTAGGTTGCGGGCGCCCGCGGCGATGCTGCCGGCTTCGACCACCTTGATAAAGCTGCGGATGGCATTGAGCAGATCCATGGCAAGCTCTTCGATTCGTAAGAATCTCTTTATAAAGAACTCAATCCAACAGGTCTACAGCCGCTGTCAGAGGCCTTGCTAACCTGCGGCCCTCAGCCAACCCTCAGGAGATCGCATGAGCAATCTGCCCCATACCCGCAGCCCGCGCAAACTGCGCCCCAGTGCGACGCCGTACGTGTTCGCGTTCTACATGTCTTCGATCATGGCGCTGCTGATGTGCTTCGTGATCACGGCGGCGAATGCCGGGGTCAATCCGGAGTATCTGAGCAACGTGCTGAAGGCCTATCAGCTGGCGATGCCAGTGGCGTTCGTGTGCGTGCTGATGGTGAGACCGGTGGTGTTGAAGCTGGTGGCGATTACGGTGCATCCGCATTGACCTGTGTTCGCCGATAATCTTGCAGCGCCCTTGAACCCGAGCGCCGCCCGCGCGGCGCTCGATCTCATAGGCGCTGCATAACCGTCGTCGAGCACCTGTCAGCCTCTACGCAAACACCTTTGCACCCCTACGGATGCGAGGCTATCGCCTTCTCTATCGCAGCCCTGAAGGCGGGATCATCGGGTTTGGTCAGGCTCGAGAAGTTGCCGATCACCTTGCCCTGACGATCCACCACGTACTTATAGAAATTCCACTTCGGCGCGCTGCTCTGGCTCGCCAGCTCGGCAAACAGCGGTATCGCATCCTTGCCGCGCACCGCCTGGGTCTTGGTCATGGTGAAGGTCACCCCATAATTGGCGTAACAGACCTTGGCAGTCTTCTCGCTGTCGGCATCTTCCTGCTTGAAGTCGTTGGACGGCACCCCGAGCATTTCCAGCCCCTGCTCGTGGTACGCCTTGTAGGTCGCCTCCAGCCCTTCGAACTGCGGCGCAAACCCGCAGTAGCTGGCCGTATTGACCACCACCAGCGGCTTGCCGCCGAAGCGCTGGCACAGGTCGACCTGCCCCTTGCCACGCAACTCAGGCAAACTGCCCTGCAACAGCGCCGGGCAATCGGCAGCCCAGCTGGAACTGGCGGCCAGCAAAGCCAGCAGCGGCATCGTCAACCATCGGGCACGCATGATTCATTCCTCCAAGACAATCCTTGAACTTGCAGGGTAGCGCTTAACAAACGCTCATGCCCAACTGCATCAACGCCATTCCACCCCGCTGCCAGCCCCACCACACCAGCGCCAGCAACAGCGCAGCAGCCGCCAGCGACAGTCCGCAGGCCAGGTAACGGTTCATACCGCCTGCGCCTGCAGGCGGGCGACCGGCCGCTCTCGCACCGGCCAGTTGAGCGCGGCAGCCAGCACACTGAGCAGAATCGAAATCTGCCACACCACGTCATAGTTGCCGGTCTGGTCGTAGACGACGCCCCCCAGCCAGCCACCGAGGAAAGCACCCAACTGGTGGAACAGGAAGACGATGCCGCCAAGCATCGACAGGTTGCGCACGCCGAATACGGTGGCCACGGTGCCATTGGTCAACGGCACCGTGGACAGCCAGAGCAGCCCCATGGCGATACCGAACAGGTAGGCGCTGAACTGAGTCACCGGCACCCACAGGAACAGCGCAATCACCACGGCACGCAGCAGATACAACGCCGTCAGCAAGCGTGGCTTGGACATGCGCCCGCCCAGCCAGCCAGCGGTGTAGGTCCCCACGATGTTGAACAACCCGACCAGTGCCAGCACCGTGGTGCCGGTGGTCGCCGGCAGGTGCTGGTCGACCAGGTAGGCCGGCAGGTGCACGCCAATGAAGACCACCTGGAAGCCACAGACGAAGAAGCCCAGCGCAAGCAGCCAGAAGCCTGAGTGCGAACACGCCTCGCGCAGTGCCTCGTTCAATGTCTGCTCCGCCCCCTGACTGGCCAGCGGGCGATCACGCAGCAGGCCGACAAAAGGCACGATCAGCGCCACCAGCAAGCCAAGCACCAGCAGCGCCGACGACCAACCCAGCCATTCGATGAGGCCAAGGGTACCGGGAAGCATGGCGAACTGGCCAAAGGAACCGGCAGCACTGGCAATGCCCATGGCCATGCTGCGTTTTTCCGCTGGAACGGCGCGGCCGACCACACCGAGGATCACCGAGAAAGAGGTGCCGGACAGACCGATACCGATCAGCAGGCCCGCGCTGAGCGACAGCGACCAGGCCGAATCGGCGGTACTCATCAACAACAGGCCAGCGGCATAGAGAACGCCCCCTATGATAACGACCCGCGCCGCACCCAGGCGGTCGGCCAGCGCACCGGCGAACGGCTGCGCCAGGCCCCAGACCAGGTTCTGCAGGGCAATGGCAAAGGCGAACACCCCGCGGCCCCAGCCAAACTCGCCGCTCATCGGCGCCAGGAACAGGCCAAAACCGTGCCGCACACCCAGGGACAGCGCCAGGATAAAGGCCGCCCCCGCAAGTACCCACCCGCTGGTTCGCCACACCGAAGTCATTGTCGTTATCTCCAGCACATCGCAAGGTTGTACGGGTCTATACCCGCTTCTAATCGTGATGACTCAGGCAAGCCGCTCCAGCAAACGTATCAGCTCGTCACGTTGCCCTTCGCCCAACTGCCCGACCAACTTCAACTGCGCCTGCTCCCAGGCAGGATGGGCCGCAATCAGGCGTGCCGCACCCGCCTCGGTCAGCAATACCACGCGGTTGCGCTGGTCATCGCCATCGGCGAGGGCTACCAGGCCTTCAGCCTCCAGCACGCGCAGGTTGCGACCCAAGGTACTACGCTCCAGGCCCATTGCCTCGGCCAGCGTGGTGATACTCGGGCGATCGAGCCGTTGCAGGTGACGCAGCAGGGAAAACTGGGCGACATTGATGCCGAAGCCGGCAAGGGCCTCGTCGTAATGCCGGCTCACCCCGCGGGCGGCGCGACGCAGATGGGTACAGATGCATTCACTGGTCAACATGGATACGTGTATATACCCGCATCTGGGTGGTTGCAAGAAATTTCAGTCTGCCAAGCGTCGCCGGATCGGCTCGAATTCTGCCGTGGCCTTGCGTGCCAAGGGGTCGGGCGTACCGTGCTCGATCGCTTGCCAATATCGCCATGGCACCTTTGCCGATCCCAGCTCGTAGTCCATGCCATCCCAGCTATCTTCGCGGAAGCTGTAGAACGCCCAGTGCAACCGATGCCGGTCCATGACCGAGAGGACATCTTCGAGATACTCACTGCAACCGGGCAGCCGCCGCATGCATCCAAACTCGCCTACGACCAGCCGGGAGCGCGGCAGCTTCATGCGCTCCATCCAGGCCAACGGCAGGTCCAGATACTGACGAACCCGTTCGGCGTCCCATTGCTGAATGTCACCGGCGAACGGCGCTGGGCCGGGATAACTGATCGGGGGCTTGCGCAACAGGTTTGGCGCACTGGTAGCCGAATAGGGTTCATACATGTGCACGCTGTAGAGCACGCGATCATCCTGCAAGGGCGCTTGCCAATAACCGAAAGCGTCGGCACTGGCGTACCAGCCAGCGTCGACCATGATTGGGGTCCTGGCATCCACTTCGCGTATCGCCGCAACCAGTTGAGCGTACAGCGCAGGCAGGTCACGCTCCCCACCCCTCTGCCGTGCGTACCACTGCTGCATGCGCTCAGGCGATGCATGCTCGGCCAGGCCGCCAAGCTTCTCGGGGGCAGGTTCGTTGATCAGGTTGTAGGCGGCGATGGCAGGATGGTCTTTAAGGGCCCGGGCCAGGTCTCGCCAGAAACTGACCGCTTGCCGGGCGTAACCGTTGCCTTGCCAAAGACGGTCATCGAACTGCCCCTGGTTATTCTGTGACCAGCGCATTCCAGGCAGCGACAGCGGTGCAATGACCACCTTGAGCCCCGCCCTGTGCGCGCGATCCAGGGTATCGCGAAGTTGCTTGAGATCGGCGGCAGGCAGCTGCTCGTACCGGTCCGCATTGCCCAGGAGGAAGTCACGCTGCGCCGGCTTCCACTTGTCGTAGGACAGCCGTACCCAGCTCGCGCCGTAAGCACGCAGTGCATCGAAATAGGCCTGATCCGGTGGCAAGCGATTGAAGCTGTTGCCGCCGTGGCGCGGGGTATTCCAGAAGTCGATCAGGTCGGCCGCCTTGACAGGGGCGCTAGCGGTGACCAGCAACAAGGCCAGCAGGAATCGTCGCATTGTCCATGCCTTCGCAGTGGAAGAGAAACCGCGAGGATAGACAGCCGCAGAAAAAGCGTCATTTCCTGAATTTTTTCAGCAGTTTTCCGAAAAATGACGGCACGTTTTATCCGTAAGAAATCTCCCTAAGTTGTGCAGGACTGTTCTCAAATTGCCAAGCCCAGCAGCACAGCCAATTCAACAACCTCCAACAGGGCGCCTGCGGTATCACCCGTGGTCCCACCCAGTCGCCTGCACATCAACCGGCGCAATGCGATGAATACTGCGATCGCCGCCAGCATCGGCAAGATCACACGCGTCCCCCCCACCAGCAAACACATCAGCAGACTGGCCAGCAGGACCCACACGGCCGTACGCCGCGGCAAGTGCTCGGCGAGTGCCTGACCCAGGCCCCCGCGACGCATATAAGGTGTGCCGAGGAACAATCCGAGCATCGCCGCCCGCCCTACAATCGGCGCCAGCAGCAATGCCATGCCAGCGCCCTGCTCCACCAGTACCCACAGGGCACAGAATTTCAGCAGCAATACCAGCACCAGCGTGACCACGGCTATCGGCCCGCTGCGTGGATCTTTCATGATCTGCAAGGTGCGCTCCCGATCCCCGAAGCCACCAAGCCAGGCATCGGCACTGTCGGCCAGGCCATCCAGGTGCAACGCGCCACTGAGCGACACCCACAGCGTCAGCAACAGCGCCGCGTGCAACGGCGCCGCAGCACCTTGCAGCAGATGGCTGGCCAGCCACAGCAACAGGCCGAACAGCAACCCTACCAGCGGGTAATACAACAACGAACGGCCCATTTCCCGCGGTTCGGGCATCCCCGGCAAACGCACCGGCAGACTGCTCAGAAACTGCAGGGCAATCCAGAACGGCAGCATGTCAAAGCACCTCGAGCATCACGCCATCTGCGTCCACCGCCAGGCGCATCAGGGCGCCATGGCCAACCTCGACCTGCAGCAACTGCTCCCTGGGCAGCCCGCGGGCCCGCGCCAGCAGCAGCCGCATGACGCCGCCATGGGTGACCAGCAGCACGCGCTTGCCGGCATGCTGCTGGCGCAGGCGCTCGACGGCAGCCAGCACACGCTCGGCAAAAGCCGCGACAGGCTCGCCTGCGGGCGGCGTGTAGCTGTACGGGTCGGCCCAGAAACGGCCAAGCTCGTCAGCCTGCGTTTGCATGATCTGCAAAGCACTGCGCCCTTCCCACTCGCCGAAATGCAGCTCTTGCAAATCGGCTTCGAGCTGAACCGGCATGCCCAGTTGCTCGGCAAAGCGCGCACAGCGCTGCAATGGCGAACTGACCAGCACATCCCAGGGGCCAGCGCCTGCCAGCGCTTCGCGCATCTGGCCCCAGCCTTTGTCGGTCAAGGCATCGTCCAGGCTGCCGCGCAGGCCGCCGCCCTGCTCGGTTTCACCGTGGCGCAGCAGGTCGAGGATCATGCCGGGCGGTCCGCCACCGCCGCTTCGGCGAAGGTCGCCATCTGCCCGTGCAGGGCGCAGGCCAGGCGCATCAGTGGCACTGCCAGGGCGGCGCCACTGCCCTCGCCCAGGCGCAGGCCCAGCGCCAGCAATGGCTGGGCCTGCAGCGCCGCGAGCACGGCCTGGTGCCCAGGTTCGGCACCTTGGTGCGCGAACAGCAACCAGTCACGGCTCTGCGGATTGAGGCGCACCGCCAGCAATGCCGCGACGCTGCAGATGAAGCCATCCACCAGCACGGCGATACCTTGCTGGGCGCAGGCCAGGTAGGCACCGGTCAGCGCAGCGATCTCGAAGCCACCGACACAGGCCAGCGCCCGCAGCGGCTCGTCGGCGCGCAGACCGTGCAGCGCCAAGGCGCGCTCGATCACGTCGGCCTTATGGCGAACACCAGCGCTGTCCAGGCCGGTACCCGGCCCGCTCAACTCATGTGCCGGGCAGGCCAGCAAGGTGCTGGCCAGGGCGGCTGCGGCAGAGGTGTTGCCGATGCCCATCTCGCCGCCGATGAACAGCTGAGCGCCCTTGGCCGCTGCACGCAAGGCGCTGTCACGCCCCGCCTGCAAAGCAGCCTGCAGCTGGGCATCGGTCATCGCCGGCTGGCGGGCGAAGTTGGCGGTGCCGGCGCCCAGGCGCAGGTGCAGCACCCCTGGCAGTTCCAGCTCAGGATCGATCGTGCCCAGGTCGACCAGGTCAAGGCTGGCCTGCAGCTGGCGGGCCAGCACGCTGATCGCCGCGCCACCCCCGACGAAGTTGCGCAGCATCTGCCCGGTGACTGCCTGTGGATAGGCCGAAATGCCCTCTTCGACCACGCCGTGGTCGCCCGCAAAGAGGCTGATGGCGACCTGATCCAGGACAGGCCGCTCGCAGCCTTGCAGGCCAGCCAATTGCACGGCCAGGCCCTCCAGCTGGCCGAGCGAGCCGGCAGGTTTGGTCAGCTGCTGCTGACGGGCGCGGGCCTGGTCCATGGCGGCATTGTCGAGAGGTTGGCAGGCATCACGCCACCAGGCTTGGTTCATAGAGCGGGTCCTTTGAGCATGAGAGGTAGGCCGGCCACGGTCAGCACCACCCGTTGGCAGCGTTCGGCAACGGCCTGGTGCAGCCAGCCGGCCAGGTCGACGTAACGGCGGGTCAGCTCGCCCATGGGCACCACGCCCAGGCCGGTTTCGTTGCTGACCAGGATGATTGTGCCGGGCAACTGCTCCAGGCAGTCGAGCAGCGCATCGCGCTCCGCGGCCAGCCGCTGCGGATCTTCGAGCATCAGCAGGTTGGTCAGCCACAAGGTCAGGCAGTCCACCAGCAGGCATCGGCCTGCGGCGGCTTCTGCGCGCAGCACGGCAGCCAGGGCCAAGGGTTCTTCGATCAGCCCCCAGTCATCAGGCCGGCGCTGGCGGTGCAGGCGCACGCGCTCGTTCATTTCGCCATCCAGCGGCTCGCTGGTGGCGATGTAGGTAACCGGCAGGCCGCAGTTGCTGGCCAGTTGCTCGGCCAGGCGGCTCTTGCCCGAGCGGGCGCCGCCGAGAATCAGGTTGCGCATGTCAGGCGACTCCACAAAGCGTTCGCAGGTGAGCGGTATCCAGGTGCTGTTCAACCAGATCGGCCAGGCGCTCGATGTCACGTTCGCGCAGGGCCTCGTAATCGATGGTCTGCGCATGCTCCAGCCCCGCCCAGCGCAGCAGCGCGGCACACGACTGGCTGCCCTCGAACAGGCCATGCAGGTAGGTGGCGAGGATCTGGCCATCGGCACTCACAGCACCGTCACAACGGCCATCGGCGAGCTGCACCGCCGGCTGCTCCAAGGCAGGCCCGGCAGTGACC
The DNA here is from genome assembly GCF_021602465.1 of Pseudomonas urethralis. NCBI lineage: Bacteria > Pseudomonadati > Pseudomonadota > Gammaproteobacteria > Pseudomonadales > Pseudomonadaceae > Pseudomonas > Pseudomonas urethralis. The sequence continues at coordinate 17,335 of NZ_BQIJ01000024.1, forward strand.
CCGGCATGAATTTCATAGCCGGCGACCGGCGCATCTTCAAGGCTCAGGGTCCCGGCAACGTTACGCAGTTGCTTGTCGGCTTCGAGCACCGTCACGTAGTCGAACAGGCCGAGCCCGGGGCTCGAACCGGCGGCGCCCTCAAGGCCGAGCGGGTCCTGTACCTCGCGGCCAAGCATCTGCAGGCCGCCACAGATCCCGATCAGCTTGCCGCCATAGCGCAGGTGGCGCTCGATGGCCTTGTCCCAACCACGCTCGCGCAGTTGCGCCAAGTCGCCACGTACGCTCTTCGAGCCGGGCAGGATGATCAGGTCGGCGGCCGGGATCGGCTGGCCCGGGCCGATGAACTGCAGGTCGACCTGCGGGTGCAGGCGCAGCGGGTCGAAGTCGGTGTGGTTGCTGATGCGCGGCAACACCGGGACGATTACCTTGAGTACGCGCGCCTGCTTGGCGCCCTGACGGATGTCGATGCCATCCTCGGCTTCCAGGTGCAGGTCGGTGACGTAGGGCAGCACGCCCAGCACCGGTTTGCCGGTGCGTTGCTCCAGCCAGTCCAGGCCCGGCTGCAGCAGCGCGATGTCGCCACGGAAGCGGTTGATGACAAAGCCCTTGACCCGCGCCTGCTCGCTCGGTGACAGCAGTTCGAGGGTGCCGACCAGGTGGGCGAACACCCCGCCACGGTTGATGTCGGCCACCAGGATCACCGGGCAGTCGACCGCTTCGGCGAAGCCCATGTTGGCGATGTCGCCGGCACGCAGGTTGATCTCGGCCGGCGACCCAGCCCCCTCGACCATCACCACCGGGTAGGCGTCACTGAGGCGCCGATGCGAAGCCAGCACCGCCTGCATGGCAATGGCTTTATAGTCGTGATAGGCCACCGCATTCATGCTGGTAACTGCGCGCCCGTGGATGATCACCTGGGCGCCCGTGTCGCTGTTGGGCTTGAGCAGCACCGGGTTCATGTCGGTGTGCGGTGCCAGTCGGCAGGCCTGGGCCTGCACCGCCTGGGCGCGGCCGATTTCGCCGCCGTCGGCGGTCACCGCGCTGTTGAGCGCCATGTTCTGCGGCTTGAACGGCACCACGCCGACGCCCTGGCGCAACAGCCAACGGCACAAGGCGGTAACCAGCGTGCTCTTGCCGGCATCGGAAGTGGTGCCTTGCACCATGAGGGTGGTCATGCCGTTTCCTTCTGGTAATCAGTCAGGGCCTGGGCCAGGCGCTGCTCGTCAGCAGCAGTCGCCGGCAGGCCAAGGCGTACGGCAGCGGGCTGCTCGAACAGGCGCACCAGGATGCCGCGGCGGGCGAGAAAGTCATGCAACCGGGCTGCCTGGGTGCTGCGCACGTACTGAAACAGGTCGCAGCCGCCGCTGGGCGCCAGGCCGCAGCCCTGCAGCAGCGCAGCCAGGCGCTGGCTGGCCAGGGCACAGCGTTCAAGCTGGGCCCGATGCGCCGCATGGTCGGCAAAGCAGACTTGCGCCAGCACCCGGGTCGGGCCGCTGACGGTCCACGGCCCGAGCCATTCGTCAAGGCGCCGCAACAAGGAGGGTTCAGCCACTACACAGCCCAGCCGCACACCGGCCAGGCCGAAGAACTTGCCGAACGAACGCAGCACGATCAGGCCCGGGCGCTCGGCGCAATCCGCCACGCTGTGTGGCGGTGAGTTGTCCATGAACGCTTCGTCCACCAGCAGCCAGCCACCGCGCTCGGCAAGACGCGCATGCCAGGCCAGCAGCCGTTCGCGCGGCACGAGCCGCCCGGTCGGGTTGTTCGGGTTGACCAGCACCAGCACGTCGAGCTGATCGAGTTGCGCCTCGACCTGGCTTTCCGCCAGCTCGATCAGCTGATGCCCCGCTCGCTGCCAGGCATGCGGGTGCTCGGCGTAGCACGGCGCCAGCACACCAACGCGCCCCAGCGGGCGCAGCGGGGGCAAGGCCTGGATAGCCGCCTGGGAGCCTGCCACCGGCAGCAGGTGCCGCACACCGTAGTAGTGCCGCGCAGCGTCCTCCAGACCGTCGTCGGTCTCCGGCAGGCGTGCCCAGGCTTCTGGCGCAATGGGGGGAATCGGGTAAGGCCAAGGGGCAATGCCGCTGGACAGGTCGAGCCAGTCCTCGCGGGCAATCCCGTATTGCCGCACTGCCCGCAGCAGGCGGCCACCGTGTTCAAGCATTCAGATAGGCTCCCAGGCAGATCAGCAGTACCCACAACCAGACGCCACGCTGCACCAGGCTCCAGCCGCGCTCGATGGCATCGGCATCGGCCATCGGCCCTTCACCCAGGCGCGGGCGCTCGTGCAGTTCGCCGTGGTACACCGCCGGGCCACCCAGTTCGACACCCAGCGCACCGGCACCCGAGGCCATCACCGGCCCGGCATTGGGGCTGTCCCACAGCGGCGCCTGCTTGCGCCAGCAGGCCAGGGCCAGGCGCGTCCTGCCCAGCAGTGCGTAGGTCAGCGCCACCAACCTGGCGGGAATGTAGTTCAGCACATCGTCGATGCGCGCGGCGCACCAGCCGAAACGCTCGAAGCGTTCATTGCGGTACCCCCACATCGCATCCAGGGTATTGCTCAAGCGGTACAGCACCACCCCCGGCGCACCGGCCACGACGAACCAGAACAGCGCGGCGAACACCGCATCGCTGCCGTTTTCCAGCACCGACTCGGTGGCCGCCCGCGCCACGGCGGGCTCATCCAGCTCGCGGGTTTCCCGGCTGACCAGATAGCCGACACGACGCCGCGCCTCTTCCAGATCACCTTGGCGCAAGGCATTGGCCACCGGCAGCACATGCTCGCCGAGGCTGCGCAAGCCGAGGGCGCAATACAGCGCCAGCACGTCCACCAGCCAGCCGACACAGGGCAGCCAGGACAGGATCAGCGCCACCAGGGTCAAGGGCACCACGGCCAGGAACCAGGCGCTCACGCCGTGGCTGCGCCAGCCGCGTCCACCGGCATTCAGCCGGCGTTCCAGGCTCGACGCCAGGTTGCCGAAGCCCACCAGTGGGTGCCGGCGCCTGGGCTCGCCCAGCAGTGCATCGAGGGCCACGCCGGCCACCGTCAGCAAGGCCACGCTCATGGGCGTTCTCCCCATTGGTTCTCGAACAGCATTTCACTCAAAGGGCGTTCCTCGGCCCAGTTTTCCTGGACCAACATGGGCTGTGCGTAGAATTCGCTGACCGGCCCCAGGCACAACACGGCCACCGGCTTGGCGCCCGCAGGCATGCCCAGCAGTGCGGCCAGGGCTTGCGGGTCGAACAGGGACACCCAACCCAACCCCAGGCCCTCGGCGCGGGCGGCCAGCCACAGGTTCTGGATCGCGCAGGCCAGTGAGGCCAGGTCCATTTCCGGCAGGGTCCGGCGGCCGAAAATGTGCGGCTCACGGTTATCCATCAAGGCCGCCACCAGCACTTCGGCACAGTCGCTGATGCCCTCGACCTTGAGCTTCATGAAATCATCGGAGCGTTGGCCCAACGCTTCGGCAGTACGCACCCGCTCCTCTTCGACCAGGCCCTGAATGCGCCCGCGCAGCTCGCGTTGGCTGATGCGGATGAACCGCCAAGGTTGCATCAGGCCGACACTGGGCGCCTGGTGCGCAGCGGCCAGCAGACGGCCGAGCAGCTCAGGCGCGACCGAGCCGCCGGCAAAGTGGCGCATGTCGCGGCGTTCACCGATCGCCCGGTAGATCGCGGCGCGCTCGGCGGCGCTGTAGGCGTGATCAGTCATGGTCGCAACAGCGCCGCCGCCGCATCAGGGTTGGACGGGAAGTAGAAGTGCACGTAGGAGGCGGTCAGGCGGCCCAGCCGATACACCGCTTCGTTGCCGCGCCCGCCGTTGGGGCTCAGGCCGCGGGCGATAGGCTCAAGCCCGGTGCTGGTCAACGAGTGGTGATAGGTGTGCCCGCGCAGGGTACCTTCCGGCAGTTCCACGGCCTGCAGGGCCAGGGCCGCCAAGCGCTTCTGCATGGTCGCCTCGCCAGGCAGCAGGCCGAGCAGCTCGGCACGTTCGCCAGCGACATCGGTCAGCGCCTCGAGCAGATACAGCATGCCGCCACACTCGGCCAGCAAGGGTTTGCCTTGGGCGTGATGGGCACGGATCGCCTCGCACATCGGCGCATTGGCGGCCAGTGCGTGGTGATGCAGCTCCGGATAACCCCCCGGCAGGTACAGGCTGTCCACTGCCGGCAGTTCACGATCGTGCAAGGGCGAGAAAAACGACAGCTGCGCGCCCAGGTCGCGCAACAGATCGAGGTTGGCGCCATAGGTGAAGGCGAATGCTTCGTCACGCGCCACGCCGATGCGCACGCCGCTCAGCGACCCGGCGCACGGCTGCGACACAGGCGCGGCAAACACCACGGGCGGCGGTAAAGCAGCATCGCAGCTGGCGCCTAGCGCTTCGGCAGCCGCATCCAGGCGGGCATCCAGATCGTTCAGTTCGCTGGCCTGGACCAGTCCCAAGTGGCGGCTGGGCAGCTCGATGCCGCGCTCCCGCGACAGGCCGCCATACCAGCGCAGGCCCTCGGTCAGGCTGCCTTCGAGCAATTGCGCATGGCGCAAGCTACCGACCCGGTTGGCCAGCACACCGGCGAACGGCAGGTCGGCCTGATAACGTGCCAGGCCCAGCGCCAGGGCGCCAAACGTCTGGGCCATGGCCGTGCCGTCGATCACCGCCAGTACCGGCACGCCGAAGTGGCGAGCCAGATCGGCACTCGACGGCGTGCCGTCGAACAGGCCCATCACCCCTTCGATCAGAATCAGGTCGGCCTCTTCTGCGGCTTGCCACAGCAGGCGACGGCTTTCTTCGGCACCGATCATCCACAGGTCGAGCTGGTACACCGGCGCGCCACTGGCCCGCTCCAGGATCATCGGGTCGAGGAAATCCGGGCCGCACTTGAACACTCTGACCTTTCGCCCAAGGTTGCGGTGCAGGCGGGCCAGGGCTGCCGTCACGGTGGTCTTGCCCTGGCCGGAGGCAGGTGCTGCGATCAGCACCGCCGGGCAGCTGCGCGTTGCACTCACAGTTCGACGCCCTTCTGCGCGCGAATACCGGCCTGGAACGCATGCTTGAGCATGCCCATCTCGGTAACCGTATCGGCCAGTTCGATCATTTCGGGCTTGGCCGCACGGCCGGTGACAATCACATGCTGCATCGGCGGCCGAGCCTGAATGTCACTCAGCACCTGGTCGAGGTCGAGGTAGCCGTGCTTGAGGGCGATGTTCAGCTCATCGAGCACCACGAACTGCACACCCGGGTCTTGCAGCAGTTGACGCGAAACCGCCCACGCGGCTTCGGCAGCGGCGATGTCGCGCTGGCGGTCCTGGGTCTCCCAGGTGAAGCCCTCGCCCATCACGTGGTAACGCACCTGCTCGGGGAAGCGGCGGAAGAACAGTTCCTCACCGGTGCTGTTGCGGCCCTTGATGAACTGCACCACGCCGCACTGCATGCCATGGCCCAGCGCGCGCGCGAGCATGCCGAAGGCCGAGCTGCTCTTGCCCTTGCCGTTGCCGGTGAGCACCAGCAGCAGGCCGCATTCATTAGGGGAATTGGCAATGCGCTCGTCGATGACCGCCTTCTTGCGCTGCATGCGCGCCAGGTGGCGTTCGTCGCGTTCGGTGGATTCGCTCATGAAGGGTTCTCCGCAGGCTGTCGCCGCAGCAAAGCGACGACAGGTAATAGGCGGGCAAACGGAGAACGCGCAGGGGCCATGGCCGCAGCCACGGTGCACCGCGCATCACCCTCCGTGATGCCGTTGGCAGTTTCAGGCCGGTCTCCGGGCTCGTGAGCGGGCAATCGGCCCTGGCCTGCGCGCCTTCCCGGGTTCGTACCCAGTGGCCCTGCGCGGCCGCTACTCACCTACCGTTGCGGGGGCAGCGCCGGAATCGCGCCCTGCTGGCGACCACCGGCTTCCCAGTTTCACCCTGCCCAGTCGAGGCTGGCAGGGCACCTGAAACACGCCGCGAAGGTTAGAGGGTTGCACTGGGAGCGTCAATCGAACAGGACCTTTTACTTCGGCAGAACTGGCCTGGATCAATGGCCGATCCACCGGGTTGTGCCACACTGAGCAGAGTGATATCACATAGCCATCATTTTGCACTGAACACGATCACAACGATAACAGGAGTGCGCAGCATGCAAGGCCAGATCATCAACAACCCTCACCTGGAGTTTCTGCAACCGGTACTGGAGCGCTGGGTCGATTGCATCGACCGCTTCAACCGGTTCAATGGTGATGCCGAAGCCCCCTACTGGCACGGCAGCGCCGCCAACATCGGCATGCTCGCAGCTGCCGCCTGGCAGGCCGAGCTGGCGGCACTGCCGCAGTTTGCCAGCAAGAAACAGCGTGACGAAGGTGACCAGGAGGGGCGCTGCGACCTGTCGATCTGCAGCGCCGACGAGGCGCTCTACCTGAGCGTGAGCCAGCGCTGGCCACGAATTGCCCGGCTGGACATGGACGCGGCCCTGCAGCAAACCGCCACCCTCGCCCGCCAGGTGGCCTACCCCAGCCAGCTGAAAGCCGGGGCGCTGTTCGTCACCCCGTGGAAGGCGGGCCAGCATGCCAGCCCGGAAGAACTGCAGGACCTGGTCGATGACCTGCAAAAACATACCGCCTGCGCCATCGCCTGGTACTTCCCTTATGCCTATCGCAAGCTGCACAACGAACTGGGCCAGTATTTTCCGGGGGTGGCACTGCTGATGAAGCAGGCCTGAGCTCTACGACGGATCAGCGCCGGCATAGCATCGATGACTTCGCCCATGGATCGGGAGGGTCGACCCGATCGCAATCAGCCCGGGAAGAATCGCTCGACCAGGGCGGGTGTACGAAAACGCATGCGGTATTGCGCTTCGTTGAACAGCAACCCGGAACGCAAATCGTACACCGCCCCGCCTGCAGGTTTGTCGGTTTGCTTCAGGGTCACCTTGATGAACCGGTAGTGCTCGCCCCTGACCTCCTCCAGGCCCTCGATGCGGAAATAATGCCCTGGCAGGAACAAACTCTCGGCCTCATCCCAATACAGGGAAAACGCACTGACCGGTGTGGCATCACGGTATTGCCCGGCCGGCAGCTCGAACACCACCGAACTGTCATCGAAGCGTCCTGGTAGGCCGCCTGGCATATTCAGGGACGGCACCGAGGCGAACTCGGCAACCTTGAAAGGGTTTTCGGTGAACGATGTAAGGTCGGTATTGACCAGCACATCGCCGACTCGCAACTGTCCAGCCCTGTAGGACTCGCCACCGGTGCCGCGGAAGTTGTTGCCACCTCGGTACAGCGTCACCTGGTTATTCTTGGGCAGCAATCCCAGACTGTCCGCCAGGTCGGCGATGTACATGTCTTCATCACCGTACTTGTAAGCCCCCCGACGGAAAACATCATTCACTTGCGATTCATCGCTGGTGTAGTACTCGATCAGGGTATTGAAGTACTCGTTGCCATAGCGGTAGGAATAGTAACGCCTGCCACCGATTATCACGCAGTCCAGGCCCAGCGCATCGTTGTCGGGGGCCCGGCCACGCGCCAACTCAGCCACCGGCCAACGTTCCAGCAGTTTTTTTTGCCGGCGCAATGCCGTGGCCGCCAGTCGCTTAAGCTGTTCGCCATCGCTGACCGTGTAGATGTCCCAGAAGGATGATCGGGTAACGGGCAGGACGCCTTCCTCCTCCGGTGCCATTCCGCCCTGCAAGCTTGGCGGTGCCAGTAGCTCCCACTCGCCAGCCTCGTTCAAGCGCACCGGCTGCAACGCAACGAAAGCGAACGGATTGTCTGCCGGCACCACCAGCCAGGCGGCCAGTTCGTGGCTGTAACGCACGCGATAGCTCAGGCCATTGAGCGTGATCCAGCACCTGCCGCCCTGATCGACACGTATGCCACGCAAACGTCCGCTTTGCGTCAGCTCGCCGTCAAGCACGGCATTGCTCTCCTGCCCCTCTACAGCCAGGCTGGCTGACGGCACCGGTTGCCAGTTATCAAGACTGAGGTTGTGCTCGTGAGGCGGGGTTTCGTAAGCCAACGAGGCATGCATCGATGCGAAGCCGATGTCCACCAGGTTGAAAGTCGCATAGATGCTTTCGATCATCGCCGAACGCAACGCCTGCTTGCGATCTTGCTCATCGGTGGCGTGCAGCGCCGCATCCACATCCAGCCCGACCTTGGCGACCGTGGCCCCTAGCAGCATGAGCGACATCGGCCACCCCAGCGGCGCAAGGCTGCCAAAGACGTTGAGGAACGCCGAGAGGTAGCCCGTGCACATGGCCTTGCGCAAGCCCGCGTTATCTTGCAGAAGCTGGCCGTTGCGGTGCATCTCTGCGCGAGCCTGGTCGCTCAGCCAAGCAAAAAGATCGGTGCCGAGCGAGCGTTTGAACAGTGACAGTGCGATCAATCCGGCCTCATCGTCACGGCTGTTGGCGATGCCCTGCAAATGCACGCTGATCAGCTGGTTGACCGACCTGTCCCGAGGGTTGTTGTGGGCCGCCATGACGAACGCTTCCAGCGTTGCCTTGACCTGCAACTGCGCACGTAGCCAGGACGCCAGCGCCTGCTCCGAATCGAACCCCCGCAACGGCTCGTCGGCCCACGGCAAATAGGCGACTACTCGTCCATCAGCCGACTGCATCGTCAGCAGGCAGCCCCTGTCGCCCTCACCGAAGGCATAACGGCTCACGACCAGGCTATTGTCGGTGGATTGGCGCTGGAGCATGGCGAGCGAAGGCATGGCAATGTTGGCCAGCTCCGCCGACACCAGCCTACGCAGACGGTGAGCGTCCTGGGCCGTGATACGCTTGTCGAGCAAGGCAGTGGCTACCTGCCCCAACAGGTTGATCTTGGCCAATACGCGGAAATGCCCGGCGTTGCTCGACCAGAAGCGCTCGACTGCTTCGCGATACAGCACCGCCAGATCCAGCGCCCACAGGTCCCTCTGCACATCACTGCCCAACATCGGCACTTCATTGCGCTCATTGTAGATAGAGGCGTGGGGCCCCTGCAGGTAGAAGCCGCCGCGCTGGTCGAGCTCATCGGCTGCATCCTGGTAGTACAGGTCGAAGCGTTCGAGCACCAACTCGGTCATCAGCATCGATTTCTGCGGTGGACCGCTGTGCTGCCAACCGGTGAAGCTGCGTGCACTGCTGTGTTCGTTGTTGAACTGGTGCCACCAGACCAGCCGTGGCTCTATCCGTTTGCCGGTGTGCTTGTGCAGGATCTGCGCGGCATGGTGATGTGCCAGTTCATACAGGTCAGGGAAGTCCGCGAGGATCTGGTCCACCAGGCGCACAAGAGGGCGCGCCTCATCCAGGGTATCCAGGCTGCGGTTCATTCGTTCATTGGGGGTATTCACGGCCCACTCCAAAGCGTTGCTATCGGAGGCGCATACTGGCGACCTTGGGGCAACGTGGAGTGGTAGATGTATGCCGCGGGAGCGGAAAGCGGGAAATCAGCGGTTCTGCGCGAGGCTCCCTTGCGGGATGACCCGCTTGGCCTGCAGGTAGGCTTTGGACCAGTAGCTGTTGGACAGGTAATCCAGGCGCACCGTACCGCCTGTGCGGGGCGCATGCACGAAGCGCCCCTCGCCCACATAGATCCCGGCATGACTGACCTGTGAACCGCCACCTGTGGCGAAGAACACCAGGTCACCCGACTGCAGCGAGTTGATGTCCACAGTGGGCGCGCGCATAACGATCATTTCGCGCGTCGAACGGGGCAGGCTGATGCCCGCCGCATCGCGGTACACATAACCGATCAGGCCGCTGCAGTCGAACCCGGAATCCGGTGTGTTGCCGCCCCACCGATACGGTGTACCCACCAGGCCGATCGCACGCATCAACACGTCATCGGCGAGCGGCGAGCCTTCGGGCTGGTTGTAGGTGATCTGTGGCTGCACCACAGGGGCCGGTGCCGGGGCACGGCTGGAGCAGGCGGCCAGCAGTGCCACCAGGGAAAGGAGTGCGAAGCGCGCCATCATCGCCATGGCCAGAACTTCCTGTCTGAAACCGAACGGCCGCAGCCGAAAAGAGTTGAGAAATTAGATTAGACGCTTTCTGTAAATGCGCACGGCGGCGAGCTTTTTCAGCTACGCCGCCGTGGCAGGATATATCATTTTGATATCAGTTGCGCGCGATATTGGTGGTCGGCGCCATGGCCAAGGCACGCTTGGCTTCGATGAAGGTCTTGCTCCAGTAACGATCACCGAGGCTGTCGATGCGCACACCACCGCTGCGGCGGCTGCTGGAGTGGATGAACTGGTTGTCACCCAGGTAGATGCCGGCATGGCTGACACGGCCACGGCCATTGGTGCTGAAGAACAGCAGGTCGCCTGGCTTGAGCTTGTTGCGAGCCACCTTTGGCGCATCGACGTTGATCATTTCGCGGGTCGAGCGCGGCAGGTTCATGCCGGCCTCTTCGCGGAACAGGTAGCCGATGAAGCCGCTGCAGTCGAAACCGGAGGCTTCCGAGGTACCGCCGAAACGGTAGCGGGTGCCAATCAGCGACATGCCGCGCTCGAGGATGCTGTCGGCCAGCACCGGGAGCTGATAGGGCTTGCTGCTGGAGAAGGCCTCCAGGTCATCTTCAGTGGCCTGCTCTTCTTCGCCGAAAACGGACGAAGGCGAAGCTTTGGCCTTGTTGACCGATTGCGAGGCAATCGGGGTGTGATCCTGGGGCTGGGAAGCCGGACCGTGGGCCGCGCAGCCAAACAACAGGGTCACGAGTGCGAGTGGCACGAGGGGTGCGAAGCGCTTGAGCATGGGCACGACCGTGTCTGTAATCCTTTAGAAGGGTGAAACTATGCCCTCTATCATGGCCATTTGCAAATTTTATCGAAAAAGATGTGACTTTTTCGTTTTGCGCCTCGGAGCCCAGTGTTTACGGGCGTTACCAGCCGAGGGTTTCCTTCAGGAAAGGGATGGTCAGCTTGCGCTGGGCCTGCAGGGAGGCCTGGTCGAGACGTTCGAGCAGGTCGAACAGCGCGCTCATGCTGCGCGTACCGCGAGTGAGGATGAAATGGCCGACCTCGTCGGTCAGGTGCAGACCACGGCGCGAGGCACGCAATTGCAGGGCGCGCAGTTTGTCTTCATCGGACAGGCCACGCATCTGGAAGACCAGCGCGAGGGTCAGGCGAGACTTGAGGTCTGGCAGCTTGATCGGCAGTTCACGGGGCGAGGCCGAGGCCGCCAGCAGCAGGCGGCGGCCGCTGTCGCGCAGACGGTTGAACAGGTGGAACATCGCTTCTTCCCAGTCCGCCTTGCCGGCGATCACATGCAGGTCGTCGATGCACACCAGTTCGTATTGGGCCAGGTAATCGAGCAGTTCAACGCCGCGATCGAGCAATTGCGCCAGTGGCAGGTATACGGCCGGTTCGCCGCGTTGCTGGAAGCGATGGGTGGCCGCCTGCAACAGGTGGCTGCGCCCGACGCCCTGCTTGCCCCACAGGTAGATGAGGCTCTCGGTCCAGCCGGCGTCGGCTTCGCACAGCCGCTCGACATAGCCTAACGCCGCAGCATTGGCGCCCGGATAGTAGTTGATGAAGGTGGCGTCATCGCGCAGGCGCACACCCAGGGGCAACTGGATCGGTGGTTTCATGCTCGCGGGCGGTCGGCAGGACCGCAGGGGGCCTTTGGTGAACAATGTGCAAAGTCTATACCCGCATTGCAGGGCGCACAATCATGCAGGCGGATTGCACAAGCAAAATCAACGAGTTGCGCCACTTTGGGGCGACGCAACCAAGGCTGACGGTCATAGATCCGGGTCGACATCGCCGGCGTACATGTCAGATTCCTTGTACAAGTCGTGCACATGGCGGAGCAGGACCATGATCACCGCCGCCACCGGCAATGCCAGCAACACGCCGGTGAAACCGAACAGTTCGCCACCGGCAAGGATGGCGAAGATCACCGCCACCGGGTGCAGGCCGATACGGTCACCGACCAGCAGCGGCGTGAGTACCATGCCTTCGAGGGCTTGCCCGACCATGAACACGGCGACGATGCCAAGCATCGGATACAGGTCACCGCCAAACTGGAAGACACCGGCCACCAACGCTGCGCCGATGCCAATGATGAAGCCCATGTATGGCACGATGGCCGCCAGCCCCGCGAGCATGCCGATCAGCAGGCCCAGTTCCAGCCCGACCAGCATCAGGCCGGCCGAGTAGATGACGCCAAGCGCGAGCATCACCATCAACTGCCCACGAACGAAGGCACCCAGTACCTCATGGCATTCACCGGCCAGGCTGACCACCTGCGGCTCGCGTTGACGCGGCAGCAGGCCGCGCAGCTTGGCCATCATCAAGTCCCAGTCGCGCAACAGGTAGAAGCCCACCACCGGGATCAGCACCATGTTGGCCAACCAGGCGATCAGCGCCAGGCTCGACGCGGTGGCATGGGACAGCAGCATACCGACGATATCGGTGGTCTGGCCCATGTGCGCGCCGATGGCGGCCTTGATCTTGTCGAACTTCCAGAACCCGTCGGCCAGGCCCAGGCGGCCCTGTACCCAGGGCAGCGCCACATGTTCGAGCCAATCGAGCATCTGCGGCGCCAGCTCGTACAGGCGCAGCAGCTGTTTGGCCAGCAGCGGCACCAGCACCAGCAGCAAGGCCATCAGCAGCAAGGTGAAGAGGCCGAACACCACCACCACACCCCAGGTACGCGACAGGCCCACGCGCTCCAGGCGGTCGACCAGAGGGTCGGCCAGGTAGGCCAGCAAGATTCCCACCAGGAACGGAGTGAGGATGTTGTGCAGACTATATAGAAGCACGGCGATCAGTAGTGCAGCACCCCAACCGATCCAGCGACGCACGTCAGTCATCGATAGCGCCCCTTACCAACGGAATCGCAGGCCGTCGAACGGCTTGGCGGCGACGGCCGCGGGCGTGCCGGGCTGGCCAGGTGCAGCGCCCGGAGTCGGCGCCGGTGTGGCCGGGGCCGGCGGTGCCTGCTCGGGTGGCACCTCCTGCAACCTGGCCAGGCCCAGCTGGGCACGCAGCTGCTCACGGTTACCACTGACCGCATAGGTCAAGGTACCGCCTTCGGCCAGCTGCAGGCGCGGGCCATAGGGCTCGAGGATACGGCTCAGCTCGGCATAGCGCTGCAGGTTCATGCCTTGCACCTGCAGCTGCAACTGGCTGCTGGCGCCGGGCCTGACCACATAGCGCGGCGCCAGGCGGCTGCTGACCGCCAGCATGACAGCGTCCGCCAGGGCCGCCTGGTCAGCGCCCTCGACATTGCCCTGCTCACGCTGGTCGCCCTGCCACAGCTGCCATTTACCTTGCCATTTGCCATCGGCCTCGTGGGCATGCACCGCCAACATGGCATCGGCGCCGTAGCGCTCGGAAGCTTGTCGCAGCGGGGCCGGGTCAGTGCCTTCGAGCTGCTGGGCATTGGCCACCAGCTGCTCTTGCAGATCGGCCAGCGGCAGCCGCAGCGGCAGGCCGCGGTGCTGGGCTGCCCGGCGCAGCGGCTGGGCACTGGCCTGGCCGTCGCCGACCAGGTTGCTGCCTTCGGCACTATCATTGAGCCACCAGCCGAGGATGGAGGGCCGGTTACTGCCCCACAGCGCCAGCCCGGCCTTGCGCAGGGCCCGTTCGGTGCTGCCGGGGTCGAACTCGACCAACACCGATTCTGGCGGCCCGGCCTCGGTACCGACCTGGTTGATGATCTGTTGCGGGTCTTTGCGCAACGCGGCCAGCGCTGGGCTCTGCACCGCCTTGGCGTCGCCGGTCAGGCGCAGCACCAAGGTATCGAAGGCCTTGGCAGTGGCGGCGGTGCGCGCTTCGGCGCCCTGCCCTTCGAGCGGCTCGCGCACCTGATAGAGCCCGGAGACGGTTTCAGCCTGCGCAGTGATGCAGGCCAGTGCAAAGCACCCTGCTGCCAGATAATTGAAGAGTCGCATGGGGGATTCCTGTCCGATTGCGCTTGAAGCTTGTGGCTTGCAGCTTATACAGAAGGTGGCTCATCAACCACCCGCAGACCTTTTTCAGCAATTTACCGCCCTGCCCGTCGGCCTGAGGATGGCCGCTGCCCGGCAACCCTGATAAAATCGCGCGCCTTCACAGACCACTGACGTTTCAGGCAGCCGCCGCTTCCCAGCCGGCCTTGGCCGTCATGGTCGTTTCTACGAATCCCTCCCTCTTAAAGGCCTGGATCAATGAGCAAGCAACCCTCCCTGAGCTACAAGGACGCCGGTGTAGACATCGACGCCGGCGAAGCACTGGTCGAACGCATCAAGGGCGTGGCAAAACGCACCGCACGCCCTGAAGTCATGGGTGGCCTGGGCGGCTTCGGCGCCCTCTGCGAGATCCCGGCCGGCTACAAGCAGCCGGTGCTGGTCTCCGGCACCGACGGCGTCGGCACCAAGCTGCGCCTGGCACTGAACCTGAACAAGCACGACAGCATCGGCCAGGACCTGGTCGCCATGTGCGTCAACGACCTGGTGGTCTGTGGCGCCGAGCCGCTGTTCTTCCTCGACTACTACGCCACCGGCAAGCTGAACGTCGACGTGGCTGCCACCGTGGTCACCGGCATCGGCGACGGCTGTGAACTGGCTGGCTGCTCCCTGGTCGGCGGCGAAACCGCCGAAATGCCGGGCATGTACGAAGGCGAAGACTACGACCTGGCAGGCTTCTGTGTCGGCGTGGTGGAAAAGGCCGAGATCATCGACGGCTCCAAGGTTGCCACCGGCGACGCGCTGATCGCCCTGCCGTCCTCCGGCCCACACTCCAACGGCTACTCGTTGATCCGCAAGATCCTCGAAGTGTCCGGCACCGACATCGAAAACACCCAGCTCGACGGCAAGCCGCTGACCGACCTGCTGATGGCGCCGACCCGCATCTATGTCAAGCCACTGCTGCAACTGATCAAGAACACTGGCGCAGTCAAGGCAATGGCCCACATCACCGGTGGCGGCCTGCTCGACAACATCCCGCGTGTACTGCCGAAGAACGCCCAGGCCGTGGTTGACGTGGCCAGCTGGCAGCGCCCGGCGGTGTTCGACTTCCTGCAGGAAAAAGGCAACGTCGACGAGCACGAAATGCACCGCGTCCTGAACTGCGGCGTCGGCATGGTCATCTGCGTGGCCCAGGATCAGGTCGACGCAGCCCTGAACGAACTGCGCGCCGCCGGTGAACAGCCTTGGGTCATCGGCCACATCGCCGAAGCCGCCGAAGGCGCCGCCCAGGTCGAATTGCAGAACCTCAAGGCACACTGATGCCGAGCAAGCCCTGCAATGTAGTGGTACTGCTGTCGGGTTCCGGCAGCAACCTGCAAGCCTTGATCGACAGCTGCCGCACCCAGGACAGCCAGGTACGCATCGCCGCGGTGGTCTCCAACCGTGCCGATGCCTATGGTTTGCAGCGGGCCCAGGCAGTCGGTATCGACACCGTGGTGCTCGACCACACCCAGTTCGACGGCCGTGAAGCCTTCGATGCCGCGCTGATGGCGCACATCGACGGTTTCACCCCGGACCTGGTGGTGCTGGCTGGCTTCATGCGCATCCTCAGCGGCGGCTTCGTGCGCCACTACCAGGGTCGCCTGCTCAACATCCACCCGTCGCTGCTGCCCCGCTACAAGGGCCTGCATACTCACCGACGGGCACTGGAGGCAGGCGACGCCGAACATGGCTGCAGCGTACACTTCGTCACCGAGGAACTCGATGGCGGGCCTCTGGTCGTACAGGCTGTAGTACCGGTGCTGCCTGATGACACGGTGGAAAGCCTGGCCCAAAGGGTTCACCATCAGGAACACCAGATCTACCCGCTGGCGGTGCACTGGTTTGCCCAAGGGCGCTTGCGCCTGGGTGAACAGGGTGCCTTACTGGATGACCAACCGCTGCCGGCCAGTGGTCACTTGATCCGACCCTAGGAGAATTTATGCGTCGCGCCCTGCTATTGGCTCTCGCCGTGCTCGCCCTGCCCCTCCAGGCAGCTGACCTGAAGCCGTTCTCGGCAAGCTACACCGCCGACTGGAAGCAACTGCCCATGAGCGGCACCGCCGAGCGCAGCCTGGTCAAGAACAAGGACGGCAGCTGGAACCTTGATTTCAAGGCCTCCATGATGATCGCCAGCCTGACCGAGCAAAGCACCCTGCGCCTGGACAACGACACCCTGCTGCCGCAAAAGTACCACTTCGAGCGCGGCGGCCTGGGCAAGGCCAAGACCGTCGACCTGACCTTCGACTGGAATGCCAAGAAAATCACCGGCACCGACCGCAAGGACGCCATCAACCTGCCGCTCAACCGCGGCGTGCTGGACAAGTCGTCCTATCAACTGGCCCTGCAGCACGATGTGGCTGCCGGCAAGAAGAGCATGACCTACCAGGTGGTCGATGGCGACGAGATCGACGCCTATGACTTCCGTGTACTCGGCACCGAGAAGGTCACCACCAAGACTGGCCAGGTCGAGGCGGTGAAAGTCGAGCGCGTGCGCGACCCCAGCCAGAGCAAGCGCATCACCGAGCTGTGGTTCGCCAAGGATTGGGATTACCTGCTGGTACAACTGCGCCAGGTCGAGACCGATGGCAAGGAGTACGTGATCGTGCTGCAGGATGGCACGGTCGATGGCAAGACGGTGAAGGGTAACTGATCCGCTACAGCCCGCAGTATCCGGAGCCCCGCCTTGTGCGGGGCTTCTTTTGGCCTGGCTTTCATGAAACTTGTTTCATGCCTGTTTTATTTACTTAGCCTGCTAACAAACTCTATAAAGGGGTTGTGCGACACAGTGTCGCAGCCAACTCAAGCAGTGGAGTTTACCGATGACAGTCCAAGTAACCGAACGCGACGAATCGAAAATGTCCCACGAAGGCCTGGCCGCTGGCGTGCGGATCTGGGATGTGCACCAGCAAGGCCAGCTGGTAGGCATGTTCCACCAGGAACATGAAGCTCACCAGTATCGGGCAGAGCTCGAAGCCCTGGAAAACCAGCGCACCACGCAATGACCCAGTCTCCCAATGAAAAACCCCGCCGCGGCGGGGTTTTTCGCATCACCACATCAGATCATCCGGGATCTTGTAGGCCGCGTACGGATCGTCTTCGTCCGCCTCCTCGACATGGGTATTGAGCAGCAGGATGCGGCTCGCGTCGCGCTCCTGAATCTTCACCGCCGCCTCGCGCGGGATCACTTCATAGCCACCGGCATGCGACACGATGGCCAGGGCACCGTTACTCAGGCGGGTGCGCATCAGGGCATTGACGGCAATGCGCTTGACCTTCTTGTCGTCGACGAAGTTGTAGTAGTCCTCGGTGGTCAGCTTGGGCAGGCGGGTGGCTTCGATCAACTGCTTGATCTGCGCCGCACGGGCCTTCTGCTCGGCCTTTTCCTGTTGCTGGCGATTGAGCTCCTGGTCACGCCTGGCCTTCTCGGCCATGGCTTCCTTGGCCATGCGCTGCTGGCTGTCGTCGACTTCGACCTGGCCTTTGTGCTCCATGCGCTTCTGTTTCTTTTCGGCTTTGTTGGTCTGTGCGACCTGTTTCTGGTTGACCAGACCGGCTTTGAGCAATTGGTCGCGAAGGGAAAGGCTCATGAATGTTCACTCACTTATGCAACAGCTCAGCCGCAGCTGGGCAGGTTCTTTTCCTGACGTTTGGCTTCACCCCAAAGGGCGTCCAGCTCGTCAAGGTTACAATGTTCAATCGGCCGACCGCTGTCGCGCAATGCCTGTTCGATAAAGCGGAAACGCCGCTCGAACTTGCGGTTGGCGCGGCGCAGGGCGTTTTCCGGGTCTTGCTTGAGGTGCCGGGCCAGGTTCACGGCGGCAAACAGCAGGTCGCCGACCTCATCCTCGAGGGCATCGGCGTCGTTGTCGGCCATGGCCTGCAACACTTCGTCGAGTTCCTCGCGCACCTTGTCCAGCACCGGCAATGCCGCTGGCCAGTCGAAACCGACAGTGGCCGCGCGTTTCTGCAGTTTGGCCGCCCGCGACAGCGCCGGCAATGCCGTTGGTACGTCATCGAGCAGCGACAGTTGTTCAGGGGTGCTTTTCTCGGCGCGTTCCTCGGCCTTGATCTCTTCCCAGCGTGACTTGACCTGGGCCTCGTCCAGGCTGGGGGTGTCGAGCGGTGCGTACAGTTCGCCGGTCGGGAAGACGTGCGGGTGGCGACGGATCAGCTTGCGGGTGATGCTGTCGACCACGCCATCGAACTCGAAACGCCCCTCCTCGCGGGCCAGCTGGCTGTAGTACACCACCTGGAACAACAAGTCGCCGAGCTCGCCCTGCAGGTGTTCGAAATCGCCGCGCTCGATGGTGTCGGCGACTTCGTAGGCCTCTTCGATGGTGTGCTGCACGATGCTCGCGTAGTTCTGCTTCAGGTCCCATGGGCAGCCGTACTGCGGGTCGCGCAGGCGGGCCATGAGGTGCAGCAGGTCTTCGAGGGTGTAGGTCATTTGAGCAGGTCCTTCGGTGGTGGCTGCATCGCGGATAAACCCGCTCCTACAGGCATTGCACCATTCCTGTAGGAGCGGATTCATCCGCGATGCAGGCGCCGCGGTCTCAAGGGGTACGATTACGCCGCGTCTCGATGATGTTCGGCAACTGCGAAATCCGCCCCAGCAAGCGCCCCAGCGCATCCAGGCCCGGAATCTCGATGGTCAGCGACATCAGCGCGGTGTTGTCTTCCTTGTTCGAGCGGGTGTTGACCGCCAGCACATTGATCTTCTCGTTCAGCAGTACCTGCGACACGTCGCGCAACAAGCCTGGGCGGTCATAGGCGCGGATGACGATGTCGACCGGATAGGTCTGCACCGGGATCGGCCCCCAGCTTACCTGGATCATCCGCTCCGGCTCGCGCCCGGCCAGTTGCAGCGCCGAGGCGCAGTCCTGGCGGTGAATGCTGACGCCGCGGCCCTGGGTGATATAACCGACGATGGCGTCGCCCGGTAGCGGCTGGCAGCAGCCGGCCATCTGCGTGAGCAAGTTGCCGACGCCCTGGATCTGGATATCGCCACGCTTGCCGGTACGCGGCCCGGTGGGCTTGCGCGGCACCAGCTCGATCTGCTCGATGCGCTCGGGCTCGAGCAATTGCTGGGCGGCGTTGACCAGATGCGCCAGGCGCAGGTCACCGGCACCCAGCGAGGCGAACATGTCTTCGGCGGTCTTGACGTTGGTCTTCTCGGCCAGGCGCTCGAAGTCCACCTGCGGCAGGCCCAGGCGGCTGAGCTCGCGTTCGAGCAAGGTCTTGCCGGCAGCGACGTTCTGGTCACGCGCCTGCAGCTTGAACCAGTGGACGATCTTGGCCCGCGCCCGCGAGGTGGTGACGTAGCCCAGGTTGGAGTTCAGCCAGTCGCGGCTCGGGTTGCCGTGCTTGCTGGTGATGATCTCCACCTGTTCGCCGGTCTGCAGGCTGTAGTTGAGCGGCACGATGCGCCCGTTGATCTTGGCGCCACGGCAGTTGTGACCGATCTCGGTGTGCACCCGGTAGGCGAAGTCCAGCGGCGTGGCCCCCTTCGGCAGGTCGATGGCGTGGCCATCCGGGGTGAACACGTAGACCCGGTCAGGCTCGATATCGACCCGCAGCTGCTCGGCCAGGCCACCGATATCGCCCAGCTCTTCATGCCATTCGAGCACCTGGCGCAGCCAGGAAATCTTCTCTTCGTAGTGGTTGGAGCTCGGCTTGACGTCGGTACCCTTGTAGCGCCAGTGGGCGCAGACGCCGAGTTCGGCTTCTTCGTGCATGCCGTGGGTACGGATCTGCACTTCCAGCACCTTGCCCTCGGGGCCGATCACCGCAGTGTGCAGCGAGCGATAGCCGTTTTCCTTGGGGTTGGCGATGTAGTCGTCGAATTCCTTGGGAATATGCCGCCACAGGGTGTGCACGATGCCCAGCGCGGTATAGCAGTCGCGCACCTCCGGCACCAGCACGCGGACCGCACGCACGTCGTAGATCTGGCTGAACTCGAGGCCCTTGCGCTGCATCTTGCGCCAGATCGAATAGATGTGTTTTGCCCGGCCGCTGATGTCAGCCTTGACCCCGGTGGCCAGCAGCTCGTTCTGCAGCTGGTTCATCACATCGCTGATGAAGCGCTCCCGGTCCAGCCGTCGCTCGTGCAACAGCTTGGCGATCTGCTTGTACTGGTCGGGCTCCAGGTAGCGGAAGGACAGGTCTTCCAGCTCCCATTTGATGTGGCCGATGCCCAGGCGGTGGGCCAGTGGCGCATAGATGTCGAACACCTCGCGCGCCACGCGCAGGCGTTTTTCGTCATCGGCGGACTTCACTGCACGGATCGCACAGGTACGCTCGGCCAGCTTGATCAGCGCCACGCGCACATCGTCGACCATGGCCACGAGCATCTTGCGCAGGTTCTCGACCTGCGCCTGCGACCCCAGCACCAACGACTGGCGCGGGCTGAGGCTGGCACTGATGGCGGCCATGCGCAGCACGCCGTCGATCAGCTTGGACACCACCGGGCCAAAGCGCTGGCCGACTTCGGCCAAGGTCACCTTGCCTTCACGGACCGAGCGATAGATCACCGCCGCGACCAACGAATCCTGATCGAGCTTGAGGTCGGCGAGGATTTCAGCGATTTCCAGGCCAGCCTGATAACTGGACGTACCATCGGCCCACGAATGCTTGGCCGGGTTGCCCTTCTTTTCGATTTCCTGAGCGAACTCGCAGGCTTCTTTCAGTGCCACGCGATCCAGAGCCGAATCGACGCTCACCACATGATCCAGCCATGCTTCGAGATTGATACTGCCGTCTGTGTTGACCGGCTGGTGCACTCTCACCTGTACCATCTTTGTTTTACCTTTCCATACAGCGCACCACACGGGTGCACTGGCTATCACCGTGCAGCTTCGCTTCCGTGGAAGCCGCACCAAGGGGCCAGCTCGCTAGCCCGCTTCGAATAACGCCATGGCTTCGACATGCGCCGTCTGAGGAAACATGTCGAGAATCCCGGCCCTTTTTAACCGGTACCCCTGGCCGACCAGCACCTGGGCGTCTCGCGCCAGCGTGGCCGGGTTGCACGATACATATACCAAGCGCTTGGCCCTGAGGCGGGCGATGTCTTGCACCACCTCGTATGCACCGTCGCGCGGTGGATCCAAGAGTACCGCAGAAAAGCCCTCGGCGGCCCATCCGGCACCTGCCAAAGGCTGCGATAAATCGGCCTGAAAAAACGCGGCGTTATGCACATCGTTGTTCCGGGCATTGGCCGCGGCCCGATCGACCATGGCCTGTACACCTTCAACTGCCACCACTTCACGTGCCTGGCGCGCCAGCGGCAGGGCGAAGTTGCCGAGGCCGCAGAACAGGTCCAGTACCCGCTCGTCAGCTCGCGGAGCGAGCCAGGCCAGGGCCTGCTCGATCATCGCCGTGTTGACCTGGGCATTGACCTGGACGAAATCGCCCGGGCGCCAGGCCAGCTCCAGCTGCCAAGGCTCCAGGGCAAAGCCCAGTTTCGCCTCGGCCTCCACGGGTGCCGGCTCCCCTTCACCCTGCAACCACAGCTGCGCCTTGGCCTCGTCGCAGAATGCCTGCAGGCGAGCCTGGTCGTCCGCAGGCAACGGCGCCACATGACGCACCAGCACGGCTTCGGCAGTACCGCTGAACAACTCCACATGGCCGATCACCTGGGGCTTGCCCAGCGAGCGCAGCACGGTCGGCAAGTGGCGAAGAATAGACTGCAAGGGCTGTACCAGCACGGCGCAATCACCGATGGCGACAATGTCCTGGCTGGCCTCGGCGCGGAAACCGACCTCCAGGTGCTTGGCCTTCACGTCCCAGCGCACGGCTACGCGCGCCCGGCGCCGGTAGCCGAATTCCGGCCCGCTCAGGGGTGCGGCCCATTCTTCGGGCTGCACGCCGGCCACCCGTTGTAGCTGTTCAGCCAGGGTACGCTGCTTGAGCGCCAACTGGGCGTCGTGCGGCAGGTGCTGCAGGTTGCAGCCGCCGCAACGCGCGTAGTGGCGGCACGGTGCCTGGCGGCGTTCAGGGCTGGCTTGCAGCACGCGCTCCAGGCGCGCCTCGACGACCTTGCCGCGGGCGTTGAGCACCCGCGCTTCGACCGCTTCACCGGCCAGGGCGCCGCTGACGAACCAGGTACGCCCTTCCAGGAAGGCGATGCCGCGGCCGTCACCGGCCAGGCGCTCGATAGCCAGGCGCTGCTTCTTGCCCACGGGGACCTGGGGCGTGCGGTTGCCGCCGGCCGGCTGGAAGCGCAGGCCGCTGTTGCTTTTTTTCTTGGACATTTAGCTCGGGTCGAACAGGCCGGTGGACAGGTAACGGTCGCCGCGGTCACAGATGATCGCGACCATCACGGCGTTTTCCACTTCGCGGGACAGGCGCAGCATGGCGGCCACCGCACCACCGGAGGACACGCCGCAGAAAATGCCCTCTTCGCGCGCGAGGCGGCGAGTGGTGTTCTCGGCCTCCTGCTGGGACATGTCCATTACGCGGTCGACGCGGGTGGCATCGAATATCTTTGGCAGGTACTCCTCGGGCCAGCGGCGGATACCCGGAATGGCCGAGCCTTCCATCGGCTGCAGGCCGACGATCTGCACCTTGGGGTTCTGTTCCTTGAGGTACTGCGAGCAGCCCATGATGGTACCGGTGGTACCCATGGAGCTGACGAAATGGGTAATGCTGCCTTGGGTCTGCTGCCAGATCTCCGGGCCGGTGCTGGAGTAGTGGGCGATCGGGTTGTCGCCGTTGGCGAACTGGTCAAGGACCAGGCCGCGGCCTTCGGCTTGCAACCTCTCAGCGAGGTCGCGCGCACCTTCCATGCCCTCCTCCTTGGTCACCAGGATCAGCTCGGCGCCATAGGCGGTCATGGCTGCCTTGCGTTCGGCGGTGGAGTTGTCGGGCATGATCAGGATCATCTTGTACCCCTTGATCGCCGCCGCCATCGCCAGGGCGATGCCAGTATTGCCGGAGGTAGCTTCGATCAGGGTGTCGCCTGGCTTGATCTGCCCGCGCAGTTCGGCACGGGTGATCATCGACAGTGCCGGGCGGTCTTTCACCGAGCCAGCGGGATTGTTACCTTCGAGCTTGAGCAGCAGGGTATTGCTGGTTTCGCCAGCGATGCGCTGCAGGCGAACCAGGGGCGTATTGCCGACGCAATCGGCGATGGTTGGGTACTGCAAGGTCATGGCGTATTTCACAATCCGGACGCAGGGGTGCCTATCATACCGGCAAACCTTTCCCGGCCATATCACGCAATCTGTGGTTGCTATAGCTACACGCTATAACGGCGTCGCCTGCTTTGCGGGCATGCCCGCGAAAGAGCCCGGCACATGAAACGGCAGCCGCATGCACAGCCTGAGCCCTGACGTGCCATTTTCGGCCCACAAGGTCCCACCCTGGCGCTGAATGGCACTGCGGGCAATGCTCAACCCCAGGCCAAAACCGCCGTCCCCAGGCCGCGAACCATCGAGCCGGGAAAACGGCGCGAAGATGCGCTCCAGATCCTCATCGGCGACACCGCCGCCTTCATCTTCCAGCCACAGACGCCAGTAGCCTCCTTCGCGCTGACCGCCCAGCCGTACCAAGCCGTTTTCCGGCGAATGGCGGATGGCATTACGCAGCATGTTCTCCAGGGCCTGGGCCAAGTGGTTGAGGTTACCCTGCACCCAGCAACTGCCCGGCAGCTCACAGCGCAAGCGCTCCGGCGACCAGCCGCTTTCGTAGCTGGCGTCCTCGGCCAGCAGCTCCCAGAGCGCCTGGACCTGGATCGGTTCAAGGTTCATCGGCGCGCGTTCGGCATCCTGCCAAGCCAGTTGCAGCGTGTTCTCGACCAACTGCTGCATGCAGTCGACTTCGCGACCCAGGCGCTCACGCAGGCGCGCGAAGTCAGTCTCGCCATCGCAGGCGACGCGCAGGCGGCTCAGCGGGGTGCGCATTTCGTGGGACAGGTCGCGCAGCAGTTGCTGCTGCATCGCCACGGTACCTTGCAGGCGCTCGGCCATCTGATCAAAGGCTCGGGCCAGCTCACCCAGTTCGTCGTGGCGGGCCGTGGTACGTGAATCCAGCCGTGCCGAAAGCTGGTCGGCACGCCAGGCATTGGCCTGCTCGCGCAACTGGTTGAGCGGGACGATCAGCATGCGGTACAGGCCGACACACAGCAGCAAGGTGAACAGGCCAGGGATGATGCCGTTGGTGACGACCCGCCAGAACACCCGGTACTGGCCAGGGTTGAAACGTTGCGGCAGCTCGATCACCAGCATGCCCTGCTGCGGCGCACCGGGGAACGGAATGCGCAACCAGGGTTGGTCGACGCTGCGCCGGCTCATCGGCCAGTCGACCCCACGCAGGCGGGTCAGCCGCTGCATGATCTCGGGGCCAAGCATGGCGCTGTCCAGGGGCCGCAGATTCAGATCGAGCACACCGATCCAGCCATGCTCACGCTGGTGCATCGCCGCCACCCAGCGGTCCAGCCCTTCGCGTCCCCCGGTACGCCAGGCCCTTTCGGCGTCGCTGGCATAGTCGCGCAGCACCTGGCGGGCCGGCGGATCGAGAAAGGCGTTGCGGGTTTCCATGTGACGGCCCCAGGTGTAGCTGAGGCCGATCATCAACAGGCAGAAACCCACCAGCAGGATGGCCAGCTTCCAGAACAGTGAATGGCGATCAAGCATGGCTTACTCCGCTTCGCCGGCACTGAGCACGTAGCCCTTGCCCCACACCGTGCGGATCTGCCAGGCGTGGTAATCGATACCCTTGAGTTTGCGGCGGATCTGACTGATATGCATGTCGAGGCTACGGTCATGCCGCGAGTAGCCACGCTGCAGCACCTGCTGGTAAAGGAAGGGCTTGCTCAGCACTTCATCGACATTGCGGTGAAGGATATCGAGCAGGCGGTATTCACTCGGCGTCATGCCGGCGTGCTGGCCATTCAGGCTGACATCACATCGGCTTTCGTCGAAGTACAACTCGCTTGCGGCAACCTCCTGCTGCGGCTGATGACGCCGCTCAAGAGCGACCCGGCGCAGGATCGCCTCGATCCGCACCTGCAGTTCGGCGATGCTGAAGGGCTTGGGCAAGTAGTCGTCGGCACCGCGCTGGAAACCGCTGATGCGGTCGGCCTCGGCGCCCAGTGCCGACATCAGGATCACCGGCGTGGCACTGCGCTGGCGCAGCCGGACAAGGGCGTCCAGGCCATTAAGGCCGGGCAGCAGGATGTCCAGCAGGACCACGTCGAACGCTTGGCGGTCGGCTGCTTCCAGGCCATCCAGGCCATTGCGGCACCAGGTGACGTGGAAGCCGCCACGCTGCAGCTCTTCGTGCAGGTACGCCCCCAGCACGGGATCGTCCTCGATCGCCAGGACGCGCGCGGCGCAATTAGTTACAGGATTCATTGGCAACTGCCATACATTCTCAATTGCGCGATTATTGTGCATGCTCTCCTTTCAGGCAACTGCCTGCGCCCCATGCCTTGGCGCGGCACGAAATGACATTCAAAGGGTGCAATAGCGCAGCCAGCGGAGTAACTTTCCGCTTTGTGCCGTCGCAGCGACGTCGGCATCCAGGCACATTACAGGAGGCGAGTGTGCTCGATCGTTTGGGAATCAGAAGCCGGGTGCTGCTGCTGGCATTGCTGCCTGCCAGCTTGATGGCACTGGTGCTGGGCAGCTATTTCACCTGGCTGCAGCAAGACCAGTTGCGCACCCAGCTGCTGCAGCGCGGCAAGATGCTCGCCGAGCAACTGGCCCCGCTGGCCGCACCGGCCCTGGCACGCCAGGCGCCTGCCCAGCTGGAGCGCATTGCCGCGCAGACCCTGGAGCAGGCCGACGTGCGTGCCGTGGCCTTCCTAGCCCCCGACCGCAGCCGCCTGGCCCATGCCGGGCCGAGCATGATCAACCAGGCGCCCAGCGGCGGTACCGGCACGCAGTTGCTGCAGCGCACCGGCAACGACGCCACCCGTTACCTGATGCCGGTGTTCGGCCACCACCGCGATCTGGCCACCGATGCCGTACCGGCCGAAGCCGAGCGCCTGCTCGGCTGGGTCGAGATCGAGCTGTCCCACGACGGCACGCTGCTGCGTGGCTATCGCAACCTGTTCACCAGTGTGCTGCTGATCCTCGCCTGCCTGGCCCTCAGTGGCCTGCTGGCGATGCGCATGAGCCGTACCATCAATGACCCGATCGCACGCATCAAGCAGACGGTCAACCTGCTCAAGGACGGCCACCTCGACGAACGCCTGCCGGCCATGGGCAGCCATGAGCTGGATGAACTGGCCCGCGGCATCAACCGCATGGCCGAGACCTTGCACGGCGCCCACGAAGAGCTGCAGCACAGCATCGACCAAGCGACCGAGGACGTACGCCAGAACCTGGAAACCATCGAGATCCAGAACATCGAGCTGGACATGGCGCGCAAGGAGGCCCTGGAGGCCAGCCGCATCAAATCGGAATTCCTGGCCAACATGAGCCACGAAATCCGCACCCCGCTCAATGGCATCCTCGGCTTCACCCACCTGCTGCAGAAGAGCGAGATGACCCCACGGCAGTTGGACTACCTGAACACCATCGAGAAGTCCGCCGACAACCTGCTGGGGATCATCAACGAGATCCTCGACTTCTCCAAGATCGAAGCGGGCAAGCTGGTGCTCGACAGCATCCCGTTCAACCTGCGCGACCTGGTCCAGGACACCTTGACGATCCTCGCCCCCGCCGCCCACGCCAAGCAGCTCGAACTGCTCAGCCTGATCTACCGCGATACGCCGATTTCGCTGATCGGCGACCCCTTGCGGCTGAAACAGATCCTCACCAACCTGGTGAGCAACGCGATCAAGTTCACCCGCGAAGGCACCATTGTCGTCCGGGCGATGCTCGATGACGAACACGAAGACAGCGCCCAGCTGCGCATCAGTGTGCAGGACACCGGCATCGGCCTGTCACCCCAGGACGTGCGCACGCTGTTCCAGGCCTTCAGCCAGGCCGACAATTCACTGGCCCGTCAACCCGGCGGTACCGGCCTGGGGCTGGTGATTTCCAAGCGCCTGATCGAGCAGATGGGCGGCGAAATCGGTGTCGACAGCACGCCGGGCGAAGGTTCGCAGTTCTGGATCAGCCTGAGCCTGCCCAAGGCACACGACGACATCGAGGAGCAGCCGCTGCAACCGCTGCTGGGTCGCCGAGTGGCCATCGTCGACGGCCATGAGCTGGCGCGCCAGGCCTTGGAGCACCAGCTCGAGGATTGCGGCCTGAGCGTCAGCCTGTTCGCGTCCTACGACCAGTTGCTGCAAGGCGTGAAGGCCGGCTTCCAGGCCGGCATGCCCTTCGAGTTCGCGGTGCTCGGGGCCAACCTCGGTACGCTTTCACCGGAACAGCTCGGCCAGTACAACCAGCAACTGGAGCGCCTGCACTGCCAGTGCGTGGTGCTGTGCCCGACCACCGAGCAGGCGCTGTATCACCCCTTCCTGCCCAACGGCCATGGCCAACTGCTGTCCAAGCCCACCTGCACGCGCAAGTTACGCCGCCTGTTGCTGGAACTGGTACAACCGCGACGGCTGCAGGCCGAACCGGGGTTGCCCGGCAGCGGCCAGCGCCGGGCGAAGATTCTGTGCGTCGACGACAATGCCGCCAATCTGTTGCTGGTACAGACGCTGCTCGAGGACCTGGGCGCCGAAGTGCTGGCGGTCGACAACGGCCTTGCCGCCGTGCAGGCGGTCCAGGCTGAGCCTTTCGACCTGGTGTTGATGGACGTGCAGATGCCCGGCATGGACGGCCGCGCCTGCACCGAGCAGATCCGTCTGTGGGAAAAGACCCAGAGCGGCAACCCGATGCCGATCGTCGCCCTGACTGCGCATGCCATGGCCAACGAGAAACGCGCTCTGTTGCACAGCGGCATGGACGATTACCTGACCAAGCCGATCAGCGAGCGGCAGTTGGCCCAGGTAGTGCTGAAGTGGACCGGGCTGAGCCTCGGCGCATCGCCACCGGAGCATGCCAGCGAGCCACTGGGTGACGGCCATGAGCTACCTGTGCTGGACCCGGACGAAGGCTTGCGCCTGGCTGCCGGCAAGCCAGACCTGGCAGCGGACATGCTGGCCATGCTGCTGGCGTCGCTGGAAACCGACCGCCAGGCGATTCGCTCCGCTCGCGAGGCAGCTGACAGCGCGACGCTGATCGAGCAGGTACACCGGCTCAATGGTGCCTCGCGTTACTGCGGTGTGCCGCAGTTGCGGGCGGCGTGTCAGCGCAGCGAGACACTGCTCAAGCAGGACAGCCCGCAGGCCCAGCAGGCGCTGGACGAGCTGGACGCGGCGATCAATCGGTTGGCGGCGCAGGCGCGGCTGAGCGCTTGACCGGATATTTTCGGCGCCTGTGAGATCGTGCGCCGCACGGGCGGCGCTTTATCTTCATGGCACCACACCACCCAAGGCATGCACTGCAAAGGACTCTCACCATGCGCGTTCTGTTATTCAGCAGCCAGCACTACGACCAGGAAAGCTTCATGCAGGCCGCCCGTGACAACACCCTTGACCTGCACTTCCAGCCCACCCGCCTGACCCTCGACACCGCCGCGCTGGCCCAGGGCTACGAGGTTGTCTGCGCCTTCATCAACGACGAGCTAGACGCCCAGGTGCTGCAGCGCCTGGCCGCAGGTGGTACGCGGCTGATCGCCCTGCGCTCGGCCGGCTACAACCACGTCGACCTGGCAGCGGCGCAGCGCCTTGGCCTGGCCGTGGTGCGCGTGCCGGCCTATTCGCCACATGCCGTGGCCGAGCATGCCGTGGCCTTGATCCTGGCGCTCAACCGCCGCCTGCACCGGGCCTACAACCGCACCCGCGAAGGTGACTTCACCCTGCACGGGCTGACCGGCTTCGACCTGCATGGCAAGACCGTCGGCGTAGTCGGCACTGGCCAGATCGGCAGCGCCTTTGCCCGTATCATGGCCGGTTTCGGCTGCCAGTTGCTGGCGTATGACCCCTACCCCAACCCGGAACTGCTGGCCCTTGGCGCGCGCTACATGGCATTGCCCGACCTGCTGCGCGAGGCGCAGGTCATCAGCCTGCACTGCCCGCTGACCGAGCACACCCGGCACCTGATCAATGCACAAAGCCTGGGCCAGTTGCAGCCGGGCGCCATGCTGATCAACACCGGGCGTGGCGCGCTGGTCGACACACCGGCACTGATCGACGCCCTGAAAAGCGGCCAGCTCGGCTACCTGGGCCTGGACGTCTACGAAGAAGAAGCCCAGCTGTTCTTCGAGGACCGCTCCGACCTGCCGCTGCAGGATGATGTGCTGGCACGTCTGCTGACCTTCCCCAACGTGATCATCACCGCGCACCAGGCATTCCTGACCCGCGAGGCCCTGGACGCGATCGCCGCCACCACCCTGGACAACATCATCCGCTGGGCGGCGGGTAATCCGCAGGATCTGGTCAGCGGTTGATGCTAGGATACGCGGCATTTCTGGAGGACCCATGGTCGAGCACGATTTCCGCTATACCCTTTTCAACCCGCAACACACCCTGATCGAGTGCCGCGCCCTGGTTCCGGGCCGCTATCAGGTGACCGGCAACGGTGGCTCGATGCACAAAGGCGACGTCCTGATCGTGACCCTCAAGGGCAGCAAGGACCTGGCCATGCGCCTGACCGTCGAGAGCGTGCGCCACCTGATCAACCCACGTGGCCAATGGGTAGCCGTGGCCAGCGGCCCGGTGTTCAACGAGCTGGAAATCCTCACCTGGAAGGTCGAGTGCGACAGCTGCGACGCGGTGCTGGACTTCGAGTTCGCCGTCGACGCCAAACTCGGCAAGGCGGCCCGTCAGCCGGCTGCCAGCGCCCGTGTTGCCGAGCTGGGCTGGGCCAGCCGTGGCGACAAGCACCTGTGCCCGCGTTGCCAGGAGAGCGCCGAGTGAAGAATCTGCTGACCGGCGTGCTGATTGCCACCGGCCTGCTCGGCTGTGCTGCCGAACCTTCCAAGCTGCAGCAGGAACGCAGCTACGTGCTGGAGTGGATTGGCGAACGTCCGCTGATCGACTACAGCCACCTGACCCTGACCCTGGCCAGCGATGGCCGCGCCTACGGCAATGCCGGTTGCAACCACTGGTTTGCGCCGTACACGCTGGACGGTGAGCACCTGAGCTTCGGCAAGGTCGGCAAGACCCGCAAACTGTGTGCCCCGGCGTTGATGGAGCAGGAAAAGCGCTTCCTGCAGGCGCTGGAAACGGTGCAGCGCTGGGATGTGTCGCCTATCGAGCAGTTGCGCTTCTGGCCTGAAGCAGGCAAACCCCTGCGCTTCTGGCCCGAAGAAGGCTGAAAACGTTGGGGCCGCCTGGCGGCCCCTCCTCCATCAGGCGCCCTTCAGGGCCTTGATCTTGGCCTGCAGCCCTTCCAGGGTCTGCTCGCCCATCAGTTGTTCACGCACCTTGCCCTTGTCATCGATGATGTAGGTCACCGGCAGCGCCTCGCTGCGTGGCAGGTCATAACGCTCGGCCGGGTCCTGGGCCAGCACGGTGAAGCCGATGCCCAAGGCCTCGGCGGCCTGCTTCAGCTCAGGCCCTTGCAGGCCATCGAAATTCACCCCGACCACCTTGATGCCATCGGCAGCCCACTGCTTGGCCGCCTGGTTCAGTTCAGGTACCTCGGTACGGCACGGGCCACACCATTCGGCCCAGTAGTTGAGCACTACCCAGTGCCCGTCGATCTGCTCCGCCTTTACCGTCTTGCCATCTTGGTCCACGCCGTAATCGGCACCGCAACCACCGAGCAAAAGGCTCGCGGTGATGGCCAGTACTGCTGCCAGACGCCTTGCCATGGGTCAATCCTTCTCGAAGTTTCAAGCAAATAGGTCAGTCGCTGCGGTTAGAATAGCTGCCACACCCAGCTGGATGCGACCCGACATGACTGACTTGACGCTCTATCATAACCCGCGCTGCTCGAAATCCCGCGGCGCGCTGGAACTGCTTGAACAACGCGGCCTGGCACCGACCATCGTGCGCTACCTGGAAACCCCGCCCGATGCCGCCACCCTCAAGGCCCTGCTCGGCAAGCTGGGCATCGCCCCCCGCCAGCTGCTGCGCAGCGGTGAAGACGAATACAGATCCCTTGATCTGGCAAACCCGGCGCTGAGCGACGCGCAGCTGATCGACGCCATGGTAAACCACCCCAAGCTGATCGAACGCCCGATCCTGGTCGCCGGTGACAAGGCCGTGATCGGCCGCCCGCCGGAGAAGGTCCTGGAGATCCTGCCGTGAGTGCGCCGTACATTCTGGTGCTGTATTACAGCCGCCACGGCTCGACCAGTGAGATGGCCCGGCACATCGCCCGCGGCATCGAGCTGGCCGGCATGGAAGCACGCCTGCGCACGGTGCCGGCGATTTCCACCGAATGCGAAGCGGTAGCCCCGGACATCCCGGCCAGCGGCGCGCTGTACGCCACCCTCGACGACCTGCGCCACTGCGCTGGCCTGGTGCTGGGCAGCCCGACCCGCTTCGGCAACATGGCCGCACCGCTGAAGTACTTCCTCGACGGCACCAGCAGCCTGTGGCTGGGTGGCGAGCTGGTCGGCAAGCCGGCCGGCGTGTTCACCTCCACCGCCAGCCTGCACGGCGGCCAGGAAACCACCTTGCTGTCGATGATGCTGCCACTGATGCACCACGGCATGCTGGTGATGGGCCTGCCGTACAGCGAGTCGGCGCTGCTGGAGACCCGTGGTGGCGGCACGCCTTATGGCGCCAGCCACCACGCCGGCGCCGACGGCAAGCGTGAACTGGACCCCCACGAGATCGCCTTGTGCCGTGCCCTTGGCCAACGCCTGGCGACTACCGCCAAGGCCCTGGAGGCCGCGCGTGGCTAGAAAGCCCAAGGTGTTGCCGCCGCTCGAATGGCTGGCACCGCGCCTGCGCCTGACGCGGGCGCTCAGCCTGGCCTTCTTCCTTGGCCTGATCGCGCTGCTGGTGGTCAACAACCTGTGGTTCGCCAACCTGCATGGTGCGCGGGTCGAAGTGATCCTGGCGATCGAACTGGTGCCGCTGCTGTTGCTGCTGCCGGGCATGCTGATGGGCAGTGCCCGTGCGCATGCCTGGACCTGCTTCGTGGTGAACATCTACTTCATCAAGGGCGTGCTGGCAGCGTTCGATCCGGCGCGTGCGCTGTTTGGCTGGGTGGAAGTGCTGGCGAGCCTGGGGCTGTTCGTGGCCGGGCTGTTGTATGTGCGCTGGAAGTTTCAGTACGAGCGGCGCATGGCGGGCGAAGGGCGCTAGCTGCTTCGCGGGTTTACCCGCGCAGCAGCCAGTACAGGACTCAGTGGTTGACGGTATGCGCCAGCATCACCGACAACTGGCACAGCGGTCGCCCGCTCTCTGCGTGCCATTGATTGAACGCTTGCTGTACCAGGGCCAGGTCACGCTGACTGGTCGGCTGCTTGTCGATCACCTTCTGTGCAATCAACGCCGCCGCCATGTCTTCGGTGGGGATGAAGGTGTCCTTGCCGACCATGCGCAGGAAGCGCGGCGCCGACAACCCGCCCAACTGGTTGCCGTGCTTGGCCAGGTACTTCCACAGCCCGACGATGTCGGTCTCTGGCCAGTCGGCGATGAACGCGCCGAAGCTGCCCTTCTCCTTTGCCACATCGAGGATCATCTGCGCATTGCGTGGCACGCTCTTGAGCTTGCCCAGGTGGCGGATGATGCGTTCGTCGTGCATCAAGCGCTCCAGGTGCTCGGCTCCCATCAGCACGACTTTCTCCGGGTCGAAGCCGAAGAACACCTGTTCGAACGCTGGCCACTTGGCATCCACCAGGCTGTGCTTGAGCCCGGCGCGAAATACACGCAGGGCCAGGGTCGACAGGTAGCGGTCGTCAGCGATGTCGCGCAACTGCGCAGGCGTGCGCGGCTGCGGCAGAAAGGCCTCCAGCGCCTTGGCCGAGCCGAAGCGGTTCAGGCAATACTCGTGCAGCCACTGGTAATCGCGCATGGCTTCAGAGGTTCACCACGTCGAGGAAACGCGGGGTGGCGTTTTCGTCGATCTTCAGGCTGGTGAAGTCGAACAGGTTGCGGTCGGCCAGCTGCGACGGCGCCACGTTCTGCAGGGCGCGGAAGATGCTCTCGGTCCGGCCCGGGTGCTTGCGCTCCCACTCCACCAGCATGTCCTTGACCACCTGGCGCTGCAGGTTCTCTTGCGAGCCGCAGAGGTTGCACGGGATGATCGGGAATTGCTTCATGTCGGAGTAGGCCTGGATGTCCTTCTCGCTGCAGTAGGCCAGCGGGCGGATCACCACGTTACGGCCGTCGTCGGCACGCAGCTTTGGCGGCATGCCCTTGAGCGCGCCGTTGAAGAACATATTGAGGAAGAAAGTTTCGACGATGTCGTCGCGGTGGTGCCCCAAGGCCATCTTGGTCGCGCCGATCTCATCGGCGAAGGTATACAGCGTGCCACGGCGCAGGCGCGAGCACAGCGAGCAGGTGGTCTTGCCCTCGGGGACCAGTTCCTTGACCACCGAGTAGGTGTCCTTCTCGACGATGTGGTACTCGACGCCCAACTCCTTGAGGTACGCCGGCAGCACATGCTCGGGGAAGCCTGGCTGCTTCTGGTCCATGTTCACCGCGACGATCTCGAACTTGATCGGTGCCACCTTCTGCAGGTGCAACAGAACGTCGAGCATGGTGTAGCTGTCCTTGCCGCCAGACAGGCAGACCATGACCTTGTCGCCATCTTCGATCATGTTGTAGTCGGTGATGGCTTCGCCAGCGAGACGACGCAGGCGTTTTTGCAGTTTGTTCTGGTTGACCGAGAGGGTGCCCATAGCGCTTGGATCCGCGAGGTGTGACAAAAGCCGGCTATTTTACGCACAAACCACGCGCACCTGTAGGGATTCCGATAAAGACTTCAAGGTAATCAACAGCGGCCGCGACAGCGCAATTTGCTCTAAAAAGCGGGGTTTGTGCAGGGATTGACTTCCTATACTGCGACATAAGGCCACATTACCGTTCTGCTTCGGTGCCTTGGCCTCGGGCCGCTTGCGCTCCACGTGGGGGGCGATTGGCAACATTGAGAGGAGTGACCGGCATGATTCATCACGTTGTGGGGCTGTTTACCCATCCCGACCAGGAATGGCGGGAGATTCGTGGCGAAGAAGAAAGCATCAGCCACATGTACCTGACCCATACCCTCATTTTGGCGGCGATTCCCGCCATTTCGGCGTTTATCGGCACAACCCAGGTGGGCTGGGTGATCGGTGGCCGGCCGGCGGTGATGCTGACCATGGATAGCGCGATCTGGATGAGCATCATGTCCTACGTGGCGATGCTCGCCGGGGTTGCGGTGATGGGTGCGTTCATTCACTGGATGGCCCGCACCTACGACGCCAACCCGTCCATGGCGCACTGCATCGCCTTTGCCACGTACACCGCCACTCCGCTGTTCCTCGGCGGCCTGGCGGCGCTCTATCCGCACTTGTGGTTGGGCATGCTGGTGGGGACCGCTGCCATTTGCTACACCGTGTACCTGCTGTATGTCGGCTTGCCGACGTTCATGAACATACCGTCGGATGAAGGCTTCCTGTTCTCAAGCTCAGTACTGGCCGTAGGCCTCGTAGTGCTGGTGGCGATCATGGCCGCAACCGTGATCATCTGGGGCTTGGGCGTGGGGCCGGTGTACACCAACTAGATCAGATCCAGCCAACATAGGGCATCAAGCAGAGGCCGCCGCAAAGGCGGCCTTTGTGTTTGTACCGATGGCTGCTTGCTGACCGGTGGCTCGGCAAGCGCGACTGGCATGCGGCATAATGCCCGGTCAGGAGAACCACCCCGCCATGCCCGAGCTGCTCAAACAACGCGTCGAAACCTGTTACCAGCAAGCCGAAGCCTTCTTCAAACGCCCCTTCCCGCGCCCGGAAGTCAGCTTCAAGCTACGCGGCCAGAAAGCCGGCGTCGCCCACCTGCACGAGAACCTGCTGCGCTTCAACCTGCAACTGTATCGCGAGAACCAGGACGACTTCCTGCGCCAGACCGTGGCCCATGAAGTGGCGCACCTGGTGGCCCATCAGCTGTTCGGTGACCGCATCCAGGCCCATGGCGAGGAGTGGCAGCTGATCATGCGTGGGGTGTATGAACTGCCGCCGAACCGTTGCCACAATTATGCAGTGCAGCGGCGCGTGGTGACCCGCTACATCTACCGCTGCCCGTGCCCGGAGAGTGATTTCCCGTTTACCGCGCAGCGGCACAAGCTGGTGCGCCAGGGGCGCCGCTACCTGTGCCGGCGCTGCCGCGCGATTCTGGTGTACAGCGGTGAAACCCGCCTCGAATAGCCAGACACAAGAAAGGCGACCCGAGGGTCGCCTTCTTTTTTACCGCCTGAGGATCAGCGTACCGGGGTTTCCGCCACGCCCAAATCATCGGTAGGCACCGACAACTCCAGCGGTGCGCCACCGGAAGCCAGCTCGGAGGCCAGCTTGTCGTCGTCCATCTCCTTCACCCACTTGGCCACCACCACGGTGGCCACGGCGTTGCCGATCAGGTTGGTCAGTGCGCGGGCTTCGGACATGAAGCGGTCGATGCCAAGGATCAGCGCCAGGCCGGCAACCGGCAGGTGGCCAACGGCCGACAGGGTGGCAGCCAGCACGATGAAGCCCGAGCCGGTCACGCCGGCAGCCCCCTTGGAAGCCACCAGCAGCACCAGCAGCAGGGTGATCTGGTGAGTGATGTCCATGTGGGTGTCGGTGGCCTGGGCGATGAACACCGCAGCCATGGTCAGGTAGATCGAGGTACCGTCGAGGTTGAACGAGTAGCCGGTCGGGATCACCAGGCCGACGACCGACTTCTTGGCACCCAGGCGCTCCATCTTGGCCAGCATGCGTGGCAGGGCCGACTCCGAGGAGGAAGTACCCAGCACGATCATCAGCTCTTCACGGATGTAGCGGATCAGCTTGAGGACGCTGAAGCCGTGGGCGCGGCAGATAGCGCCCAGCACCAGCAGCACGAACAGCAGGCAGGTGATGTAGAAGCACGCCATCAGATAGCCCAGCTGCACCAGCGAGCCCACGCCGTACTGGCCGATGGTGAAGGCCATGGCGCCGAAGGCACCGACCGGGGCCAGCTTCATGATCATGTTGATGATGTTGAACATCACGTGGGCGAAGCGGTCGATCAGGTCCAGCACCGGCTTGCCGTAGCTGCCCAGGCGGTGCAGGGCGAAGCCGAAGATCACCGAGAACATCAACACCTGCAGGATGTCGCCGTTGGCGAAGGCGCCCACCACGGTGCTGGGGATGATGTTGAGCAGGAAGCCGACGGTGGTCTGCTGCGCGCCGGCGGCGGCGTAGGCGGCCACACTGCTGGCGTTCAGGGTGCTGACGTCGATGTGCATGCCAGCGCCCGGCTGGACCACGTTGACGACCACGAGGCCGATGATCAGGGCGATGGTGGAGACGATCTCGAAGTACAACAGCGCGTAGCCGCCGGTCTTGCCGACCGACTTCATGCTCTGCATGCCGGCGATGCCGCTGACCACGGTACAGAAGATGATGGGCGCGATGACCATCTTGATCAGTTTGACGAAACCATCGCCCAAAGGCTTCAGGGCGACGCCGGTTTCAGGGTAGAAGTGGCCGAGCAGGATGCCGATGGTGATGGCGACCAACACCTGGACATACAGGGATTTGTACAGCGGCTGACGTGTCGTCATGGCTCATTTTCCTCAAGTGTGCCGGCGTCACCCTTCCCAGGGTGTTCGGGCACCTGAATCGCTAACCCTCCTGCACCTGGAGGGATTTGTCGTTGTGTTCGAGCTGCCTGGGCAGGCCTCTGCCAAGTGAGATAGCAAGGGCGATGCCAAAATGCCCATCTTGGGTGCAGCGCTACTGTTTACGGGCTGTAAATGCCCAACGACGGGGCGATTCTTCCGAGCAATGGTGGCGGATTTCCGCCCGATGGCGGGAAATGTACAAGGGATATGGCGGGAATCCGCCCGCCCGGAGTGGCATCAATCCAGGTGGAAGGTGATGCAGAAGACGGCCCCGCCCAACGCGGACTCATCAAGGGTCAGCCCGGCGCCATAGCTGTCGACGATGTCCTTGACCACCGCCAGACCAATACCCTGCCCCGGGTGCTGCCGGTCCAGCCGTTCACCGCGCTCGAGAATCCTCTCACGCTGGTCGGCCGGCACCCCGGGGCCATCGTCCTCGATGCACACCCTCAGCGTGCCAGGTGCCTCCTGCAGGCTCACCCGCACGCGCCCCAGGCTGAGCCGGTAGGCGTTCTCCAGCAGATTGCCCAGCAGCTCCAGCAAGGCCCCCTGCTCCATCGGCACGTGCGACTGTGCCGGTATATCCAGCTCGACCTCGACGCGCTTGTCGCGATAGACCTTGGCCAAGGTGCTGCACAAGCTCTCCAGCACCGGCCGCAACAGCACGTTGTGGCGCACCAGGCCGCTCTTGCGCAGGCTGGCGCGCTGCAGCTGGTAATCGATCTGCTGGCTCATGCGCTCGATCTGGCTCTGCAGCACCCGCGCCTGTTCGCGCTCGCCGGCACGCTGCTGCATGCTCTCCCCCACCCCCTGCAACACCGCCAGCGGGGTCTTCAGGCTGTGGGCCAGATCGCCCAATGAATCGCGGTAACGGGTGCGCTGCTCGCGTTCGCTGCTCAGCAGGCGGTTCAGCGAACGGGTCAGGCGCAGCAGTTCCCGTGGGTGCTCACCACTGAGGCCATCACGTGCGCCAGACTCCACTTCATCCAGCTCGATACTCAACCGGCGCAACGAACGCAACCCCCAGGTCAGGCCGGCCCAGAGCAGCGCCAGCAAGACCAGCAAGGCCGCGCCAAAGCCCAGGTAGAGTTTTTCGCGCAGGCCATCGAGCGTGGCCCGGTATTCACTCACCGGTTGCAGCGCCACGATACTGTAGGCCGCGCTCTGGCCACCGAGCAGCTTGATCTCGACGTCATAGACGAAGAACTCTTCGCCATCGTCCTGGCGGATGCGGGCAAACTCGTTGCCGCGCCCGTCGTAGCGCGGGCGGTAGTTGATATGGCGGTCGCTGGTGGCACGCGAGCGCCAGACCAGGTTGCCGTCACGGTCGAAGATGTAGCCGAGCAGGCCGGTATAGGGCAGGTTGTAGCGTTCATCCGGGAGCAAGTCTGGCATCTGCAACTGGCCATGCTCGATGCGCGCTGCGGAAATCAGCGTGGTCACGTCCGAAGCCAGGCGCTGCTCGATCGACTCCTGCAGGGCCAGGCTGAAAGCCTTCTGCAAGGCTGGCAACAAGGCCAGCATGAACAGCAGCGCCAGCACCGCGGCCGCCAGCATCAGGCGTACCCGCAGCGAGCGGATCATCGGCAGCGCTCGGTGAACAGGTAGCCCAGGCCGCGCACCGTGTCGATCGGCTTGAAACCGTTCTCGCCCTCGAGTTTGCGGCGCAGGCGGCCGACCAGCACCTCGATCACGTTCGGGTCGCGCTCCTCGTCGCCGGGATAGAGCTGCTCCATCAGGCGGTCCTTGGCCACTACCTGCTGGTGATGTCGCATGAGGTACTCGAGGATGCGGTACTCATAGGCCGTCAGCGCCAGCGGCTGTTCATCCAGGGTCGCCTGCTTGCGGTTGAGGTCAAGCACCAGGGGCCCGGCGGCGATGGTCGATTGGGTGAACCCGCTGGAACGGCGCAGCAAGGCGTTCAGGCGTGCCTCGAGTTCTTCGAACTGGAACGGCTTGACCAGATAGTCATCGGCACCGGCAGCCAGGCCTTCGACCTTGTCCTGCCAGTTGCCACGGGCGGTGAGAATAAGGATGGGGAAGGCCTTGCCCTGGTTGCGCAGGCGGCCGATCAGTTCAAGCCCGCTGATGCCCGGCAGGCCAAGGTCGACGATGGCCAGGTCGAAGTGAAAGTGTTCGGCCTGGTACAGCGCCTCTTCGGCATTGGCCACCGCTTCGACCACATGGCCGCTTTCGCCCAGACGCGTATGGAGGTGGTGCCGCAGCAGGGCTTCGTCCTCGACCACCAGCAGTTTCATTCAACGCTCCTCATTAATGTACTGCCTGTAACGGCCCTTTCGCGGGCAACCCCGCTCCCACGGGGACTGCACAGATTGTGAAAGCTGTGCGATCCCTGCGGGAGCGGGTTTACCCGCGAAGAGGCCGGTACAGGATAACCCGGCTCGCCGGTCAGAACTTGTAGGTTGCAGCCAGATACGTCTGAGCACTGCTGGTCAGGCGCAAGGTGCCGTCCTTCGGCCCGCCACTGGCGCCCACTTCGGTAGCAGCGTTGGTGCGCAGGTAGCGATACCCCAGCTCCATCGAAGCCTTGTCGGTGATCTCCTGGATCACCCCGGCCTGCAAGCCGACAGCATAGCCGTAGTCGGTATCCCGGCTGGCGCCCGGCGAATCCTGGGTCAGCTTGGTCACGCCCAGGCTGCCGCCGCCGAACAGCTTGGTGGTGTCCCCCACCGGCAGCAGCAGGTCGTAGCTGCCGAGCAGGTTTTCCTGGCGCAGCTTGTAGCCGCTGTGGTCACCGGAAACGTTGTCATAGGTCATGTAGTAGCGGGCCTGATCATTGATCTTGCCCAGGCGCACACCCCAGGTATCGTCCTTGCCGATGATACCGTCGGCGTTCAGGTGGTCGGTGTTGCTCTGCAACAGCCCGGATTTGCGTACTTTGTCGCTGGTCTGGCCGTAGGTGAGGCTGGCGAAGGTGTCATCGGCGGCCTGGGCAGTGGTCATGCCAGCGGCGCACACGGCCATGGCAGCGAGCAGGGTGTTGAAGGTTTTCATGACTTCTTACTCCAGTTGAATGCGCTGTTGCGGTCTGGAAGCTAGAGTAAGCAGGGTGCCCTGAACCGCGGCTGAACCCTGACTGAACCGCGGCTGAACGATTCGTGTGCAAACAAGGAGTAGTCAACATGCGTGCCCTGCTGGCCCTGATTCTGATGTGTAGCGCCGTCATAGCCCAAGCGGCAGTGCAGACCCGCGAGATTCGTTACCAAGATGACGACGGCACCGCGCTGGTCGGCTATTACGCGTACGACGACGCCGTGAAGGGTAAACGCCCGGGCGTGCTGGTGGTGCACGAGTGGTGGGGGCTGAACGACTACGCCAAACGCCGTGCCCGCGACCTCGCCGCGTTGGGCTACAGCGCGTTGGCCATCGACATGTATGGCGAAGGCAAGCACACCGAGCACCCACAGGATGCCCAGGCGTTCATGGCTGAGGCGATGAAGGATCCGGCGGTATCGGCCACGCGCTTTGACGCTGGGTTGGAAATGCTGAAGAAACAGCCCTACACCGACAAGCACAAGCTCGGCGCGGTGGGTTACTGCTTCGGCGGCAAGGTGGTGCTGGATGCCGCACGCCGGGGTGAACACCTGGATGCCGTGGTGAGTTTCCACGGCGCGCTGGCCACCCAGACACCAGTCACCGAGCCTGGCAAGGTGCGGGCCTACGTGCTGGTCGAGCACGGCGCGGCGGACAGCATGGTCACCCCGCAACAAGTGGATGCCTTCAGGAAGGAGATGGACGCGGCCAAGGTCAACTACCAGTTCGTCAGCATTCCCGGCGCCAAGCATGGCTTCACCAACCCGGATGCGGACCGACTGAGCCATGGTGATCATGGCGGGCCCGACATTGGCTACAACGAGGCGGCGGACAAGAGCTCCTGGGCGGACATGCAGGCGTTCTTCAAGCAAGTGTTCAAGTAAAGATCGCAGGGGCCGCTTTGCGGCCCCATCTCCCACATGCGACTCACGACTGGCACAATACCGGTCATGAACACACTCCCCGCCTGCTGCGCCCCGCTCCAGCATCACTGGCCCCTGCCCCGCCCACTGCCCGGCGCAGTGCTGGTCAGCTGTGCCTTCGACCCCGCCCACCTGGCCGCCGATGACTTCCAGCGCGCCGGCATCGTGCCCAGTGCCAGCCTGCAGCGTTCGGTGGCCAAGCGCCAGGCCGAGTACCTGGCCGGCCGCGTTTGCGCCCGCGCTGCACTGCAGCGCCTGGATGGCCGCGACTACGTGCCCGGCAGCCATGAGGACCGCTCGCCGATCTGGCCCACGGGTATCCACGGCTCGATCACCCACGGCAAAGGCTGGGCCGCTGCGGTGGTCGCTGCCGAGGGCACCTGCCGTAGCCTCGGCCTGGACCAGGAAGCGCTGCTGGAAGACGAGCGCGCCGAGCGGCTCATGGGCGAGATCCTTACGCCCGCCGAACGCGAACGGTTGGCCCCTGGCCAGCTGGGCCTCACGGTCACCCTGACCTTCTCGTTCAAGGAAAGCCTGTTCAAGGCCCTCTACCCGCTCACCCGGCAGCGCTTCTATTTCGAGCATGCCGAAGTGCTGGCGTGGTCCGCCGATGGCCTGGCGCGTCTACGCCTGCTCACTGACCTGTCGCCGCAGTGGCGACACGGCGCCGAAGTCGAAGGCCAGTTCTGCCTGCAGGACGGCCACCTGCTCAGCCTGATCAGCGTCTGAGCCTTACTGCGGAGCCTGTTCACGCGGCCAGCTGAGGCTGAAGCAGGCCCCGCCCAGCGCCTCGCTGCGCCCCACCGTGGCCCGGCCTGCGTGCCAGTAGATGATCCGCCGCACGATCGACAGGCCCAGGCCATGCCCGCCGGAAGCGCGGGTGCGACTGTCATCGAGCCGGGTGAAGGGGGTGAAGATGCGATCCCACACCCCCTCGGGGATCCCCGGGCCATCGTCTTCGACATCGATGCGGCAACGCTGCTGCCCCAACTGGTAGCTCAGGCGCACTTCACTGCTGGCGTGACGCAAGGCATTGCTCACCAGATTCTGCAGCGCACGATGCAGGTAGCGCGGTTCGGCCTCGACCCAGCAGCCGTCGCTGGCCAGGCACGCCCCGCGCAGCAAACGGACCTTGCTGTTGAGCGGCGCCAGTTCTTCGATCACCCGGTCGAGCAAGGCATCCAGTTCGACCCGCTGGAACTTCAGCGCCGGGGCACCCTGCTCCAGCCGCGCATAGGTGAGCATCTCGTCGACCAGCTGGTCCAGGTCCTGGATATCGCCATCCATGCCGGCCAGGTGCTTGGCGCGGGCCTGCTCGGTGGGCGCACTTTCGATCATCTCCAGGCCAAAGCGCAGGCGTGCCACCGGGGTGCGCAGTTCATGCGACACCGCACGCACCAGTTCGCGTTGCATGTTCAGCGAACGTTGCAGGTGCTCGGCCATGCCATTGAATGCCGCAGCCAGGCGCCCCACCGAATCGGCATCACCGGCCGGCACGCGGGTGTCCAGGCTGCCTTGGGCGATACGCGTGGCGGCGATTTCCATGCCTGACACGCGCCGCTCCAGCTGGCGCACCAGCAGGTACACCACCAGGCCGATGAGGCAGAGGCCAAGAAAGGCAATCAGGATCAGCAGCTGCGGTGGATAAGGGTTGAGTTGATAGAGCGGACCGATCTCCAGCACCAACGGCGAACCTGGCAGGCCGGCGAACACACGGATGGAGTCACCATCGCGACCCAGCGCCATCACCGTGTCCCCCTCCTCCACCCGGCGCCGCTGGTCGTCGTCCAGGCCGACCCGCTCGATGCGCTGCAGGGCGACGCCAAAGCCGAAGCCCTTGCTCTGGGTGATGTCCGCCAGGCGCTGCTGCTGCTCGGTCACCGGGTAGCGCACCAGCTCATCGGCCAACAGATAAAGCGTGGCACGCGCCAGCTGCTCGCTGACCTGCTTGACCTGAGCCACCAGCATCAGGTCCTCCTGGCCGACCTTGCGCAGCACCTGGGCGGCGTGTGGCCCGGTCTTCTCCACCACCACCAGGCCACGGTTCAGGCGAGCGCGCTGGCCGCCATCGAGGGTACGCGCCGACATCGGCTGCAGCGCCAGCGGCACGCCCAGCAAGCGCTCCCACATCAACAGCGAGCGCTTGCGCTCGGTTTCGTTCTGCTGCGCCAGGTTGTCGGCCATCAGGCTGAACGTGCCCTGGGCCAGGCGTTCGCGGTGCTGGGCCGCGCGCACTTCGTTGACCCAGTGCAGGCTGAGCGCGCCGAGCAGCGCCACCAGCACCAGCACCGCGAGCATGCCGCCGTAGATGCGCAGGAAAATCGAGCGGTTCATGGGGCATCGCCGACGAACAGGTAGCCCTTGCTGCGCAGCGTCTTGATCAGCCGCGGGTGGATCGGGTCGTCGCCGATCTTGGGGCGAATCCTGGAAATGCGCACGTCGATGGAACGGTCCTGGCCGTCGTAGCCGACCCCGCGCAAGGCGGTGAAGATCTGCTCACGCGAGAGCACTCGCCCGGCGTTGCTGGCCAGCAGCCAGAGCAGGTCGAATTCAGCGCCGGTGAGGTCGATCTGCTGCGCGCCGAGCCAGGCCTCGCGCAGGCGATTGTCGATGCGCAGCGCACCGAAGGCCAGGTCATGGCGCTTGGACTCTGGGCTTTCACTGCGCCGCAGCAGGGCCTGGATCCGCGCCAGCAGCAAACGCGGACGCACCGGCTTGCACACGTAGTCGTCGGCCCCCAGGTCCAGCCCCTGGACCTGATCGAGTTCGTCGCTGCGGGCCGTCAGCATCAGGATCGGGCCGGGGTACTGGCCACGCACGCGACGGCAGATGCTCAGCCCGTCTTCGCCGGGCAGCATCAGGTCGAGGATCACCAGGTCCGGCTGGCTGTCGACGATGCGGCGCGCAGCGCGGGCGCCATCGCCCTCGACGGCGACCTCGTAGCCGTTGGCCTGCAGGTATTCGGCGGTGAGTTCGGCCAGGCGCTGGTCGTCTTCGACGATGAGGATGCGATTGCTGGGTTGGTCCATGGCCCCTGCCTTTGGATTATTGTTTTTCTGTCGGTACCGGCCTTTAACCAAAAGGCAACATCACCCCCGGATACTACGTGCCGCCCGCCAGTACTGCCAACCTGCCCGCCGGTAGCCTCGACTGAACCGTTTTTTGTGGTAGGGTGCGCGCCCGAAAAATTCTGGCTGCGGCCAGCAGCCCTGTGAAAAATGGTGCAAACCTCTTGGCGCAAGGCCTACAGGGAATACCCACTATTCACTCACAAAGTACGC
The DNA here is from genome assembly GCF_021602465.1 of Pseudomonas urethralis. Lineage (NCBI taxonomy): Bacteria > Pseudomonadati > Pseudomonadota > Gammaproteobacteria > Pseudomonadales > Pseudomonadaceae > Pseudomonas > Pseudomonas urethralis. Next base: position 61,185 of record NZ_BQIJ01000024.1, read on the forward strand.
ACAACTTATCCACAGGCGATTGCCTTGCAAAGCCCCCAAGACCGCATTATCTTGTATCCCTATCGCAACGAACCACTAGATGTTGGGGTTGACCTTTCGTCACCAACACCAGTCAGCGCAGAAATTCAAGCGATATTTCTGGCAGAACTTTACGTGGTTTCATAAGCCAAACCGCTCCAGCGGAAGCATTTGAGAGCAACAGCTTTCGGGGTCATCCCGGTGAGCATTTGACTTCGGCCAGGGAGCGGCAGGTTATTGCCCCTTATTCCTGATCTGTCCCGAAGTCGGTACGCCCGAGCGGGTGGATGCGCGTGCATGACGCATCCTCGCCAAGGCCATCGAGCAAGTGGACGGAACGGTGGGCGCCGAAAAAGCGCCTGAACACTATAGAAATTGTGGAGACACCCACCCATGCAAACCGACACAACTCGCGAGAACCCGCAGGCTTTGGCGCCGCAGGCCGCCGATTCCAATCAGGATCTGGCCGCCACCGCTCCGGGCCAACTGCGCGTGATCAAGCGCAACGGCACTGTCGTTCCCTACACCGACGACAAGATCACCGTGGCCATCACCAAGGCGTTCCTCGCAGTTGAAGGCGGCACCGCCGCTGCCTCGTCGCGCATTCACGACACCGTTGCGCGCCTGACCGAGCAGGTCACCGCCACGTTCAAGCGTCGCATGCCATCGGGTGGCACCATCCACATCGAAGAAATCCAGGACCAGGTCGAACTGGCCCTGATGCGTGCCGGCGAGCAGAAGGTCGCCCGTGACTACGTGATCTACCGCGACCAGCGCGCCAAGGAGCGCGCGACCCGCAGCAACGCCGAGGCCGTGGTCGAGCCGCACCCAAGCATCCGCATCACCCTGGCCGACGGCAGCCTGGCGCCGCTGGACATGGCGCGCCTGAACACCATCATCAGCGAAGCCTGCGAAGGCCTGGCCGAAGTCGATGGCGACCTGATCCAGCGCGAAACCCTGAAGAACCTGTACGACGGCGTAGCCATCAAGGACGTCAACACCGCCCTGGTGATGACCGCCCGTACCCTGGTCGAGCGTGAGCCGAACTACTCGTTCGTCACCGCCCGCCTGCTGATGGACACCCTGCGTGCCGAAGGCCTGGGCTTCCTCAAGGTTGCCGACAGCGCCACCCACCACGAGATGGCCGACCTGTACGCCAAGGCCCTGCCAGCCTATGTCGCCAAAGGTATCGAGTTCGAACTGCTGAACCCGGCCCTGGCCGACTTCGACCTGGAAAAACTGGGCAAGGCGATCAACCACGAGCGCGACCAGCAGTTCACCTACCTGGGCCTGCAGACCTTGTACGACCGCTACTTCATCCACAAGGATGGCGTGCGCTTCGAGCTGCCACAGGTGTTCTTCATGCGTGTGGCCATGGGCCTGGCGCTGGAAGAGAAAGATAAAGAAGCCCGTGCGATCGAGTTCTACAACCTGCTCTCGTCGTTCGACTACATGGCTTCGACGCCGACCCTGTTCAACGCCGGTACCCTGCGTCCACAGCTGTCGAGCTGCTACCTGACCACCGTGCCGGACGACCTGTCGGGCATCTACCACGCGATCCACGACAACGCCATGCTGTCGAAATTCGCTGGTGGCCTGGGCAACGACTGGACCCCTGTGCGTGCACTGGGCTCCTACATCAAGGGCACCAATGGCAAATCCCAGGGCGTCGTGCCGTTCCTGAAAGTGGTCAACGACACCGCCGTAGCCGTCAACCAGGGTGGCAAGCGCAAAGGCGCCGTGTGTGCCTACCTGGAAACCTGGCACCTGGACATCGAAGAATTCATCGAGCTGCGCAAGAATACCGGTGATGACCGCCGTCGTACCCACGACATGAACACCGCCAACTGGATCCCTGACCTGTTCATGAAGCGCGTCTTCGATGACGGCAAGTGGACCCTGTTCTCGCCATCGGAAGTGCCTGATCTGCACGACCTGACCGGCAAGGCCTTCGAAGAGCGCTACGAGTACTACGAAGCCCTGACCGAGTACAACAAGATCAAGGTGTTCAAGACCATCCAGGCCAAAGACCTGTGGCGCAAGATGCTGTCGATGCTGTTCGAGACCGGCCACCCGTGGCTGACCTTCAAGGACCCGTGCAACCTGCGTTCGCCGCAGCAGCACGTGGGCGTGGTCCACAGCTCGAACCTGTGCACCGAGATCACCCTGAACACCAACAAGGACGAGATCGCGGTCTGCAACCTGGGCTCGATCAACCTGCCGAACCACATCGTCGACGGCAAGCTGGACACCGCCAAGCTGCAACGCACCGTGAACACCGCCGTGCGCATGCTCGACAACGTGATCGACATCAACTACTACTCGGTGCCGCAAGCGCGTAACTCGAACTTCAAGCATCGCCCGGTCGGCCTCGGCATCATGGGCTTCCAGGACGCGCTGTACCTGCAGCACATCCCGTACGGCTCCGACGCTGCCGTCGAGTTCGCCGACAAGTCGATGGAAGCGGTCAGCTACTACGCGATCCAGGCTTCCTGCGACCTGGCCGACGAACGTGGCGCCTACGAGACGTTCCAGGGTTCGCTGTGGTCCAAGGGCATCCTGCCACTGGATTCGCAACAGATCCTGATCGAAGCCCGTGGCCAGAAGTACATCGACGTCAACCTGGAAGAGTCGCTGGACTGGGCGCCGGTCCGTGCCCGCGTGCAGAAAGGCATTCGTAACTCGAACATCATGGCCATCGCGCCAACCGCGACCATCGCCAACATCACCGGCGTGTCGCAGTCGATCGAGCCGACCTACCAGAACCTGTACGTGAAATCGAACCTGTCGGGCGAATTCACCGTGATCAACCCATATCTGGTCCGTGACCTGAAGGCTCGCGGCCTGTGGGACTCGGTGATGATCAACGACCTGAAGTACTACGACGGTTCGGTGCAGCAGATCGAGCGTATCCCGCAAGAGCTGAAGGACCTGTACGCCACCGCGTTCGAAGTCGAGACCAAGTGGATCGTCGACGCCGCCTCGCGTCGCCAGAAGTGGATCGACCAGGCCCAGTCGCTGAACCTGTACATCGCCGGCGCCTCGGGCAAGAAGCTGGACGTGACCTACCGCATGGCCTGGTACCGTGGTCTGAAGACCACTTACTACCTCCGTGCCCTGGCCGCGACCAGCACCGAGAAGTCGACCATCAACACCGGCAAGCTCAACGCCGTTTCCAGCGGTGGCGACAGTGCCCCGGTCCAGGCAGCGGGCCCAGCGCCAGTGCCGAAGGCCTGCGCGATCGACGAGCCTGACTGCGAAGCCTGCCAGTAAGGCCAGGCCGAGGCTTCCTTCGGGAAGCCTCGACGCGTTATCCGCATCGCTGCGGACCCTGTGGGCGCGGGTTTACCCGCGATGAGGCCGGCACTCCCCGCCGCCTCTCCACAGCCAGACACAATAAGCCGTGACTGCAAAGCCCCGGCCAGCCCTCCCCGGGCATTCCAGATTTGCGTGCACCGCACCGCAACCAAGATCCACCGGCCATACTCCATAGATGGCCCTCAAGCAGGAGAATCTCACCATGCTGAGCTGGGACGAATTCGATAAAGAAGACGGCGAAGTCGCCGCCAAAGGCAACACCCCTGCGCAGGCCACTGCCGCCGCCACCCTCGACAAGCTCGACAGCGCCGGCGGTGCCGCCGCCCTGGAAGCCCGCGCCGCCACCGCCTCGGACTCCGACGCCGTGAAGCGTGCCAAGGCCGCCCTCGACGCCCTCGACATCGCCGAAGGCCTGGCCGAGCTGGAAGGCTCCTCGGCCCGCGTCGCCGTTGACGAAAAGCGCATGATCAACTGCCGCGCCGACCTCAACCAGCTGGTACCGTTCAAGTACGACTGGGCCTGGCAGAAGTACCTCGACGGCTGCGCCAACCACTGGATGCCGCAGGAGGTCAACATGACCGCCGACATCGCCCTGTGGAAGAGCATGGACGGCCTGACCGAAGACGAGCGCCGCATCGTCATGCGCAACCTCGGCTTCTTCTCCACCGCCGACTCGCTGGTTGCCAACAACCTGGCCCTGGCCGTGTACCGCCTGATCACCAACCCGGAGTGCCGCCAGTACATCCTGCGCCAGGCCTTCGAAGAGGCGATCCACACCCACGCCTACCAGTACTGCATCGAGTCGCTGGGCATGGATGAAGGCGAGATCTTCAACATGTACCACGAGATCCCGTCGGTCGCTAAGAAGGCAGCCTGGGGCCTGAAGTACACCCGCGCCATCTCCGACCCGGAATTCAACACCGGCACCGTCGAGACCGACAAAGAGCTGCTGCGCAACCTGATCGCCTACTACTGCGTATTGGAAGGCATCTTCTTCTACTGCGGCTTCACCCAGATCCTGTCGATGGGCCGCCGCAACAAGATGACCGGCGTCGCCGAGCAGTTCCAGTACATCCTGCGTGACGAGTCGATGCACCTGAACTTCGGTATCGACGTGATCAACCAGATCAAGATCGAGAACCCGCACCTGTGGGACGCGGCGATGAAGGAAGAAGCGACCCAGATGATCCTGCAAGGGACCCAGCTGGAGATCGAATACGCCCGTGACACCATGCCACGCGGCGTGCTGGGCATGAACGCAGCGATGATGGAGGACTACCTCAAGTTCATCGCCAACCGTCGCCTGACTCAGATTGGCCTGAAGGAAGAGTACCCGGGGACTACCAACCCGTTCCCGTGGATGAGCGAGATCATGGACTTGAAGAAGGAGAAGAACTTCTTCGAGACTCGCGTGATCGAGTATCAGACCGGTGGTGCACTGAGCTGGGACTGATCGTCCGGGCTGAGTATCGAGAAGGCTGCCGAATGGCAGCCTTTTTTATTGCCTGAGAAATCAGAACAGGAAGTGTCCTACAAACTGCGGCATTGCCTGTCGTTCACCATCGAGATAGTGTTTTCAGGCGCTTAAGAACGCTCACATAGCGGCATCCCGTTCCCGTCAGAAACGGCTCTCCCACATCAGGATGGCCCATCATGAAAAGTGTCTATACCCCCACCCTCTTCACCCGCCAC
>NZ_BQIJ01000025.1:0-51945 GCF_021602465.1 Pseudomonas urethralis
CGCTCAAATACTGGATGGGAAGCACTCACTTCCTGACCAAAACCCTACCGAGGGTAAGCACCGAAATGAGCCTTCACGTGCTGGCTTACAACCTCAAACGAATGATGAGCATCTTTGGCATCGCTGGACTGATTGAAGCGATCAGGACATGAGTCCAAGCGTTTCTTTACGTCCGTATACGGCTATCTGGGCCGCTGCCGAGACCCAGATAGCACAAGCCGCACCTGATACCCGACTGAAGTAAATCTGCACCTACATCTGCTGAATTAACAGGCTGCCCCAGCTTCTTTCGCTACTCGACGTACTTACTTGCGTTTTCACACAGCCTGGACCGAAAGCTGCCGTACGTGACATGCCGCCATCGACCCTTAGCTGCCCGTTGTTACAGACGGAAATCGACACAAAGCTTTCTGCTTAAAGTACGCATCGCTGCTGGCATTTGAAAATCGATTACTTTCCTTTCTCATAAAAAATGAAAGTTGATTCGACCTGATTAGGCCCACCAGTGTAGCCCGGCGACACTCACCAGAATCGCGCCAATCCAGAAGAACCTCCAGAACGAAACCCCGTCACCTAACCAATACATGCCAACGATGGCCGTGCCTGCGGCGCCGATGCCGGTCCACACCGCATAGGCGGTGCCGACTGGCAGGACCCGCAGCGCCATCGTCAGTAAAGACAAGCTGCCGGCCAACGCCACGAAGGTGCCGGCGAGCAACCAAGGCCGCTCCATGCCATTGGCGGATTTGAGTCCAACCGCAAAGGCGATCTCCAGGAACCCGGCACCGATCAGCAGTAACCAGGAGGTGGTGTTAGTCATGGGTCGAGACCTTTCAGGGCAGAAAAAAGGCGAGCCACGAGGGCTCGCCAAAGGAGAGGTTAACGGAGATGAAACGTCAGTTGGCTAACAGTTTGCCACGCACCAGGCTGGACAGTGTTTTCACAGTCAGCACGCTCAGTGCCACGGTGAGGAACAGCAAAATCAGTACGGCGATGGCCATCAGCACAGTGTTGTTCTGGGCATGTGCGTATTTCAGAGCAGCATTGCTCAGGGCCGCGATGGGAAAGCTGATTGCCCACCACGAAGGAGCAAAAGGCACATCGCGACGGAATACTTTGAAGCTCAGCACCACGAACAGGAATAAGCCGAAGTAGAACAGCACGCTGGCAAACCGGTCGATCTCGCCAAACACATTGGTGTACGCCAGGAAACCGACTTCAAACGGCGCAATCAGGATCATCAGCGAAGGCACCATGCCTTTGGCCAGGGGAGCCTTGTGGACAAGGCGCGAGAAAATCCGAGTGTAGAAAACCAATGCCAGCACCGCACCCACGGCCAGTGCAAACAGATTGAACTCGGCAGCCCAAACCATAGGCATGTGCGCACCGGTGACCGCGATATCAAGCGTCGCAACGCCCGGGATTAACCAGACCGGCACTGCATTCAACGTGTCCTGCGCGCCCGACAGCAGGCGCGAAACCACCAGCACGGCGAGCAATACGGTCAATACGCTGCCCACTACCCACAATGCTTCGCCGACCAGCGAGCTGTGAGGCGCCACCACAGCGGAAAGCAACAACAACGCGATGGTGACAGTGCCGAAAAAGTTGCTGGCAACCGGGTGATTAAATTCGCCCCGTACCGCTTCGGGATGTTTGAACCATTTAGTCAGGTAGCCGAGGGTCAGCAGAACGAAGATCAGGCCGGCAAACGCGCCTATCGCCTCACCCAGCTCGCCGCCGATACCCAAGTACTGGCCACTCAATCGCCAGGCCATACTCAGACCAGCTAGTCCCATAACTGAGCCAAACAAATTGATGGGCAAGTTTTTGATGGAAGTCGTGCTGGTGGTTACAGATTGAGCCCCAGTAATGTTGGGTGTGGATGGAGCGTTCATGGGAGTCTCCCGTTTGACTGAATTTGCTGTGGAGGCTATTTTCAGCCAAACAGAAACTGGCTGAAACAGTAGCATTACGACATTTTCAGCCAATGATTCGACGAGGACAGACACCATGCGCATCGCCTTCCTTGCCTTCCCCCGCGTTCAACTGCTGGATGTGGTCGGTCCAGCTGATGTCTTCGCCGAGGCGGCTAAGCAATTGGGCAACCCGCGGGCCTACCGAGTCGAAGTGATCGGCACCGAAAAAGGCATGATCAAAGGCTCAAGCGGTTTGAAGCTCGCCATCGACGAGACCTTCGAAACCTATAAAGGCAGGATCGATACCTTGCTCGTGGCCGGAGGTCCGCAGATCGACGAGATCGCGCTCAACCCTGCCTTGCAGCAGTGGCTGCGCGCACAAGCTATGAAGGTGCGCCGCATCGGCTCGGTTTGCAGCGGCGCCTTCCTGTTGGCCGCCGCCGGCCTGCTTGACGGACGTCGCGTCACGACCCACTGGAATTCCAGCGCCAGACTCGCCAAAGAGCACCCGCAGACCGAAGTCGACGCTGATAGCATTTTTATCAAGGACGGCAACCTCTACACTTCGGCTGGTGTCACCGCGGGTATGGACTTAGCTTTGGCACTGGTAGAAGAGGATCACGGCAGGGAGCTGGCGCTGAAAGTGGCGCGAGAGATGGTAATGTTCTGTAAACGACCAGGCGGGCAATCGCAGTTCAGCGCGCAGTTGGCAGCCCAAACTGCTGAACGCAGCGTGATCAGGGCAGTGCAGGATTACGTGTTGCAGCATTTGAAGGCCGACCTCAGCGTCCCTGCTCTCGCTACCCGCGCCGGCATGAGCGAGCGTAACTTTGCTCGGACCTTCAAGGCCGAAGCCGGCTCGACACCGGCCGAGTTCGTGGAGCTGGCGCGCATCGATGCCGCCAGGCGCTTAATCGAGGATTCAGATGTGTCCCTCAAGCGCCTAGCCGACACCGTGGGGTATGCCAATACCGATGGTTTTAGAAGGGCCTTCACGCGTCGTCTCGGGGTCGGTCCGAGTGACTATCGAAAACGGTTTTCTTGAATGTGATGAGAAAGCGGGCCGCTAAAATCCTATGGTGCTGATAGAACAGCCATAGTGACGTTGGGCTAGTCATTGATAGGTACGTTCAATCATGCCTCGGTTCCAAGGACCTCAACTGTACAGGCTCAGCATTTCAATAATCGCGTCTGGCTGAATTCGTCGGTATCTGACCGGCAGCTATGGGTCGAAAACGGTCGGTCGAGGCTGACCATTTTTGCCGCTCGTAGCCTCGGTAGGGGCGTGGGCTGGCTAGCAATCGATCAGGTTAATAATCCGGCTTGTCCAGTGACGAGTTTTCCAAAAGGCAGCGAAGGTGACGAGCCAGGACGGATCGTGATCGGCAGGACGCCGGGGTGGGGGCATAGGCTGTCTAATACCGCTCGAAAGCTTCTCGGTTTTACTGGGCGAAAGTCGCCCAAACTCGCCCATGCATATTAGATAGGTTCGACGCATAGGCCGCTGCTGGCGCGGCCTGAGGTCGATTTTCCACACTACTGCTGCATTACTGGTAGTTAGATTGGGCTAACTCAAACCTGGTCAGTCGTCATGTGTTTCGAATGCCTCTACAGCGCGGATATGTTGAACAGCCCATGAAGCTGCGACCTGCATATCGCCCTGTTTTTGCAGTCTTTAAGCGCATCGAACTGCCGCAGCGAGGGCAAAGGCCAAGTTCACTCCATTTTTCGCGGGGAGGTCTAGCAGGGTTGCTGGGCGCGAGCTCGCGAGGTGTAGTTCCTGGTAATGCCGCCGAACTAGGTAAAGACGTTTTGCCAACGACGGTGTCAGGCTTACGGCCAAAGAGTTTGCCGAATGCCCACAGTCCGCCCCAAACGATAGCAATAAACAGGAAGATGACGAGTCCACCTGCGCCATTGCCTCGTCCGCCCCGTCCGCCCCGTCCGCCTCGCCATCCGCCCCTGCCGCCACCTCGTCCACCACCCCGCGCAGCTGCTTGGTCGCAAATTAGGCCCACTGCCAAGAGCAAGAGCGCGCGGCGCGACAACTCATTTCGATCCATCGTACGATACCAAGCTGACATTGGCTAAGCGCCATCATCTTCGATTGATGCCAGTCCCGCAATCTTCAAAATGTGGGCGGTAGCCGCTGCATTGCTCGGGAAAGCTAACGTACCAAGCAACAGAAATTTCGGTTCCAAAACTTCTCCGGCGACCCTTGTAGAATGCGGGTTACAGCCCGGCCAAACTCGATTCGTTTTGGAACTAATTTTGTCGTTTAGGCTGCATGAGGCGGCGATTCTTGGGTCGGATTGCAAATCCGTCTACGCCGGTTCGATTCCGACCTCGGCCTCCACTCTTCGAAAACCCCGCAGATGAAAATCTGCGGGGTTTTTCATTTTGCCCGGCATTTAGCCATGGCTCAGCGAAAGGTCGCTGATGATGCACACTGAACCATCATCGGCCGGCGTGGTGTCGGTGTAGTCGACCTGGTTGTAGACCCCACCATGGAACTCGAACAAGTGGCTGTCCCAGGTATCATCGAGTTGCAGTTCGCTCGATGACTTGGAGACGCCGTTGCACCTGGCGGTCACCTTGACCATGCCGGCAGAGGTGGCGTGGATGATCACGTCGAATTTCGTGCCGAGCGGCACGCCCAGCAGGAGGGTGCTGTTCACCGGGTTGGTCTGGTTGTAAGACGTCCGGAAGCCGATGGTGATGTTGCCCTTGTTCCAGAACACCTTCACTGGCGGGCTGTCGTCCCCCCTGACGTGCATCTGGCTGATGACGACCTTTTGCGCCGAGTTGACCTTGGTCAACGTCATTGTCTGGCGATTCCAGTGGTCTGGGGCGCTGGCCAGCGTCCAGTTCTGGGTCTCTGACCACTCGCAACGGGTTCTGTGGGTGCTCTTGCTCGAAGCGCCTTTGGTCGGTGCTGTGAACTGGACGGACCCGTCGCTGAGCACTTTGACCACGCTCGGGAACTCGGCGATGGCGACAGCACCGTTGAGTTCAAGCGCGACGGGGTTCGTTGAAGAGACGGCTACGGGGGTAGTGATCGTTAGATTACTGATATTTACGGTCATAAATACTCCTGACGATAAAATCATTGGCCTGGCACGATTGCCATCCAACCGTGATGCGTTCCTCCGCATCCGGCTGGGCACTCGTGAATGCGCAGGCGGATGATTTGGAAGTCACGATGACTGTATGGATATACAGTACATTCGGGTGGCCTTTTTTCAACCCCCGCAAGCGTGTACAGCGAAATGACGGGTAAGCAAATGGCACAGACCTGCAGCTGGCAGCTCTGTAAAAGCCCGGCTCAATGGCGGGCTTCCCTCATCTTTATCGGGCGTTTCTGGTTTCGACTGCTGCGGTCAGCCAAGTGATGCGACTACTTTCGGTACGCATTTCACATACCCGGAAAAAGAAAAACCCGCCAACCAGTGGCGGGTCCAAAGAAAGTACGGAGCAGAGTCAGATTGTCAAAGTGGTTGTCATAAACTCGTGAAGTTCACGTTGGCGGTGTGTCGATTCCCGGTGCGCATAAAAAAGCCCGCCATCGAGGCGGGCAACGAACGTTTTGAAGGGAGAGGTTTCAAGCTGAGGCCCGCTGATTAAGTCAGCATTAATGGCGCGCCATTGACCACGGCGAACGATGCGCCTATAAGGCGTGCCAGCATTCCAGGAGCCACCATGCGCGACGAAGACGACCTGCACGAACCCGAACATGATCATCTGCTCGATCACGAATTCCTCTATGAAGACTACGACCCTGAAGCGGACGCTCAAGGCGCCGAGGACGAAGTCGAGGAAGACGAGGCGCTGCTGGATGACCTCGATGACGAAGCGTGCGATCACCCAGCCTGGCACGACGACCTGGACGACTGAATCAGCGCCCGTCGACCGAGTAGCGCCCTGGGCCGCTGACTGCCAGTGCCAGCAGGCCGCCGCAGATGCTGAGGTTTTTCAGGAACTGAGTCATGTTCGCGGCGCGCTCCGGGTCGATCATGTTCCAGAAGGGATGACCCAGCAGCCCGGTGCCCAGCACGAACAGGGCAAACAGGAAGGCCAACGGACGGGTGTAGAAGCCCAGGATCAGCAGGATGCCGACGATGAACTCCATGAACACTGCAATCGCTGCCGCGAGCATCGGGGCAGGGGCGCCCAGCGAGGTCATGTAGCCGACCGTGCCTTCAAAGCCTGTGAGCTTGGCCCAACCGGACAGCAGGAAAAGGATCATGAGCAGCACGCGAGCGATCAGCAGCATGATGTCGCGTTGACCATCGAACAGGGAGTAGCGCATGGCGGCATACCGGTGAAGGGGGACAAACTCCACTCTAGCAGTTGCCCAGGGGATTGCTGCCGTGCAGCAAAAAGGCGCCGCAAGGGCGCCTTTTCAAAGGAGTTTGGTGCGAGTGGCGGGACTCGAACCCGCAAGGCTCACGCCGACAGATTTTAAGTCTGCTGTGTATACCAATTCCACCACACTCGCACGCTTGAAAGGGTCGTGGCGACCGGCGCGCTTCTAGGCAGAAGGGCCTGACAATCAAGTGCGCTTTATAACCCATTGTTATAGTTGAGTCAAACGCAGCGCCTATGATCAAAGGAATGAGGGGGTCGATCGAAAGGGCAATTGACACCTTGCTGTCATTACGCCACTGTTGCCCACTTCATTGGATCCAATGAGTGTGACGCCATGTCCCAGGCCACTCCTTCGGTTCTTCCCGGGCGTGCTGTTCGTCCCCGGTTGTTCTGGCGCCTGCTGTTCGCGCAGGTGTTGCTGCTGGGCGCTTTTCTGTACCTCAGCCTGATCACCCTCGGTAGCTACCTTCTGCTATTGGGGTTCGATGGCGAGCAGCAGCAACCGCAGCGCCTGATGGCGTTGGCAGGTGGCGGCCTGATCCTGCTGGTGGGCCTGTGGCTGTTGAAAGTGGCGATGCCGAGGCGCATCAGCCTGGTCATGGTCGAACCCGAGCGCTGATAATCTGTTACAGCGCGCGCTGTTGCAGAAGGGTACGCTTGGCTAAGCTAATCAGGCCCCCCTGCTGTGCCTGTGGAGTATGCATGGTTTCAGCCGACTGTATCGATCACCCGGTCATGCCCGCCAGCCGCTATGAGCAACTGGTGCAATCAGTGGTGGATTACGCCATCTACATGCTCGACCCCACCGGCCATGTGGTGTCCTGGAATGCCGGCGCCCAGCGGATCAAGGGTTACCGCGCCGAAGAAGTCATAGGCCGGCATTTCTCGCTGTTCTTCACGCCTCAGGATTGTGCCGAAGGGCGCCCGGAGCGCCTGCTGAAAATGGCCCTGGAACAGGGCGTGGCGCAGGACGAGGGCTGGCGCGTGCGCAAGGACGGCACGCAATTCTGGGCCTTGGCTGCGCTCGATGTCATCCGCGACGAGCAGGGGCAGATCATCGGCCTGGCCAAGGTCACCCGTGATATCACCGACCGGCGCGAATCGGCGCTGCAGCTCGACGCCGTGCGGGCCCAGTTGTTCCAGGCGCAGAAGCTCGAAGCGCTGGGCCAGCTTACTGGCGGCCTGGCGCACGACTTCAACAACCTGCTGACCATCATCATCAGCTCGGCGCGCCTGGCCCAGGCCAGCCAGGACCCGGCGCGGGTGCAACGCATGCTCGAACATATCCTCGATGCCGGGCAGCGCGGCACCGAGCTGACCCAGCAGCTGCTCAGTTTCGCCCGCCACCGGCAACTCGATGTGTCACTGATCGCCCCGGCCAAGCTGCTGGATTCCACCCGTGGCCTGCTGGAGCATGCGCTGCCGCGTGAGATCGCGTTGCAAGAATACCTGCAGCCCGATCTGCCACTGATTGAAGTGGATGCCGGCCAGCTGCAGATGGTGCTGCTCAATCTGCTGTTCAATGCGCGCGATGCGATCGGCGAGCGGGGCACGATCGACCTGGCGGTGCTCACGGTCGAACTGGCAGGGGAAGTCGAAGGGCTGCATGGCACGTTCGTGTGCTTCGAAGTGAATGACACGGGGGAGGGTATCGACCCGCTGGTGCTGCCGCGTATCTTCGAGCCGTTCTTCACCACCAAGGCTTTCGGCAAGGGCACCGGCCTTGGCCTCAGCCAGGTCTACGGTTTTGCCAAGCAGAGCAATGGCGCCATCCGTGTCGACAGCACGCTCGGCCAGGGCACGTGCATGCGCCTGTATCTGCCGGCCTATCAGCCCGATGCGCGGGCACAATCCGACAGGTAGCCACCATGGTTCAAGCACTCAAACGGCTGGTCACGGGGATCGAAGGGCTCGATGCCTTGCTCAAGGGCGGCCTGGTTGCGGGCGCTTCCTACATCGTTCAGGGCCCGCCCGGTGCGGGCAAGACCATCCTGGCCAACCAGTTGGCCTGCGGCCACGTGCGGGGCGGCGGCAAGGTGCTGGTGGCGACGTTGCTCAGCGAGTCCCATGAGCGCTTGTTCCAGTACCTGGCGACGCTCGAATTCTTCGACCCAGGCATGGTGGGTGACCAGATCCAGTACGTCAGTGCCTTCGACACCCTTGAACAGGAGGGGCTCGATGCGGTGGTCCGGTTGCTGCGCCAGGAAATCGGCAAGCAGCAGGCGAGCCTGCTGATCGTCGATGGCGTGCTCAATGCCCGGGTGCGTGCGGAAACGGCGCTGGATACCAAGAAGTTCGTCTCGGAGCTGCAAGGGCACGCGGCTTTCGCCGGCTGTACCGTGTTGCTGCTGACCAGTGCCCGGCTGGATGACAACAGCCCGGAGCACACCATGGTCGATGGCGTGATCGAGTTGGGTGAGCAATTGGTCGGTAGCCGCGCCGTGCGCCACGTGCAGTTGCGCAAGACGCGGGGCAGCGGGGCGTTGTCCGGCCGCCACGAGTGCCTGATCGATGAAGCCGGGTTGCACGTCTACCCGCGCCTGGAATCGCTTTACAGCCACCCCAGCCAGCTGGGCTCCGCCTCCTTGAGCCGGGTGTCCACAGGTGTCGAGACGTTGGACGAAATGCTGGGCGGGGGGCTGACGCTGGGCTCGGTCAGCCTGCTGATGGGGCCCTCGGGGATTGGCAAAACCTCGATTGGCCTGGCTTTTCTGGCCGCAGGCAGCGTGGAGCAGCCGGCACTGCACTTCGGTTTTTACGAAACGCCTGCCCGTCTACGCCTGAAGGCTGCGGCGCTGGGCTACGACTTTGCCGCCCTCGAGCGTTCCGGCGCCTTGCACCTGTGCTGGCAGCCGACCACCGAAGGCCTGCTGGACCAGGTGGGGGCTCGTCTGCTCAGGCAAGTCGAGCAGCACGGCAGCAAGCGTGTGTTGATCGACAGCCTGGGCGCGTTCAGCCGCCTGGCGGTCGACCCGGCGCGGCTCAATGCGTTCTTCCGGGCTTTGGCAGGTGAGTTGCGGGCGCGGGATGTCAGCGTCATGCTCACCTGGGAGATGCGTGATATTTTCGGTTCGGAAATCACCGCCCCGGCGCCGGACCTGTCGAGCATCGTCGACAACCTGATGCTGATGCGCTTCGTCGAGCTGGATTCCCAGCTGCGGCGCATGTTGTCGATCCTGAAGGTGCGCGACAGCCACCACGACCCGGCGCTGCACGAACTGCGCATCGGCCCGCAAGGTATCGACCTGCGCAAGGCGTTCGAAGGTGCCACAGGCGTGCTTTCGGGTACGCCGGTCGCACAAGGGGCTGGCTGACGGAGCCTGCCGATGAACACCATCCTGATCGTCGATGACGAGTACCTGATCGCCGATATCCTCGGCTTTGCCCTGGAGGACGAAGGTTTTCTGGTGGAAAAGGCGAGCAATGGGCGCAAGGCGCTGGAGGCGTTGCAGGAAAAGCGCGTGGAGCTGGTGATCACCGACTACATGATGCCAGTGCTCGACGGCGGGGAACTGGCGCGGGCCATCCGCGACGAACTGGGGCTCAATGACTTGCCGGTGATTCTCATGAGCGGCGCGCAGGCCAGCAAGGCCGACCCAAGGCTGTTCGCTGCGGTCTTCGACAAGCCGTTCGACATGGACAAGATGATCGCCAAGGTGCGCGAGCTGCTCGGCACCTGAGGTTCAGGTTGTGGCTTGTGCCAGTCGGTCAAGCGCGTCCGTGCGGCTTGAAACGAGGCTCGGGTCAGTGTTGGTCGTCGTGCTTTTCCGGCGCCGGGCTGCCGGCCTGGATGCGCTTGAAGATCTCTTCCCGGTGCACCTGGACATCTTTTGGTGCATCGATGCCAATCCTCACCTGCATCCCTTTAACGCCCAGAATGGTGACTTTGATGTCATCGTTGATGACGATACTTTCGCCAACCTTACGGGTGAGTATCAGCATGTAGTTCTCCTTGGTAATGTCGAAATCCGTCGGGCCATTGGACCGCAACGGTGGGAGCTGGTCCCTCTTCCTTCTCATTAAAGACGCTTTCGGCGGATAGTAATTCCCCGGAAGACAAATTCTGTTGCGTGTCTTTAGTTGCAGGTGCCGAAGAAAATGCTGCAAAGCAGGTCGGCGAGGTGCTCGACGGCAAGAATAGGGGGCTTCGGGCTTTATGGGAAATTTCTCTGCATGATGGGCTGGATAGTTCGGCTCAATCATCGTCTTGTGTTTCCAGTGCTTGAAGAAACAGCAGCAAGGCCACTTCTTCAGCATCCAGCCCCTTGCGCACGCGGCGCTCAGGCAGGTCGGCGAGGCGCCCGAGGGCGTAGTGTTCGAGTACGGCCGGGTGGATATAGCAGCGCCTGCACACTGCCGGGGTATTGCCCAGGCGTGCGGCCACCTGCTTGACGATGGCCGCGACCTGGCGCTTGGCTTCACTCTCCGGCTCCCAAGCCAATGGCCGCAGCAGGCTCAGCGCCAGGCTGCTGCCGGCCCAGGTGCGGTAGTCCTTGGCGGTGAAGTCGGCGCCAGTGAGTTGCTGCAGAAACTGGTTGACCTCGCTGGAGCCGATGCTGTGCCGCTGGCCGTTCTCGTCCAGATACTGGAACAGCGCCTGCCCGGGCAGTTCCATGCAGCGCTTGAGCAGGTTGGCCAGGCGCCGGTCGCGCAGCGTGACATTGTGCTCGACACCACGCTTGCCGCGGAACTGGAAGCGTACGGTGCTGCCCTGCACCTGAACGTGGCGATTGCGCAGGGTGGTCAGGCCGTAGGACTGGTTGTCGCGCAGGTAGCGCTCGTTGCCGATGCGGATCAGCGTGTGATCGAGCAGGCTCACCACCAGCGCCATGACCTTTTCCCGGTCCAGGCCCGGCCGGGCCAGGTGCGTTTCCAGTTGTGCGCGCAGTTTCGGCAGGGCCTGGGCAAAGGCCAGCATGCGCCCGTACTTGTGCTGGTCGCGCAGTTCGCGCCACTGGGCGTGGTAGCGGTATTGCTTGCGGCCGCGGGCATCGCGGCCGGTGGCCTGCAGGTGACCTTGCGGGTCGGCGCAGATCCATACATCGGTGTAGGCCGGTGGGATCACCAGGGCGGCGATGCGGGCCAGGGTTTGTTGGTCGCGGATGCGCTGCCCCTGGGCATCGAGGTAAATGAAACGGTCGCGCCAGCGGCGCCGGGTCAGGCCCGGCTGGCTGTCGTCGACATAGTGCAGGTTGGGTGGCAGGGGGCAGTCGAGCATCGGCGGCGGGCCTCGATCAGGTCACTGATCAATGGACAACGGCCGCTTCGATGATGCTCAACCCAGCAGTGCCACCGACTTGATCTGCGCGAACAGCGCCTGGCCGGTGTGCAGGCCGAGCTGGTCCGCCGAGAACCGGGTGATGCGCGCCAGCAGGGCATTGCCGCCGGCGTCCAGGCTCACCAGCACATGCGCCGGGTTGTCTGCCGGGCGCGTTTCGCGCACCCGCACCGCTAGCCGGTTGAGAATGCTCGAGGTGCTGTCGGCGCGCAGTGCCAGGCTCACATCCCTGGCCTGGACCTTGATCCGCAACGTGCTGCCCATGCTGTGCGCCGGGTGGGCGATACGCAGCAGCGGCGCTTCATGGCCGGGCAGGCGCAGGTCGAGCAGGCCGTAGTGCGGATCGTGGCCGACCACGATGCCCTCGAAGACCACCCCGGCATCCTCGCCCTGGGCCAGTGACAGGTCGAGGCGGGCCAAGGTCTCGCCGATCGGCCCGCTGGCCATGGCCCGGCCTTGTTCCAGCAGCACCAGGTGGTCGGCCAGGCGCGCCACTTCGTCCTGGGCATGACTGACGTAGACCAGCGGGATGTCCAGCTCGTCGTGCAGGCGTTCCAGGTATGGCAGGATTTCGCGCTTGCGTGGCCCGTCGAGTGCGGCCAGCGGTTCGTCCATCAGCAGCAGCCGCGGGCTGCTCAGCAGGGCGCGGGCAATGCCGACCCGTTGCGCCTCGCCACCTGACAAGGTGGCCGGCTTGCGTTCGAGCAGGTGGCCAATGCCCAGCAACTCGCGGGCCTGTTCCAGGCTGACCCTGCGCTCGGCAGGGGCGATGCGCCGCCAGCCGAATTCCAGGTTGCCGCGCACCGACAGATGCGGGAACAGGCTGGCCTCCTGGAACACATAGCCCACCGGGCGCAGGTGCGCAGGCAATAAGTGGTTGCGGGCGCTGTCTTCCCATACCTCGCCGTTGACCTCGATGTAGGCACTGGCTGCCCGCTCGAGCCCGGCCAGGCAGCGCAGGCATGATGTCTTGCCTGAGCCCGAGTGGCCGAACAGCGCGCTGATGCCGCGGCCGGGCAGGTCCAGGTCGACGTCCAGGGTGAAGTCGTCACGCGCCAGCTTCAGCCGCGCCACAATCGATCCGCTCATTTCAGCTCCAGCCAGCCTTGCTACGGCGCCCGGTGTAGAGCAGGAGCAGTACCAGGAACGAGAACACCAGCATGGCACCGGCCAGCCAGTGGGCTTGCGAATATTCCATGGCCTCGACGTGATCGAATATCTGCACCGAAACCACGCGGGTCTTGTCAGGGATGTTGCCACCGATCATCAGCACCACGCCGAACTCGCCCACGGTATGAGCAAACCCGAGGATGCTGGCGGTGATGAAGCCGGGACGCGCCAGCGGCAGCACCACATGGACGAAGGTATCCCAAGGGCTGGCGCGCAGGGTCGCGGCCACTTCCAGCGGGCGCTGGCCGATGGCGCTGAAGGCATTTTGCAGCGGCTGCACCACGAAAGGCATGGAGTATACCGTCGAGCCGATCACCAGGCCGCTGAAGCTGAACACCACGGTACCCAGGCCCAATGCCTGGGTAGCCTGGCCGAGCCAGCCATGCGGGCCGAGGGCGATCAGCATGTAGAAGCCGATGACCGTTGGCGGCAGCACCAGGGGCAGCGCCACCACCGCGCCCACCGGCCCGCGCAGCCACGAGCGCGTGCGCGCCAGCCACCAGGCGATGGGCGTCCCGACGATCAGCAGGATCAGCGTGGTCAGGCTGGCCAGTTTGAGGGTCAGCCAGACCGCGCCGAAGTCACTGGCGTCCAGCGGCATCAGATTTCATAACCGTAGGACTTGATCAGCGCAGCGGCTTTCGGGCCTTTGAGGTAGTCGACCAGGGCTTTGGCAGCCGGGTTGTCCTTGCCTTTGTTGAGGATGACCGCGTCCTGCAGGATAGGCTCGTGCAGGTTGGCCGGGACGATCCAGGCCGAACCGCTTGCCACCTTGCCGTCCTTGTAGATCTGCGACAGGGCGACGAAGCCCAGTTCGGCGTTGCCGGTGGAGACGAACTGGTAGGCCTGGGTGATGTTCTGGCCTTCGACGATCTTGGCCTTGGTGGCCTCGGTCAACTTCAGCTTGTCCAGCACCTGAGTGGCCGCCAGGCCGTAAGGGGCGGCTTTCGGGTTGGCGATGGCCAGGTGCTGGAACTGGTTGTTCTTCAGTACCTCACCTTTGTCATCCACGTAGCCCGGCTTGGCCGACCACAGGGCCAGGGTGCCGGTGGCGTAGGTGAAGCGCGAGCCCGGGACGATTTGCTGCTCTTCTTCCAGCTTCTTCGGGGTGCTGTCATCGGCCGCGAGGAACACTTCGAATGGCGCGCCATTCTTGATCTGCGCATAGAACTGGCCGGTGGCGCCATAGGCAGCGACCAGCGTGTGGCCGGTGTCTTTTTCGAAGTCCTTGGCGATGGCCTGGATCGGCGCGGTGAAGTTCGCCGCGACAGCTACCTGCACCTCGTCGGCCCAGGCGCTGTTGAGTGTGACCAGGCTGGCCAGGCTGGTGGCGGCCAAGTGGGACAGGCGGATACGCATGAAGACAGTTCCTTGGGATGGTCATCGTTATGGTGTGAACTATATAGCGATAGACCATTTGCCGGGAAGGGGCTGGAGGAAGGGTTATAGCCTGGGAGAATTTCGGCTGTCCGTGCCAGCCTGTTCGCGGGCACGGAGTCAACACCTACTGCTGGATCTGCGCCAAGGCCTTGCCAGCAATCTGCCGGGTCAGCTGCTCGGCCGGCATGTGCCTGCCCAGGCGCAGCGCCTGCCCTGACCACAGGTTGCTGAAATCGCTGTTGCCTTGCGCATCGGTAATCGCCCGCAGTGGCATCAATGCACCTCCGGCCAGCGGGAAGCGCGGCGCCAGTTCGCTCATCGGCCCCAGCTCTCGCATGATGCGGTTGTTGATGCCACGTGCCGGGCGCCCGGTGAACAGGTTGGTCAACGCGGTGTCGCTGGCCGCTGCGCTGTCCAGTGCGCGGCGGTGGGCAGGGGAGACCTTGGCCTCCGGGCAGAACAGGTAGGCGGTGCCGATCTGCACCGCGCTGGCGCCCAATGCCAGGGCTGCCACCAGGCCGCGGTGGTCGCCAATGCCGCCGGCAGCGATCACCGGCAGGCGCACGGCATCGGCAACCTGCGGCACCAGGGCGAAGGTGCCGATCTGGCTGGTGATATCGTCGCTGAGGAACATGCCGCGATGGCCGCCGGCTTCATAGCCCATGGCGATGATCGCATCGCAGCCATTGGCTTCGAGCCACTGCGCTTCTTCCACCGTGGTGGCGCTGGACAGCACCTTGGCACCCGTGGCCTTGACCCGCTGCAGCAGTGCCGAGTGCGGCAAGCCGAAGTGGAAACTCACCACCTCCGGGCGCAGTTGCTCGACCAGCAGGCAGCTCTGTTCATCGAAGGGGGCGCGATTGGAAACAGGCGTAGGCGCATCGAAGTCGGCACCGACTTCGCTGTAGTACGCTTTGAGGGCCTGTTTCCAGCGGGCGTCGCGCTCGGGGTCCGACGCTGGCGGCTGGTGGCAGAAGAAGTTCAGGTTCAGCGGCTGCCCAGGGCAGGCCGTGCGGAAGGCCTCGATTTCGCTACGCACCTGCTCGCCCGTGAGCATGGCGCAGGGCAGGGCACCCAGGCCACCAGCCCGGGCCACGGCAATGGCCATGGCCGAACCCGTGGCACCGGCCATCGGCGCTTGAAGAATGGGCAACTCGATGCCCAGCAGATCGAGGATACGACGGTCGGGCCAGTTGCTCATGCGCTTCTCCTTGTCGCCGCTGCCTTACAGTGCTTTGCTCACCTGGATGTCGCTGATCTTTTCGGCGTCTTCGCCGTGGATCTTGCGCAGGGCTTGCATGGCCTGTTCGTGCGAGGCGTCGGCCATCACCGCGAAGTCCCAGCGGCGCTGGCCGTCGAGCTTGTACTTGATGACGTATTTGATGTTCTGGGTCATGGTGGGCCTTATCCGAGTTTCGACGACGAGCGGCGGATGATCTTGATCTTGTGGGTCAGGGTCGGCTTGCGCGTGACCGAGATCGGCCGGGTGGTCACCGTATCGATGGTGATGTTCCAGAAACCGGTGCTGGGCACGGTGATCTTGGCCGGGAAGCGATCGAAGTGGCCACCATGGTAGGTGTGCCGGCCGCCGTTCTTGAAGCTGCGGAAGTTGGCGTCGTTCATCAGGCGGATGTTGCAGCGCTGGGAGCACTCGATGACGACGATGTCGTCCTCGTTCAGGTGCTCGCGCTGGTGTACGAATTTCATGGGGTGCTCCGCAAGGATTGGTTCTGCAAAGGCGAACGATACCACGATGTCGGCTTGCGCTGCCGCGCCTGATGGCCGCTGGCGGATAAAACGGCCAAAGCGGGGAGCAAAACCGCCTCGCTGTTGTCCTACGCTCTCTTGTCATTCGAGGTGCGGCAAATGAAGTGGATGGTGGCGGCGTTGTTCCTGGCGCTGGGAGGGTGTGTCAGTGTGTCGGAACTTGAGCAATCCCATGAAACCATGGATGTGATGTCCGGCAAGACGCCGCGCGAATATGCCGATTGCATCAAGGCGCACCTGGCCAAGAGCCGTGACCCTCTGGTAGAGGAGCAGCGCGACGACGGCCTGCGTCTGATCGTGCCGCAAAAGCTTACGGCAGGTTCCGGGCCGGCAGCCTTGCTCGACATCCACAAGCGGGGCAGCGGCAGCAGCATCAAGCTGCATGAGCGCCTGAACAACTTCCCGCTGCGCCCGGGTGATGTGCGCGAGGCCACGACCCAGTGCATCTCGGGGAGTTGATCTGGCTCAACGGATCGGCGCATAGCAGGCCATTTGCCAGCCGGTGATCGGCTGGGGCGTTGTTGCGAATTCCCTTACAGGGCTAGTATCCATTTGCTTATGTTTTTTAAGCCTAAGCTTATAACAAAAGAAATGGAGATTCGTGATGACACCGTTGAGTCGCGTCGTGATCGGCAGCCTGCTGATCCTGGCCTGGCCCGCGGCGCATGCCGCCGATGGCCAGAAAGTCTTTACCCAGGGCGGGGCCAACCCCGCCGCCATGGCCTGCCTGGGCTGCCATGGCCCGGACGGCAAGGGCATGGCCGCCGCAGGGTTCCCCCGCCTGGCTGGCCTGCCGGCCGGTTACCTGAGCAAACAGCTGCACGACTGGCGCAGTGGCAGCCGCCAGCAGCCGGTCATGGCGCCGTTGGCCAAGGCCCTGAGTCTCGATGAGATCGAGGCCGTCAGTCAGTACCTGGCCGCGCTGCCAAGTGATCCTGCCCCGGACTGGCGTCGCCAGCAGATCGCGACCAACCCCACCGAACGCCTGGCCCTGTACGGCGACTGGAGCCGGCAGATACCCGGCTGCGTGCAATGCCATGGCCCAGGTGGCAGCGGGGTAGGCGAGCACTTCCCGCCGCTGGCCGGGCAGCCTGCGGCGTACCTGATGGCGCAGCTCAACGGCTGGCGCGACGGCAGCCGCAGCAACGACCCCAATCAGCTGATGGCAGACGTGGCCAAGGCCATGACTGACGCCGAGGTCAAGGCAATTGCCGAGTACTTCGCCCACCCCGCCAGCCCGGAGGCCAAGCCATGAAAACCCTGTTGCCAACCTTGCTGCTGCTGGCCACGGGCAGTGCCTTTGCCAGCCAGGCCCCCATCGCCATGGAAGACCAGTCGCAGCTGAAAGTCCCCGATGCCCAGGCGGCGCCACGGTTCGCACCGCCAGCCGAAAGCGCGCTGCCGGACAATGCCTTCGGCAAGATGGTCCGTGAGGGGCACGCACTGTTCGTCGACACCCGCCGGTTGATGCCCGAGGCGGTGGGCAATGGCATGAACTGCAGCAACTGCCACCTCGATCAGGGCCGCCTGGCGCATTCCGCGCCGTTGTGGGGCGCTTACCCGATGTACCCGGCCTACCGCAAGAAGAACGACAAGGTGAACACCTTCGCCGAGCGTATCCAGGGCTGCTTCCAGTTCAGCATGAACGGCAAGCCGCCCGCCGCTGACAGCCCGCAGATGACGGCGCTGGCTGTGTATTCATACTGGCTTTCGACCCAGGCGCCCACCGGCGTGGAAATCGCCGGTCGCGGTTACCCCGAGGTGCCACAGCCAAAAGGTGGCTACGACTTCAAGCGCGGCCAGCAGGTCTACCGTGATCAGTGCGCTATCTGTCACGGTGACAACGGCGAGGGGCAGAAGGTAGCCGGTGACTATGTGATGCCACCGCTCTGGGGCAAGGACTCCTACAACTGGGGCGCCGGCATGCACCGGATCAATACCGCAGCCTCGTTCATCAAGTACAACATGCCACTGGGTAAGCCGGGCAGCCTGAGCGATCAGCAGGCGTGGGATGTGGCTGCCTGGGTCAACCGCCACGAGCGCCCCCAGGACCCTCGCCTGGTGGAGGGTTCCGTCGAAAAGACACGGCTGAAGTTCCATGCCAACGACGGCGTCAACCTGTACGGCCAGCAGGTCGACGGGGTGCTGATCGGGCAGGGCACAGGCAGCTGAGCACGCGTCGTGCCGGCCCTTTCGCGGCTGCCCCGAAGGGGCCGGATGACGGGATTTTCACGAACTTTTTGGAACTATCTACACTGGGTTATCTCTATCATGGCAACGGTCGTCGCAGGCAAGGCATTGTAAGCTGCATGCCGCCTGATTAGACTGCGCCGAATTCCACAGGCTTCGCCTATGTTTAAGGATGTTTATGATCAAGAAATGCTTGTTCCCGGCAGCCGGCTACGGCACTCGCTTCCTGCCAGCTACCAAAGCCATGCCCAAGGAAATGCTGCCGGTGGTCAACAAGCCACTGATCCAGTATGGCGTTGAAGAAGCATTGGACGCTGGTCTGAACGAGATTTCCATCGTCACCGGCCGCGGCAAGCGCGCGCTTGAAGACCACTTCGACATCAGCTACGAGCTGGAAAACCAGATCAAGGGCACCGACAAGGAAAAATACCTGGTCGGTATCCGTCGCCTGCTCGACGAATGCTCGTTCTCCTACACCCGCCAGACCGAAATGAAAGGCCTGGGCCACGCCATCCTGACCGGCCGCCCGCTGATCGGTGACGAACCGTTCGCCGTGGTCCTGGCGGATGACCTGTGCGTCAACCTCGAAGGCGAAGGCGTGCTCGCGCAGATGGTCGCGCTGTACAAGAAGTACCGCTGCTCGATCGTTGCCATCCAGGAAGTCGATCCGCAGGAAACCAACAAGTACGGCGTCATCGCCGGTGAAGAAATCAAGGACGGCATTTTCCGCGTCGACTCCATGGTCGAGAAGCCGAAGCCGGAAGACGCCCCGTCCAACCTGGCGATCATCGGTCGCTACATCCTGACCCCGGACATCTTCGAGAAAATCGAACAGACCGAGCCAGGCAAAGGTGGCGAGATCCAGATCACCGACGCGCTGATGAAACAGGCCGCCGAAGGCAACGTGATTGCCTACAAGTTCAAGGGCAAGCGTTTCGACTGCGGTGGCGCCGAAGGCTACATCGAGGCGACCAACTTCTGCTTCGAGAACTTCTACAAGGCCGGCAAGGCGTACTGATACGCCAATGCGGGTTCAAGGAGCCACCCTTCGGGGTGGCTTTTTTGTGCGCGCAAGACAACGGCGTTATGCTGGGCGCCTGCCTAGGAGAGTGAATACATGGCCTACGATTTTGATCTGTTCGTGATTGGCGCCGGTTCCGGCGGCGTGCGCGCAGCGCGCTTCGCTGCGGGCTTCGGTGCAAAAGTGGCAGTGGCCGAGAGCCGCTACCTCGGTGGCACCTGCGTCAACGTCGGCTGCGTGCCGAAGAAGCTGCTGGTCTACGGCGCCCATGTCGCCGATGAACTGGAACAGGCCGCCGGCTTCGGCTGGACCCTGGAAGAGGGCCATTTCGACTGGGGCACGCTGATCGCCAACAAGAACCGCGAGATCGAGCGCCTCAATGGCATCTACCGCAACCTGCTGGTGAACAGTGGCGTGACCTTGCTGCAAGGCCATGCCCGCATCACCGGTGCCAACGAGGTGGAAGTGGACGGCCAGCGGTTCAGCGCCGAGCACATCCTGATTGCCACCGGCGGCTGGCCGCAGGTGCCGGACATTCCGGGCAAGGAACTGGCCATCACCTCCAACGAGGCGTTCTACCTCAAGGAACTGCCGCGCCGCGTGCTGGTGGTTGGCGGTGGTTATATCGCCGTCGAGTTCGCCGGCATCTTCCAGGGCCTGGGCGCCGACACCACCTTGCTGTATCGCGGGGAACTGTTCCTGCGGGGCTTCGACGGCTCGGTGCGTACCCACCTCAAGGAAGAGCTGGAAAAGCGCGGCATGAACCTGCAGTTCAACGCCGACATCCAGCGCATTGACAAGCTTGAGGACGGCAGCCTGAAAGCCACCCTCAAGGACGGCCGCGAGCTGGTCGCCGATTGCGTGTTCTACGCCACCGGCCGCCGCCCGATGCTCGACAACCTGGGCCTGGAAAACACCGGGGTTGAACTGGATGCCCGCGGTTTCATCCGCGTCGACGAGCAGTACCAGACCACCGCACCGTCGATCCTCGCGATTGGCGATGTGATCGGCCGCGTGCAGCTCACCCCGGTGGCCCTGGCCGAAGGCATGGCCGTGGCCAGGCGGCTGTTCAAGCCAGAGCAGTACCGCAAGGTGGATTACCAGAACATCCCGACGGCGGTGTTCAGCCAGCCACCGATCGGCACTGTCGGCCTCACCGAGGAGCAGGCACTGGCAGCCGGGCACAAGGTGCAGATCTTCGAGAGCCGCTTCCGCGCCATGAGGCTGACCCTCACCGACATCCAGGAAAAGACCCTGATGAAGCTGGTGGTGGACGCCGAGACCGACAAGGTACTGGGCTGCCACATGGTCGGCCCGGACGCCGGCGAGATCATCCAGGGCCTGGGTATTGCCCTCAAGGCCGGAGCGACCAAGCAGTTGTTCGACGACACCATTGGCGTGCACCCGACTGCCGCTGAAGAGTTCGTCACCATGCGCACCGTCACCCGCTGAGGCTGCGGGCCTCGTCACCGCCCCCCGGTGATGAGGCCCTCGACTACCGCGCAATCCTTTGCTCAGCCCATTCCCTTCTATTAATTATCTGCGGTTATAGCCAAAACCAATCACAAGCATGAGCTTTGCCAATGAGCCTTTGTCGGGGCCAGCAGTTAGGATTCTTTCCATCAACTGATTCCAACCCCATGAAGGAGCGTCTCTCATGCCTATCATCAACAGCCAGGTCAAACCGTTCAACGCCACCGCCTACCACAAGGGCGAGTTCGTCCAGGTCAGCGAAGCCGACCTGAAAGGCAAGTGGTCCGTCGTGTTCTTCTACCCGGCCGACTTCACCTTCGTTTGCCCGACCGAGCTGGGTGACCTCGCCGACAACTACGCCGAGTTCCAGAAGCTGGGCGTGGAAATCTACGGCGTATCGACCGACACCCACTTCACCCACAAAGCCTGGCACGACACTTCGGAAACCATCGGCAAGATCCAGTACCCGCTGATCGGTGACCCGACCCACGTCATTTCGCGCAACTTCGACGTGCTGATCGAAGAAGCCGGCCTGGCCGATCGCGGTACCTTCGTGATCAACCCGGAAGGCCAGATCAAGATCGTCGAACTGAACGACGGTGGTGTTGGCCGCGACGCAGCCGAGCTGCTGCGCAAAGTCAAGGCTGCCCAGTACGTTGCCGCTCACCCAGGCGAA
Organism: Pseudomonas urethralis; assembly: GCF_021602465.1. Classification (NCBI taxonomy): domain Bacteria; kingdom Pseudomonadati; phylum Pseudomonadota; class Gammaproteobacteria; order Pseudomonadales; family Pseudomonadaceae; genus Pseudomonas; species Pseudomonas urethralis. Next base: position 21,243 of record NZ_BQIJ01000025.1, read on the forward strand.
GTTTGCCCGGCCAAGTGGAAAGAAGGCGAAGCCACTCTGGCGCCGTCGCTGGACCTGGTCGGCAAGATCTAAGCCGATGTGCACGTCGCGGGCGGTAGCCAGCCGCCAAAGCTGAAACACCTACCGCCCCGTAAAAGCGCCCGGGCGACCTCGCCTGGGCGTTTTTGTATCCGAGTTTTGAAAAAAGGAATCGCCCGTATGTTGGACGCCACGCTTAAATCGCAACTGAAAACCTACCTGGAGCGGGTCACCCAGCCGATCGAGATCGTTGCCTCCCTCGACGACGGCGCGAAGTCCCGCGAACTGCACGACCTGCTGGTGGAAATCGCCGGCCTGTCGAACCTCATTACCTTCAGCGCGGACGGCAGCGATGCCCGTCGCCCTTCGTTCTCGCTGAACCGCCCGGGTGCCGACATTAGCCTGCGCTTCGCCGGCATCCCCATGGGCCACGAATTCACCTCCCTGGTGCTGGCGCTGCTGCAAGTCGGCGGCCACCCGTCCAAGGCCAGTAGCGAGGTGATCGAGCAGATCCAGGCGCTGGAAGGCGAGTTCACCTTCGAAACCTACTTCTCGCTGTCGTGCCAGAACTGCCCGGACGTGGTCCAGGCGCTGAACCTGATGGCCGTGCTCAACCCCAATGTGCGCCACGTGGCCATCGACGGTGCGCTGTTCCAGGATGAAGTCGAGTCGCGCAAGATCATGGCGGTGCCGAGCATCTACCTGAACGGCGAAGTGTTCGGCCAGGGCCGCATGGGCCTCGAAGAAATCCTCGGCAAGCTCGACACCAATGCCGGTGCCCGCCAGGCCGAGAAGATCAACGCCAAGGACGCCTTCGACGTGCTGGTGGTCGGCGGTGGCCCTGCGGGGGCCGCAGCGGCCATCTATGCCGCCCGTAAAGGCATCCGCACCGGTGTCGCTGCCGAGCGTTTCGGCGGCCAGGTGCTCGATACCTTGGCCATCGAAAACTTCATTTCGGTGCAGGAAACCGAAGGGCCGAAGCTGGCCACGGCGCTGGAAGAACACGTCAAGCAGTACGACGTCGATATCATGAACCTGCAGCGCGGCGAAGCGTTGATTCCGGGTACCGACGGCGGCCTGCACGAAGTGCGCCTGGCCGGCGGTGCCTCGCTCAAGGCCAAGACGGTGATCCTCGCCACGGGCGCCCGCTGGCGCGAAATAAACGTGCCGGGCGAGCAGGAATACCGCGCCCGCGGCGTGGCCTACTGCCCGCACTGCGACGGCCCGCTGTTCAAGGGCAAGCGCGTGGCGGTGATCGGCGGCGGCAACTCGGGCGTGGAAGCGGCCATCGACCTGGCCGGTATCGTCGCCCAGGTGACGCTGATCGAGTTCGACAGCCAGCTGCGTGCGGATGCTGTGCTGCAGCGCAAGCTGCACAGCCTGCCGAACGTCAAGGTGATCACCAGCGCGCTGACCACCGAAGTGGTGGGCAATGGCGAAAAAGTGACGGGTTTGCGTTACAAGGACCGCAACACCGATGAGGTGCATGACCTGGCGCTGGAAGGCATCTTCGTACAGATCGGCCTGCTGCCGAACACTGATTGGCTCAAAGGCACGGTCGAGCTGTCGCCACGTGGCGAGATCATCGTCGACGCCAAGGGCCAGACCAGCGTGCCGGGTGTGTTTGCCGCAGGTGACGTGACCACCGTGCCGTACAAGCAGATCGTCATCGCGGTGGGTGAGGGCGCCAAGGCCTCGCTGGCAGCGTTCGATCACCTGATCCGGACTTCGGCACCGGCGTAAGCCTGTACCGGCCTTTCGCGGCTGAAGCCGCGAAAGGGCCGGCACAAGCAAAGCATTACCTGAAGGTGTCTATGCTTACCGCAGACACCTTCAGGAGCTCCACCATGACCCTGATCAGCCGCGAACCCTGGTGGCTAATCCCCCCCAAGCCCGGGCAGAAAGAGCAGGACCTGCACTGGGGCTACCTCGAAATCTACGCAGACGGCCGTACCGTGTTCGTCGACCAGCGCCCCAGTGACCGGGAACTGGCCGAACGCAAGAGCTGCCGCAATTTCCCCGACCCTGAACCCTAGCCGGCTCAGCCTTCCAGCTCGGCCAGTCGTGCTTCCAGTGCCGCGATCCGTGCCTCCAGGGCTTCGATACGCTCTTCCGACACGCTGCTGCCACTGCTGCGAGCACCACCGTCTTGCTGGCGCGCTGCCAGAATCGCCTCGATTTCTGCCGGGTCACCCAGGGCATGGGTATAGCGGTCTTCCCGCTGCCCGGCCTGGCGTGGCAGGTGCAAGGCCAGGTCGCGTGAAATCAGGCGCTCCAGTTGGTGCTGGATCTGCTCGGTGTCGTCGAAGTCGTGCAGGCGGTTGCTGCGGGTCAGCAGTTCGTTGAGGGTCTGCGGCCCCCGCAGGAACATCAGGCCCATCAGCACCAGCTGCGCCGGTACCAGTTCCAGGGCTTTGTCCACCCGCTGTTCCCAGCGGTCGGCACGGCTGCCCATCTGCAACCGGGTCATGCCCTGGCCCTCGAGGGCGCGCAGGGCCTGGCCGACCTGGCCTTGGCTGAGGTTCATGACAGGTTCCCGGCTGGTCTTCTGGTTACAGGCCAGGACCAGGGCGTTAAGGGTCAGCGGGTAGCTTTCCGGGCTGGTGGCCTGCTTCTCGATGAGCGCGCCGAGAATGCGGATCTCGATGCTGCTGAGGCGACCTTCGCCGGCGGTTGGGTGTTCTGACATGGCCCTGTCTCATGGCTGGGGAAAGGCCACTAGCGTAGGTAATGCCGCGGTCCATGGCAATTGGGGCCGCAAGGCGGCCCCGGCGGCCTCACGCGTTACGCCGCTCTTCGGCTTGGCACGCCGCCGCAGTAAACAGCACATCGGTCGACGAATTCAGCGCCGTCTCCGCCGAATCCTGCAGCACGCCAATGATGAAGCCCACCGCCACCACTTGCATGGCAATCTCGCTGGGGATGCCGAACAGGCTGCACGCCAGCGGAATCAGCAACAGCGACCCCCCGGCAACCCCAGAGGCGCCGCAGGCACACACCGCCGCAACCACACTCAGCAGCACTGCAGTGGGCAGGTCGACAGGAATGCCGAGGGTGTGCACAGCCGCCAGGGTCAGCACGGTGATGGTGATTGCCGCGCCTGCCATGTTGATGGTCGCCCCCAGCGGGATCGAAACCGAATAGGTGTCCTCATGCAGCCCCAGGCGCTCCGACAGCGCCAGATTGACCGGGATGTTGGCGGCCGAACTGCGGGTGAAGAACGCGGTAATGCCGCTTTCGCGCAGGCACAGCAAGGTCAGCGGGTAAGGGTTGCGGCGGATTTTCCAGAACACGATCAGCGGGTTCATCACCAGCGCCACGAACAGCATGCAACCGATCAGCACACCCAGCAGGTGCAGGTAGCCGAGCAGGGCGCCCAGGCCAGACTGCGCCAGGGTCGAGCTGACCAGCCCGAAGATACCCAGCGGGGCGAAGCGGATCACCACGCGCACGATCAAGGTCACCCCATTGGACAGGTCTTCGACCACGGTGCGGGTGGTGTCGCCAGCGTGGCGCAGGGCCACGCCCAGGCCGATGGCCCAGGTCAGCACACCGATGAAGTTGGCGTTGAGCAAGGCGTTGATCGGGTTGTCGACCGCGCTCAGCAGTAGGTTCTGCATCACCTCGCTGATACCGCCCGGCGCGCTGAGGGCCGCCTCGCTGGCACTCAGGGCCAGTTGCGACGGGAACAGCATGCTGGCGACCACGGCCACCACCGCGGCCGCGAAGGTGCCCAGCAGGTACAGCCAGAGGATCGGGCGGATGTGGGTTTCCTGGCCGTGGCGGTGGTTGGCGATCGACGCCATGACCAGAATGAACACCAGCACCGGCGCGACAGCCTTCAGGGCGCTGACGAACACTTTGCCGAGAAAGCCCAGGTCACGGGCGATGGCGGGTGCCAGCAGGGCCAGGGCGATGCCGGCGACAAGGCCGATGACGATTTGGGTCACCAGGCTGGTGCGGTTTACAAGGCGGAGAACAGGCGTCATGTGCAGCGGAGTCTCGAAATCTTCAAAGGGCGCGACTCTAGCACAATCAGGCCCGGCCCTTTCGCGAGCCGCCACTACCAGTGGAACAGTTCGCGCCGTGCCCCCTCGGTAATCGCCACGATCCCCGGATGCTTGACCTTGCGCTCCACCGAAATGGCATAGAACGACTCATGCACCGCTTCGGTCTGGCCAATCAGTGCGACGCCATACTGCCGGCACACCTCCTCGGCAATCACACTTGGCGCCACGAATATCCCGCTGCCCGACTGGCCGAATGCCTGCATCAGCGCACTGTCATCGAACTCGCCAACGATCCTGGGCTGCACCTGTTGCTCGCCCAGCCAGCGCAACAGGCGGCTGCGCACCACGGTTTCCGGCCCGGGAATCAGTAGCGGCGCATCCTGCAGGCAGGCGGGGAAGGGGCCTGCATGCTGGCTGGCCAGGGCCGGGGTGGCGAAGAAGCTCAGGCCGCATTCGCCGAGCTTCTGGCTATAACCCTTGATATCCAGATGGCTGGGCATCGGGCTGTCGGAAATCACCAGGTCCAGGCGCTGGATCGCCAGGTCTGCCAGTAGCCGTTCGAGCTTGTCTTCGCGGCAATTGATGCGCAGCACTTCATCCAGCTCCATGGTCGGGGCCAGCAGCCGGTAGACGATCGACTTCGGCACCACGTCGGCCACCCCCACGCGAAACAGGATCTGCTCCTGCGGGCCGGCCCTGAGCATGGCCTCCAGTTCGCCGCCGATCTGGAACATCTGCTCGGCATAGACCAGTGCCTGACGGCCGGTCTCGGTCAGCTCCAGTTGTCGACCAACCCGCTGGAACAGCTCCAGCCCGTAGGTCTGCTCGAACAGGCTGATCTGCCCGCTGATGGTCTGCGGCGTCAGGTTCAGCTGCTCGCTGGCGCGGGCGATGCTGCCAGTCTTGGCCACGGCCCAGAAGTAATGGAGCTGTCGATAGTTGAGCACGCGCGCGGGTCCCGATTCGAAAAAACCGAAGTATACACACTGGAAATACGAATTTTCCTGAACTATTGGCGTCTTTAGAATGCGACCCCATCAGGCGCTTCGCGCCGCCGGGATTTTTCAAGCGAGGACACCATGCTGCATTTCAAATCCATTGGCACCCCGCTGGTGCTGGCCCTGGCGCTGTTCAGCCTGGCGGGTTGCGACCAGGCCGAGAAGTCTGCCCAGCAAATGCTCGACCAAGCCGCCAAGTCGGCCAAGCAGGCCATCGACGACACCAACAAGGCCGCCCAGCAGGCGTTGAGCGATGCCATCGGTCACGAGGGCCAGAAGCCCAAGGACGCCGAGAAGAAAACCCACACCCAAGAAATCTGACCCTAACCGCCGCTTCAGGATTTGAACAATGGAATACTTGCTGGAACTCGCCGCTAGCCCCACCGCCTGGGTCGCCCTGGCTACGTTGGTGGCCATGGAAGTGGTACTGGGTATCGACAACCTGATCTTCATCTCGATCCTGACCAACAAACTGCCCGTTGAATACCGTTCCAAGGCACGCCGTATCGGTATCAGCATGGCGCTGGTCATGCGCCTGGCCCTGCTCAGCACCGTGGCCTGGATCGTGCAGTTGACCGACCCGGTGTTCGAAGTGTTCGGTAATGCCTTCTCGTGGAAGGACGTGATCCTGATCGCTGGCGGCCTGTTCCTGCTGTGGAAGGCCACCAAGGAGATCCACGAGAACGTCGACCCGCACGGTGCCAAGGAAGAGGCCAAGGTGTCTTCCACGGTCACCCTGGGCTTTGCCGCGGCGATCTTCCAGATCCTGTTGCTGGACATCGTCTTCTCGGTCGACAGCATCATCACCGCCGTGGGCATGACCGAGCACCTGCCGATCATGATCATTGCCGTGATCACCGCCGTCATCGTCATGATGGTGGCCGCCGACCCGCTGGCCAACTTCATCAACGACAACCCGACGGTGGTCATGCTGGCGCTGGGCTTCCTGATCATGATCGGCATGACGCTGATCGCCGAAGGTTTTGGCGCCCATGTACCGAAAGGCTATGTGTACGCGGCGATGGCCTTCTCGACGGTGATCGAGATCCTCAACATCCTGGCTCGCCGAGCGCGGCTCAAGCGTGAAGCTGCAGAAGGCTGATAAAAGACAACGGGGCGCCAAGCGCCCCGTTTGCATTCAGGTGAAGTGGCCTCAGTGGGCCCTGGCATGCCGCCGCGCCCTGCGCACAGGCTGCGCTTTGGCCGGGGCCTGCGGTGGCAGGTGGTGATGCGGGGAATGACGCCGCACGATACGCAGAACACCCCACAGCATGGCGGCCGCGACGCTCAGCCACATACCCACCAGCATGAGGATTGCCATGGTCAGGCTCATGTGTGCCTCCTTCTCTTGGGCCAACCTGCGGTTTGCCCTCCAGACACAGCTTTAGTCTAGCTGCCCGGCCGTGACGTTCCATTGATCAAAGGTCGATGGCTCAAGCCGATTGGTTCCGTTCACTTGTCGGACTATACCCGCGCAACGCGGCGCCCTATGATCGGTGGCCAGAGCCGGGCGCTGCCTGCCTGGCATCGGAACAAGCGAGTGTCCATGGAGCAACATTCCTGCAAGCGCTGGGCAACCGTCCCGCGTCGACTGTTGGCCGCCTGCCTGGTGGCCGCGACCCTGGGCGGCTGCGCCAGTGCACCGCCCGCCAGCCTCAAGGGCATGCCGCAGCGGGTCGAGATCAGTAGCGTGCCGTTCTACCGCGGCAATGCCAACCACAGTGGCTCGATGGCCTTGGCCGCGCTGCTGTCCCAGCAAGGCGCGCCGATCACCCCGGGGCTGCTGGACAAACCGCTGAACCTGCCCAAGGGGGCCGACGCGCTGGAAACCAGTATCCCGCGGGTGGCCCGCGAGTACGGCATGCTGGTGTACCCGCTGGACAAGCAACTGGATGCCCTGCTGACCCAGGTGGCCGCTGGCAATCCGGTATTGCTGCGTTACCGAGAAGGTTCGGCGTGGTGGAGCGAACCGCGTTACGCGGTGCTGATCGGCTATGACAGCTTCAAGAAGCGCGTATTGCTGCGCTCGGGGATGCATCGGCGCCAGTTGATGGCGTTCGATGACTTTGCCTCGGCGTGGGCGAAGGAGGGGAGTTGGGCGGTGCTGGTGCAGCCGCCGCGCCAGCTGCCGGCCCAGGTGGACCGTCAGCGTTGGCTGCAGGCTGCCGATGAACTGGCCCGGGCGGGCCAGGAAGTGGCGGCAAAACAGGCTGTGCGCAGCCTGAGTAAATAGTTACCTGCGCCGGCCTCATCGCGGGTAAACCCGATCCTACAGCTACTGCAATGGTTTCGAACCTTGTACGGTCCCTGTAGGAGCGGGTTTACCCGCGATGAGGCCAGGCCTGCTTACCTCATCAGAAGCCCAGACGATCGCGCAGGCTGTAGTACCAGGCACCCATGGCGCTGAACGGCACTCGCAGCATCTGGCCACCCGGGAACGGGTAGTGCGGCAGGCCGGCGAAGGCGTCGAAACGTTCGGCCTGGCCGCGCAGGGCCTCGGCCAGTACCTTGCCCGCCAGGTGGGTGTAAGTCACGCCGTGGCCAGAGCAACCCTGCGAGTAGTAGATGTTGTCGCCGATACGGCCGACCTGAGGCAGGCGCGACAGGGTCAGCAGGAAGTTGCCGGTCCAGGCGTAGTCGATCTTGACGTTCTTCAGCTGTGGGAAGGCCTTGAGCATCTTCGGACGAATGATCGCTTCGATGTTGGCCGGGTCGCGTGCACCGTACACCACGCCACCGCCGAAGATCAGGCGCTTGTCGCTGGTCAGGCGGTAGTAGTCGAGCAGGTAGTTGCAGTCTTCCACGCAGTAGTCCTGCGGCAGCAGGGTGCGGGCCAGTTCTTCGCCCAGCGGCTCGGTGGTGATCACCTGGGTGCCGCACGGCATCGACTTGGCGGCCAGTTCCGGTACCAGGTTGCCCAGGTAGGCGTTGCCGGCAACGATGATGAACTTGGCGCGGACCTTGCCTTGCGGGGTATGCACAACCGGGTTGGCGCCACGCTCGATACGGATGGCCGGGGTCTGCTCGTAAATGATGCCGCCCAGCGACTCGACTGCGGCGGCTTCGCCCAGGGCCAGGTTCAGCGGGTGGATGTGACCGCCGCTCATGTCCAGCATGCCGCCGACATAGTTGTCGCAGGCAACCACTTCACGGATGCGCTTCTTGTCCATCAGCTCCAGCTGGGTGTGGCCGAAGCGTTCCCACAGGCGTTTTTGCGACTCCAGGTGACCCATCTGCTTGGCGGTCAGCGCGGCGAACACGCCGCCGTCCTTCAGGTCGCACTGAATGTTGTACTTGGCCACGCGCTCACGAATGATACGGCCGCCTTCGAAGGCCATCTTGCCGAGCAGCTGTGCTTCTTTAGGGCCGACAGTGCGCTCGATGACGTCGATGTCGCGGCTGTAGCTGTTGACGATCTGACCACCGTTGCGGCCCGATGCGCCGAAGCCGACCTTGGCTGCTTCGACGATGCTCACCTTGAAGCCGTTTTCCAGCAGGAACAGCGCGCTGGACAGGCCGGTGTAGCCGGCACCGATGATGCAGATATCGGTTTCCACCTCACCCTGCAGCGCCGGACGTGGCGGCACCGGGTTGGCCGAGGCGGCGTAGTAGGACTGGGGGTAGGGGGTGTTAGCCATGCTGCAGGAACCTCGTGTTTTATATTTTTAACGAATGTACCGATGCTATCAATAATAATAAACACCCGCTAGTCGTCTGTTGAAATTCCTTTACGGGCCTGCGGCTCGCCACTCTCTATAAACAGTTTAAGATTCAGTGAGTTAGCGCGAAAAAAAGTGTTGACAGGGTTTTTGGATTGCGTAGAATGCGCACCACACGACAGGCACATAGCTCAGTTGGTTAGAGCACCACCTTGACATGGTGGGGGTCGTTGGTTCGAGTCCAATTGTGCCTACCAAACAAAGTCCCGCGCTGCGGGCAGCGAAAAGGGCGACCCGCAGGGGGCGCCCTTTTTGCATTATGGGCCTGTTCGGCGTGGCGGTTGCCAGCGCTTGCAGGTTTCTGAAAGTTTTTGATTTTTTTGAAAAAAACGCTTTACAGGTGCGCATTCGATCACTAATATTCGCACCACACGACAGGCACATAGCTCAGTTGGTTAGAGCACCACCTTGACATGGTGGGGGTCGTTGGTTCGAGTCCAATTGTGCCTACCAAACAAAGCCCCGGGTTTCCGGGCATCAAGAAGGGCGTCCCGCAAGGGGCGCCCTTTTTGCTTTCGGGTTACCCTCGAAGCAGCGTGTAACCTTTGGTCGCGGGCAGTGCCCCGAGTGGCCGTGTTAGAATCCGCCCCTTCGAATCTGGAGGTACACGCGTGCGCAAACTGGCAGTGGTATTGGCAGTGCTGGCCCTGGCGGGCTGTGAGAACGAGGTCGAAGGTGTGCATAAACAGGTTGCCGAGCACCTGCACAACCCCAAGACCGCCAAGTTCGGCAACGTGCGGATCGACACCAAGGGCACAATCTGCGGGCAGGTGCGTGGCAAGGACGATGCCGGCCAGTACGAGGCCTATCGCAGCTATGTGGCGATCAAGGGTGGCGAGGGCCAATACGAAATCATCGTCGATGATGGCGGCAACAACCTGCGTATCCGTGAATACTGCGGCGGGGCCGACCTGCAGCGCCGTGCCGAGGCGCTGGCCGATCAACCGGCTCCTGAGGGGTGGGATGTCGAAGTGATCCAGGGCGCCAACATGGGCGCGCTGTCCGACATGACTGCACGCTTGATCGAGAAAGGCATCCCTTCTTCGGTCGTATACCGTGATGGCAAGCCGGTGGTGTTGATGGGGCCGTTCCCGAGCAAGGCCGAAGCCGATGCGCGCAAGGCCGAGGTCATGGCCAAGCTGGGTACCGATTCGATCGTCATCCAGCATGGTGCGCAGCGTTAACTGTAATCTGTAGCCTTACCCGGCTATGCTTGCCCTGAGACTAGCCAAACGGGGAGGGCCTCATGTCTACGCTGGAGCGGGCCATTGCCGTGGCCGCCAGGGCACATGAAGGGCAATACGACAAGGGTGGGGCAGCATATATCCTCCACCCGTTGCGGGTGATGATGCGGGTCAGCACGCCAGAACAGCGCATAGTCGCGGTGCTGCACGACGTGATCGAAGACACGTCGCTGACCCTTTCCGACTTGGCCCGTGAGGGCTTCCCCCTGAAAATTCTCGCCGCCTTGCTGGCCCTGAGCCGGAACAAGGGCGAAAGCTATCAGGATTTCGTGGTGCGCCTGGGCAGTGACCCGTTGGCGCGCACCGTCAAGCTGGCCGACCTGGCCGACAACAGTGACCTGTCGCGTATTCCCGTGCCTGGCCCCGCCGACCTGGCGCGGCTGGCCCGTTACCGCGAGGCCAGTGCCTACCTGCAGGCGCTGGCCTGAGCCTCAGTCTTCCTTCGGTACGGTCCAGAAGATCTGTACGCCGCCGTCGTCGCGGTGGGCGAGGGTGACGTTGTCGTTCTCGGCAATTTCCTCGAGCAGGGTTTCCCAATCGTCAGGCGACTCGTGTTCCAGGCGGAAGATCAGCGCGGCGCGGCTGCGCTGGGCGAGGGGATTGTTGATGATCTTCTGAATGCGCAGGCCCAGTTGTTGGTAGCTGCTTGCGGTTGCTTCGGCGGTGTTGGCCACGGAGGCGATTCCTTGTTGTGCTGTATGTGCGTACAGTATTTCAAGGCAAAGTATTTCGCAACTGGGTCAGCGCTGGATTCTTCGCGGGTAAACCCGCTCCCACAGGTATCGCATCCCCCCTGTGGGAGCGGCTTTAGCCGCGAAAGGGCCGGTGCAGGCCATGCACCAGCCCAAGGTCATACCGCTATCAGTACTCCCAGAAGATCCGCTGCAGCTCCTTGCTGTCCTGGGTCTTGGTCATCGCCACCATCGCCAGAATCCGCGCCTTCTGTGGGTTCAGGTCATGGGCCACCACCCAGTCGTACTTGTCATCCGGCTGTTCGGCATTGCGCAGCACGAAGCCGCCCTGGTTGACGTGGGACGAGCGGATGATCTGCACGCCGTTCTTGTGCAGCTCCTGCAGCGCCGGCACCACCCGCGACGACACCGAGCCATTGCCGGTACCGGCATGGATGATCGCTTTCGCCCCGCTCTGTGCCAGCGCCTTGTAGGCGGTATCGGTCACATTGCCGTAGCTGTAGGCAATGTCCACCTGCGGCAGGCTGCTGATCTGCTTGATGTCGAACTCCGACTGGGTGGTATGGCGCTTGGCTGGCAAGCGGAACCAGTACGACTTGCCTTCCACCACCATGCCCATCGGGCCCCAGGCACTCTTGAACGCTTCGGTCTTGATGTTGACCGACTTGCTCACGTCGCGGCCGGACTGGATCTCGTCGTTCATGGTCACCAGCACGCCCTTGCCGCGCGACTGCTTGTCGCTGGCCACCGCCACGGCGTTGTACAGGTTGAGCATGCCGTCGGCGGACATCGCCGTGCCCGGGCGCATCGAGCCGACCACCACGATCGGCTTGTCGGTCTTCTCGACCAGGTTGAGGAAATAGGCAGTCTCTTCGAGGGTGTCGGTGCCGTGGGTGATGACGATGCCATCCACGTCCTGGCTGTCGGCAAGCTCGGCGACGCGCTTGGCCAGTTTCAACAGGTCGTCGTTGGTGATGCTTTCGGAGGCGATCTGCATCACCTGCTCGCCGCGCACGTTGGCCAGGTCGGCCAGTTCCGGCACGCCGGCAATCAGCTTGTCGACGCCGAGCTTGGCGGCCTGGTAAGTGGCGCTGTTGGCGGCGCTGGCGCCAGCGCCGGCAATGGTGCCGCCGGTGGCGAGGATGACCACGTTGGCCAGTTTCTGCTGGGTTTCGGCTTCCTTCGCCGAGGCAGTGGCAGGCAGGATCAGCAGCAGCGCCAGGGCGCTGGGGGCGAAGGACTTCAATGCAGCATTCATAATTATTGTTCTCTCTCTTCCTGATGAGGTGTTTGCTGTGTTGCGCGTGAAAGCAGGCAGATTTCGTACCAGCTGCGCGCAGTCTCTTGTGGGAGCGGCCTTGCGTCGCGAAAGGGGTGCGAAGCACCCCCAGGGTTTCAGCTTCGCCGCTTGGATTGCCGGGGCCGCGTTGCGGCCCTTTCGCGACGCAAGGCCGCTCCCACAAAGGCGTTTTCCATTCGGAATCCCGAACAAGCATAGGAAAGGTGTTCGGTTTTTCGAAAAAATTCCGGATAATCAGCACCGCTTGCGTCTTGCCCCCGCCAGCGAAACGGATTTGACAAAACCAGGTCTTGTTTCCATAGTTACCTAACGCAAACGTTTGCGATCCGATAAAAAACACAAGATTCGGAGTCATCTCCCATGAAGCTGCCGTTCCCCGGTCGTCTGCTGGCGCTCGCCGTCATCTCGTCGCTGTCCCTCGCCATGCTGCCGTCTGCTGCCCATGCAGAGGAAAAACCCAAGGTCGCGCTGGTCATGAAGTCGCTGGCCAACGAGTTCTTCCGCACCATGGAAGACGGTGCCAAGGACTACCAGAAAGCTCACACTGGCGAGTTCGACCTGGTCGCCAACGGCATCAAGAACGAAACCGATACCGGTGAGCAGATTCGCATCGTCGAGCAAATGGTCAATTCCGGCGCCAAGGCCCTGGTGATTGCGCCGGCCGACTCCAAGGCGCTGGTCTCGGCGGTGAAGAAAGCCATGGACCAGGGCGTCGTCGTCATCAACATCGACAACCGCCTGGACCCTGAACTGCTCAAGAGCAAAGGCATCAGCGTGCCCTTCGTCGGCCCTGACAACCGCAAGGGCGCACGCATGGTCGGCGACTACCTGGCCCAGCAGAAGCTCAAGGCCGGTGACCAGGTCGGCATCATCGAAGGCGTGCCGACCACCACCAATGCCCAGCAGCGTACCGCCGGCTTCAAGGACGCCATGGATGCCGCCGGGATGAAGATCGTCTCGGTGCAGTCCGGCAACTGGGAGATCGACAAGGGCAACGCTGTCGCCGCGTCCATGCTCAACGAATACCCCGACCTCAAGGCGCTGCTGGCCGGCAACGACAGCATGGCCCTGGGTGCCGTCTCGGCCGTGCGCGCCGCCGGCAAGACCGGCCAGGTGCAGGTGGTGGGTTACGACAACATCAACGCCATCAAGCCGATGCTCAAGGATGGCCGCGTGCTCGCCACCCTCGACCAGGCTGCCAGCCAGCAGGCGGTGTTCGGCATCCAGGCGGCGTTGAAGGTGCTCAAGGGTGAAAAGCCCGACGTGGACGCCGACAACGTCATCCAGACCCCGGTCGAACTGATCACCAAGCCCTGACCCCAAGCAGGAGAGATGGCCATGCCAGCATCGGCCAATGAAGTCGTGCTTGCCGCCAGCGGCCTGGGCAAGCGCTACGCGCAACCGGTGCTGGCCGAGGTCAGCCTGGCCTTGCGCGCTGGCGAAGTGCTGGCGCTGACCGGCGAGAACGGCGCGGGCAAGAGCACATTGTCCAAGCTCATCTGCGGCCTGGAAACACCCAGCAGCGGGCACATGAGCTACCGCGGCCAGGCCTATGCGCCGGCCAGCCGCAGCGAGGCCGAGCGCCTCGGTGTGCGCATGGTCATGCAGGAGCTCAACCTGCTGCCGACCCTGACCGTGGCGGAAAACCTGTTCCTCGACAACCTGCCCAGCCGCTTCGGCTGGATCAGCCACAAGCGCCTGCGCCAGCTGGCCACGGCTGCCATGGCCCAGGTCGGCCTGGATGCCATCGACCCGGACACCCCGGTCGGCGAGCTGGGTATCGGCCATCAGCAGATGGTCGAGATCGCCCGCAACCTGATCGGCGACTGCCATGTGCTGATCTTCGACGAGCCCACGGCGATGCTCACCGCCCGCGAAGTGGAGTTGCTGTTCACCCAGATCGAGCGCCTGCGCCAGCGCGGCGTGGCCATCGTCTACATCTCGCATCGCCTTGAAGAGTTGCAGCGTGTGGCCCAGCGCATCGTCGTGCTGCGCGACGGCCAGCTGGTCTGCGACGAGCCGATCCAGCGCTACAGCAGCGCCGAATTGGTCAACCTGATGGTCGGCCGCGAACTGGGCGAGCATATCGACCTTGGCCGCCGCACGATCGGCGCACCGTTGCTCAAGGTCGACAAGCTGAGCCGCGGCAACAAGGTGCGCGAGGTATCGCTGCAGGTCAGGGCGGGGGAGATCTTCGGCATCTCCGGGCTGATCGGCGCCGGGCGCACCGAGCTGCTGCGGCTGATCTACGGCGCCGACCGCGCCGACAGCGGCAGCATCGAGGTCGGCCAGCCGCTCAAGGCGGTGACCATCGATTCACCCAAGGCGGCGGTCAACGCCGGGATCGCCCTGATCACCGAGGACCGTAAAGGCGAAGGTCTGCTGCTGACGCAATCGGTCAGCGCCAACATCGCCCTCGGCAACCTGCCCGCCGTGTCCCGTGTCGGGGTGCTCGACGGCGAAGCGGAAAAGGCCCTGGCCGAGCGCCAGATCAGCGCCATGCGCATTCGCAGCGCTGGCCCGGCACAGCCGGTCGGCGAGCTGTCTGGCGGTAACCAGCAGAAGGTGGTGATCGGCCGCTGGCTGGAGCGCGACTGCCAGGTGCTGCTGTTCGACGAGCCCACCCGCGGCATCGACGTCGGTGCCAAGTTCGACATCTATGGCCTGCTGGCCGAGCTGGCGCGCCAGGGCAAGGCCTTGGTGGTGGTGTCCAGCGACCTGCGCGAACTGATGCTGATCTGCGATCGCATTGCCGTGCTCTCCGCCGGCCGCCTGATCGATACCTTCGACCGCGAATTCTGGAGCCAGGACCAGCTCCTTGCTGCCGCCTTTGCCGGCTACCAGAAACGTGACGCCCTGCTGCATGACGCAGCACCCAGGATGGATGCATGAAGACCACACCCCTAGACACCCCGGGCAGCGCCCCCGTGCGCCGCAGCGCTACCTACTTCGGCCTGGGCACCTACCTGGGCCTGGCCGGCGCCTTGCTGGCGATGATCGTGCTGTTTTCGTTCCTGAGCAGCCACTTCTGGTCGTACGCCACCTTCAGCACTCTGGCCAACCAGATCCCCGACCTGATGGTGCTGGCCGTGGGCATGACCTTCGTGCTGATCATCGGCGGCATCGACCTGTCGGTCGGCTCGGTACTGGCACTGGCGGCCTCCACCGTCAGCGTGGCGATCCTCGGCTGGGGCTGGGGCGTGCTGCCCGCAGCCCTGCTCGGCATGGCGGTCGCCGCCCTGGCCGGCAGCATCACCGGTGGCGTCACCGTGGCCTGGCGCATCCCGTCGTTCATCGTCTCGCTCGGCGTACTGGAGATGGCCCGCGGCCTGGCCTACCAGTTCACCGACTCGCGCACCGCCTATATCGGCGACGCCTACGCCTGGTTTTCCAACCCGGTGGCCTTCGGTATCTCACCGGCTTTCGTCATCGCCTTGCTGGTGATCGTGCTGGCCCAGCTGGTACTGACCCGCACGGTGTTCGGCCGTTACCTGATCGGCATCGGTACCAATGAAGAGGCTGTGCGCCTGGCCGGCATCGACCCGCGCCCGTACAAGGTGCTGGTGTTCGCCCTGATGGGGCTGCTCGCCGGCCTGGCCGCGCTGTTCCAGATTTCGCGCCTGGAAGCCGCCGACCCCAACGCCGGGTCCGGCCTTGAGCTGCAGGTGATCGCCGCCGTGGTGATCGGCGGTACCAGCCTGATGGGCGGGCGCGGCTCGGTCATCAGTACCTTCTTCGGCGTGCTGATCATTTCTGTGCTGGCTGCAGGCCTTGCGCAGATCGGCGCATCGGAACCGACCAAACGCATCATCACCGGGGCGGTGATCGTCATCGCCGTGGTGCTCGACACTTATCGCAGCCGGCGTGCAGGCCGGCGGAACTGACAACATGGCAACCATCAAAGACGTCGCGGCCCTCGCCGGCATTTCCTACACCACCGTGTCACATGTCCTGAACAAGACCCGCCCGGTCAGCGAGCAGGTACGGCTCAAGGTCGAGGCAGCCATTGTTGAACTCGACTACGTGCCCAGCGCCGTGGCGCGTTCGCTCAAGGCGCGCAGCACGGCCACCATCGGCCTGCTGGTGCCCAACAGCGTCAACCCGTACTTCGCCGAGCTGGCCCGGGGCATCGAGGACGCCTGCGAGCGCAATGGTTATTGCGTGATCCTGTGCAACTCCGACGACAACCCGCAGAAGCAGCGCAGCTACTTGCGCGTACTGCTGGAAAAGCGCATCGACGGCCTGGTAGTGGCATCGGTGGGCGAGGATGCCGACCTGCTGCAGAGCCTGGCCTGTGTGCGCACGCCGATGGTCATCGTCGACCGTGAACTGGAAGGTGTCGACGCCGACCTGGTGCGCATCGACCACGAGCAGGGCGCCTACCTGGCAACCCGCCATCTGCTGGAACTCGGCCATCGCGACATCGCCTACATCGGCGGCCCGGCCGAAACCGGCGTTACCCAGTTGCGCCTGAGTGGCTTCCGCCGGGCGATGGCCGAGGCCGAGGTCGAAGTGCTGGCTGGCCGCGTGCTGCATTGTGATTTCACCAGCCCCGGTGGCCATGTTGCCGCAGCGCAGCTGCTCGATGGCAAGCGGCCGACGGCGATTTTCGCCGGCAACGACATGATCGGTTTCGGTGTATTGCGCGCCGCCGCCGAGCGCAACATCAACGTACCGGGCGAGCTGTCGGTGATCGGCTTCGACGATATCGAGCTGAGCCGCTATGTATTCCCGCCGCTGACCACGGTCGGCCAGTCGATTCGCGAGCTTGGCGAGAGCGCAGCGGCCTTGCTGCTGTCGCGCATCGCCACGCCGCGCCGCGAAGGGGCCGAGCAGCGCATTGTCTCGCCGCGCATCGTGCTGCGCGAATCCACCGGGCCGCGCCCGGACCTGTTCAATGATTACCGCTAAGGAATCGCCATGCATGCCAAGGTAGTGGTGGTCGGCAGCCTCAACATGGACCTGGTGGCTCGCGCCCAGCGGCTGCCACGCGCCGGCGAAACACTGGCCGGGGAACATTTTTTCACCGTGCCCGGCGGCAAGGGCGCCAACCAGGCAGTGGCGGTGGCGCGGCTGGGGGGCAGTGTGGCGATGGTGGGCAATGTCGGCGATGACGCCTACGGCCAGCAGTTGCGCCAGGCGCTGGAAGTGGAAGGCATCGATTGCCAGGCGGTAAGCGTGTGCCCTGGCGTATCCAGTGGCGTGGCGCTGATCACCGTGGATGCTGCCAGCCAGAACTGCATCGTCATCATCCCGGGCGGCAACGGGCTGCTGACACCGGAGTCGGTACAGCGTTTCGATGCCTTGCTGCAGGCCGCCGAGGTGATCATCTGCCAGCTCGAGGTGCCAGTAGAGACCGTGGCCTGGACCCTGGCCAGGGGCCGCGAGCTGGGCAAGCAAGTGATCCTCAACCCGGCGCCGGCCACCGGCCCGCTGCCAGCGGACTGGTTTGCCCATATCGACTACCTCACCCCCAACGAAAGCGAGGCCGAAGCCTTGACCGGCGAGCGGGTCGACGATTTGGACAGTGCCCGCCGCGCAGGGGAGCGCCTGCTGCAGCTGGGCGCAGGCAAGGTGATCATCACCCTGGGCGCGCAAGGGGCGTTGTTTGTCAGCCGGGACGGCAGCCAGCATTTCCCGGCGCCCAAGGTGCAGCCGCTGGATACCACGGCGGCGGGCGACACCTTCATTGGTGGTTTTGCCGCTGCGCTGGTGCAGGGCAATGGGGAGGCTGAGGCCATCGCGTTCGGCCAGCGCGCCGCGGCCTTGTCTGTCACCCGCGCCGGTGCCCAGCCGTCGATTCCCTACCTGGCGGAGCTGACCCCATGAAGAAGACCCTGCTGCTCAACGTCGCCCTGTCACGGACCATCGCCGGGATGGGCCATGGCGACATCCTGGTGATTGGCGATGCCGGCTTGCCGGTGCCACCCGGTGTCGAACTGATCGACCTGGCGTTGACGCCGGGGATCCCGGACTTTGCCAGCGTGCTGCGCGCCGTGTTGAGCGAACTGCAGGTGGAGCGGCATGTGCTGGCCGAAGAGATGCAGAAGGTGGTGCCGCCGGCGCTGGTCGAGGTCGAGCGCCTGAAGGGCAAGCTGGGCAAGCGCGAATGGCACAGCCATGAGGACTTCAAGCTGCTGTCGCGCAACGCCCGGGCAATCGTCCGCACCGGCGAATGCCAGCCCTACAGCAACATCGCCCTGATTTCCGGGGTCACCTTCTAACAAGCGAAACGCGGTGCGATTTTTTGTGGGAGCGGCCTTGCGTCGCGAAAGGGCCGCAACGCGGCCCCGGCAATTTTTGCGGCGAAGCTGAGATCCTGGGGGCGCTGCGCACCCCTTTCGCGACGCAAGGCCGTTCCCACAGTGATCGCATTCCATTTCAGGGCAACAGGAGTGCCGCTATGTTCAAACCTCTGCTACAAGGACTGACCCTCATGGCCGCAGCCGCCACCACCACCCTCCAGGCCGCCCCGCGTGACCTGATCATCGACACCGACCCCGGTGCCGACGACGTGGTCGCGCTGTTCCTGGCCATGGCCTCGCCCGAAGACCTCAACATCCGCGCCATCACCACCGTCGCTGGCAACGTGCGCCTGGAAAAGACCTCGCGCAACGCCCGCCTGGCCCGCGAATGGGCCGGCCGCGAAGACATCCCGGTGTACGCCGGGGCAGGGCGGCCGCTGGTGCGTACGCCCATCTATGCCGCCGACGTTCACGGCGAAGAGGGGCTGACCGGCGTGCCGGTGCACGAGCCGAAACAGCCCCTGGCCGCTGGCAATGCCGTGCAATACCTGGTCGACACCTTGGGCAGTGCCAAGCCCCACAGCATTACCCTTGCCATGCTCGGCCCGCAGACCAACCTGGCCCTGGCGCTGATCCATCAACCCGAGATCGCCATGGGCATCAAAGAAGTGGTGGTCATGGGCGGTGCCCACTTCAACGGTGGCAACATCACCCCGGCGGCGGAGTTCAACCTCTACGCCGACCCCCATGCCGCCGAGGTGGTGCTGGCCAGTGGCGTGCAGTTGACCTACCTGCCGCTGGACGTCACCCACAAAGTCCTCACCAGCGACGCCCGCCTCAAGCAGTTGGCGGCGGTGAACAACCAGGCCAGCAAGAAAGTGGTGGACATTCTGCAGGCCTACATCAAGCACGACATGGACCTGTACGGCATGCCCGGTGGTCCGGTGCATGATGCCAGCGTCATCGCCTACCTGCTGAAACCCGAGCTGTTCAGCGGCCGGCGTATCCACATGAGTGTCGACAGCCGCGAAGGCCCGACCTTCGGCCAGACCATCGCCGACTGGTACGGCGTGCTCAGGCAGCCGGCCAATGTGCTGTGGGTGAACGAGGCTGACGCCCAGGGCTTTTTCGACCTGCTCAGCGCGCGCTTGGCTCGATTGCAATAGCCGCATGCGGCGCGTAGCGCTCGAACACCTGATCGATGAAGCTGCGCGCTGCCTCGCCGCCGCGGTCGCGCACCAACAGGTCGATGGCGATCAACAGCAACTCTTCGGGCGTGCTGGGGCTGTAGGCGCTCTGGCCTTCGGCCCATTTGACCTTGATATCGGCGTCGATGCTGTGGCTGCTCATGAGAGGCTCTCGCTGGGGGGCCGGGGCGGAGGGGCGGACACCGGATCCTGGTGTTCGCAGAAGGCACTGTGCCTTCACTTCCTAAAGTAAATCATGACTTTGCGGCGCCAACCAAGCGACTCGTCGGTTGCGCGGTAAAATTCGGTCACGATTGCCTTTGGCCACTGCTGGTCAGATCAGGCAGACTTTCCCGGTTGTGCAACAAACTCTTGTTGGAGCTGTCGGATCAGGCAGTTCCCAGATCGATTTAGGAGGATTCATGTTCCGTACCCGTGCTTTCCTGGCAACCCTGGCGGTGGCTGCTGTGCTGGCGGGTTGCAGCACTGGCGGCAACTCGGGGGGTGGCAAGGCGCCTGAGGCGCCGGCCGGCAACGATGGCCGCTGCGAGGCCAGCGGTGCCGACTTCGCCATCGGCAAGCCGGGCAGCGCCGCCCTGCTGGAGCAGGCGCGCAAGGCCAGTGGTTCACAGATGGCACGCATTCTCAAGCCGCACGACGTGGTGACGCTGGAGTACCGCTCCGAGCGCCTGAACCTGAACGTGGACGAGCAAGGTGTGGTGACCCGCGTCAACTGCGGTTGATAGGCCAAGCCTGCACACTGCCCACTTGTGGGAGCGGCCTTGCGTCGCGAAAGGGGGGCGCAGCGCCCCCAGAATTGCAGCTTCGCCACATGAAATGCCGGGGCCGCGTTGCGGCCCTTTCGCGACACAAGGCCGCTCCCACAAAAAAGCATGTGTTTGGGGCTGACAGGCACCCATAAAAAAACCCGCCACATGTGGCGGGTTTTTTTACAGCTGCCCGAATTACTCCGGACGAACCTGCGCAGCCTGCATGCCCTTCTGGCCGCGCTCGGCGACGAAGGAAACAGTCTGGCCTTCTTTCAGGCTCTTGAAGCCGTCGGATTCGATGGCTTTGAAGTGTACGAACAGGTCGTCGCCGCCGCCTGCTGGGGTGATGAAGCCGTAGCCTTTTTCATCATTGAACCATTTGACGGTGCCTTGTTGGCGATTGGACATGAGGTGAATCTCCAGAACATTTAGTTTTTTCAGTGGTGCAATGCGGCCGAGGCTACGGAGCACGGGGTACATCATAGTCTAATTCTGCGCATCTAGCGCCTTTTACCTTCGCAGGATATTGATCCACGGCAAATAATGCCGGGCCTGCTCTGGCTTTAAGGTTTCAGCCCTTCGGCGCGCAGCTCTGTTTCACCACGGTTTGCGCCTTCTGCATCAGCTTGGCATCGACGCCATCGTTGCTGTCCAGGTCGGCGATTTCCGCGTCGGTGAAATTCTTTTTGATCGCCTGGGCACCACAGTCGCAGTGCTTTTTCGCGGTGGCGGCGTCGACGCCTTGGCTGCTGGCGACTTGGGTGCACTGGGCCATGTAGCCGGCTTCCTTCCCGGCTGGGAAGTTGCCAGCGTTCGCAGCCACGGGCAGCAGCAGGGCGCCAGCGGCCGCCAGGGCCAGAAGAGACGGTACTCGCATAACCAGTTACTCCTTGGGTTAAGGTCTCATCAAGAGTAGGTTGCTTCCCAAGGTCTGATAGGGATTTTTCCGGGATAGTTCACCGAAGCGGTGTAATTTCCAAATATTTCTGCGGGCCACGCAACCCGCGTGCTAGCATGCCCGGCTTGCAGCAAGGCCCTTGCTGCGATGTTTTTTCTTTCCAGTCACTCTGGTTCGTCCCTGGCAAGCTCAAAGGCTTCTGCCACTGTGAGGCAGGCTTCCCCCAAGGGAAGGCAGGTCGGATCTTGTACTGGCTCATCCCAACCCACGTGACCTTTGGTAGGGGTCACCACTAGGAGAGGAGGCGCCATGCCCGTTATTACTCTTCCCGATGGCAGTCAACGTTCGTTTGATCACGCCGTATCCGTCGCCGACGTCGCCGCATCCATCGGCGCAGGCCTGGCCAAGGCCACCGTGGCCGGCAAGGTCGACGGCAAGCTGGTCGATGCCTGCGACCTGATCAACCACGACGCCACCCTGCAGATCATCACCCCTAAAGATGCAGAGGGACTGGAGATCATCCGCCACTCGTGTGCCCACCTGGTCGGCCACGCGGTGAAGCAGCTGTACCCGACCGCCAAGATGGTGATCGGCCCGGTGATCGACGAAGGCTTCTATTACGACATCGCCTACGAGCGCCCCTTCACCCCTGAAGACATGGCCGCCATCGAAAAGCGCATGATGGAGCTGATCGAAAAAGACTACGACGTGGTCAAGAAGATGACCCCGCGCGCCGAAGTCATCGAAGTGTTCAAGGCCCGTGGCGAAGACTACAAGCTGCGCCTGGTCGAAGACATGCCGGACGAGCAGGCCATGGGCCTGTACTACCACGAAGAATACGTCGACATGTGCCGTGGCCCGCACGTGCCGAACACGCGCTTCCTCAAGGCCTTCAAGCTGACCAAGCTGTCCGGCGCCTACTGGCGCGGCGATGCCAAGAACGAGCAGCTGCAACGCGTCTACGGCACCGCCTGGGCCGACAAGAAGCAACTGGCCGCCTACATCCAGCGCATCGAAGAAGCCGAAAAGCGCGACCACCGCAAGATCGGCAAGCAGCTCGACCTCTTCCACCTGCAGGAAGAAGCCCCGGGCATGGTGTTCTGGCACGCCAACGGCTGGACCGTGTACCAGGTGCTCGAGCAGTACATGCGCCAGGTTCAGCGCGTCAACGGCTACCAGGAAATCAAGACCCCGCAGGTCGTCGACCGCATCCTCTGGGAGCGCTCCGGCCACTGGTCGAACTACGCCGAAAACATGTTCACCACCTCGTCGGAAAGCCGTGACTACGCTGTCAAGCCGATGAACTGCCCGTGCCACGTGCAGGTGTTCAACCAGGGCCTGAAGAGCTACCGCGACCTGCCGCTGCGCCTGGCCGAGTTCGGTGCCTGCCACCGCAATGAGCCTTCCGGCGCGCTGCACGGCATCATGCGCGTGCGTGGCTTCGTGCAGGACGACGCGCACATCTTCTGCACCGAAGAACAGGTGAAGAAAGAAGCCGCCGACTTCATCAAGCTGACCCTGGACGTGTACAAGGACTTCGGCTTCACCGACATTGCCATGAAGCTGTCCACCCGCCCGGCCAAGCGTGTCGGCTCCGAAGAGCTGTGGGACCGTGCCGAAGGCGCGCTGGCCGACGCCCTGAACGAGTCGGGCCTGGAGTGGGAATACCAGCCGGGCGAGGGCGCCTTCTACGGCCCGAAGATCGAGTTCACCCTGCGCGACTGCCTCGGCCGTAACTGGCAGTGCGGTACCCTGCAGTATGACCCGAACCTGCCAGAACGCCTGGATGCCAGCTATATCGCCGAAGATAACAGCCGGGTTCGCCCCGTCATGCTGCACCGTGCGATCCTCGGTTCGTTCGAACGCTTCATCGGCATGCTGATCGAGCACTACGCTGGCGTGTTCCCAGCGTGGCTGGCACCGACCCAGGCGGTGATCATGAACATCACCGACAAACAGGCCGATTTCGCCCTCGAAGTGGAAAATGCCCTGAACGGTAGCGGTTTCCGTGCCAAGTCGGACTTGAGAAATGAGAAGATCGGCTTTAAAATCCGCGAGCATACTTTGCTCAAGGTCCCGTACCTTTTGGTTATAGGGGACCGTGAAGTCGAAACACGAACCGTCGCTGTGCGTACTCGCGAAGGCGCAGACCTGGGCTCCATGCCCGTCGCCCAGTTCGTTGAGCTTCTGACACAAGCGGTTTCCCGGCGTGGACGCCAAGAATCGGAGTAATGACTATTAAGCGTGAAATGAGAAACGATAAGCGTGCTGTACCGAAGGCCCCGATCAACGAGAATATCTCGGCCCGCGAGGTTCGGTTAATTGGCGCTGATGGCGAGCAGGTTGGCATCGTCTCGATTGATGAAGCGCTTCGTATCGCTGAAGAAGCGAAGCTGGATCTGGTGGAAATCTCTGCAGACGCGGTACCGCCTGTCTGCAAGGTGATGGACTACGGCAAGCACCTCTTCGAGAAGAAGAAGCAGGCTAACGAAGCCAAGAAAAACCAGAAGCAGATCCAGATCAAGGAAATCAAGTTTCGTCCAGGGACGGAAGAAGGGGATTACCAGGTAAAACTACGCAACCTGGTACGTTTCCTTACCGATGGGGACAAGGCCAAGATCTCTCTGAGATTCCGCGGCCGTGAGATGGCCCACCAGGAGCTGGGCATGGAGCTGTTGAAGCGGGTCGAAACCGACCTCGCCGAATACGGCACCGTTGAGCAGCATCCTAAGATGGAAGGACGCCAGCTTATGATGGTCATCGCCCCCAAAAAGAAGAAGTAATCTCCCGGGCACGGCAGGCCTGATGATTATTGTGTAATTTTATCGAATGCGGAGTTCCAACATGCCAAAAATGAAAACCAAGAGCGGTGCTGCGAAGCGCTTCCTGAAGACCGCTTCCGGCTTCAAGCACAAGCACGCTTTCAAGAGCCACATCCTGACCAAAATGTCGACCAAGCGTAAGCGTCAACTGCGCGGTGCCAGCCTGCTGCACCCGTCTGACGTGGCAAAAGTCGAGCGCATGCTGCGCGTACGTTAATTCTGGTTTAGATAGAGGAAGTTACTCATGGCTCGTGTTAAGCGTGGCGTCATCGCTCGTAAGCGTCACAAGAAAATTCTGAAACTGGCTAAAGGCTACTACGGTGCACGCTCGCGCGTATTCCGCGTTGCCAAGCAGGCTGTCATCAAGGCAGGTCAATATGCCTACCGTGACCGTCGTCAGAAGAAGCGTCAGTTCCGCGCACTGTGGATCGCTCGTATCAACGCCGGTGCCCGCACCAACGGTCTGTCCTACAGCCGTCTGATTGCTGGCCTGAAAAAGGCTTCGATCGAAATCGACCGTAAGGTTCTGGCCGATCTGGCAGTGAACGAAAAAGCGGCGTTTGCTGCGATTGTCGAGAAAGCTAAAGCCGTTCTGGCTTAAGTACCCGCGACAATCACCCGGCGGCGCTAGCGGCGCCGGGCATTGAACGTCATCGATAGGGGAAGAGCCTTCAAAGCTCTTCCCCTATTTTCGTATCTGGAGTCTGTACATGGAAAACCTGGATGCGCTGGTCTCCCAAGCCCTAGAGGCCGTCGAGCGCGCTGAAGACATCAATACCCTGGAACAGATCCGGGTTCAGTACCTCGGCAAGAAGGGTGAACTGACTCAGGTGATGAAGACCCTGGGCAACCTGCCAGCCGACGAGCGCCCGAAAGTCGGCGCGCTGATCAACGACGCCAAAGAGCGCGTCACCGTCGTGCTCAACGCACGCAAGGCCGCCTTTGAAGAGGCCGAGCTCAGCGCTCGCCTGGCCGCCGAATGCATCGACGTGACCCTGCCAGGCCGTGGCCAGACCACCGGCGGGCTGCACCCGATCACCCGTACCCTCGAGCGCATCGAGCAGTTCTTCACCCACATCGGCTACGGCATCGCCGAAGGCCCCGAGGTCGAAGACGACTACCACAACTTCGAAGCGCTCAACATCCCCGGCCACCACCCGGCCCGGGCGATGCACGACACCTTCTACTTCAATGCCAACATGCTGCTGCGCACCCACACCTCGCCGGTGCAGGTGCGGACCATGGAGTCCACCCAGCCGCCGATCCGCATTGTCTGCCCGGGCCGCGTGTACCGCTGCGACTCGGATATCACCCACTCGCCGATGTTCCACCAGGTCGAAGGCCTGCTGATCGACCGCGGCATCAACTTCGCCGACCTCAAGGGCACCATCGAAGAATTCCTGCGGGTGTTCTTCGAAAAGGAACTGGCCGTCCGCTTCCGCCCGTCGTTCTTCCCCTTCACCGAGCCGTCCGCCGAAGTCGACATTCAGTGCGTGATGTGTTCCGGCAAGGGCTGCCGCGTGTGCAAGCAGACCGGCTGGCTGGAAGTCATGGGCTGCGGCATGGTGCACCCGAACGTGCTGCGCATGTCTGGCATCGACCCTGAAGAATTCCAGGGCTTCGCCTTCGGCATGGGCGCCGAGCGCCTGGCCATGCTGCGCTATGGCGTCAACGATTTGCGTCTGTTCTTCGATAACGACCTGCGGTTCCTGGCGCAATTCCGCTAGGCCCCATCGACGCACTTTTCCAGGAGAACAGCATGAAATTCAGTGAACAGTGGCTGCGCGGTTGGGTAAACCCGCAAGTCTCCCGTGACGAACTGGTCGCCCGCCTGTCCATGGCCGGCCTCGAAGTCGACAGCGTGACCCCCGCTGCCGGCCAGTTCAGCGGCATCGTCGTGGGCGAGATCCTCGCCACCGAACAACACCCGGACGCCGACAAGCTGCGCGTGTGCCAGGTGAGCAACGGCCAGGAAACCTTCCAGGTCGTGTGCGGCGCGCCTAACGCCCGCCCAGGCATCAAGATCCCGTTCGCCATGATCGGCGCCGAACTGCCAGGCGACTTCAAGATCAAGAAGGCCAAGCTGCGCGGCATCGAGTCGTTCGGCATGCTCTGCTCGGCCGCCGAGCTGCAGATCAGCGAAGAGAACGACGGCCTGCTGGAACTGGCCGCCGACGCCCCGGTGGGCGAAGACATCCGCCAGTACCTGAGCCTGGACGACGCCAGCATCGAGATCGGCCTGACCCCGAACCGCGGTGACTGCCTGTCCATCGCAGGCCTGGCCCGCGACGTCAGCGCCCTGTACGACACCCCGGTCACCCGCCCGGTGGTACCCGCCGTTGCCCCGGCCCACGACGAAGTGCGCCCGGTCGAAGTCAGCGCCCCGGCGGCCTGCCCACGTTACCTGGGCCGCGTCATCCGCAACGTCGACCTGAGCAAGCCAACCCCGCTGTGGATGGTCGAGCGCCTGCGCCGCAGCGACGTGCGCAGCATCGACGCCGCCGTCGACATCACCAACTACGTGATGCTCGAACTCGGCCAGCCGATGCACGCCTTCGACCTCGCCGAAATCAACGGCGGCATCCGCGTGCGCATGGCCGAAGAGGGCGAGAAGCTGGTCCTGCTCGACGGCCAGGAAGTGGCCCTGCGTGCCGACACCCTGGTGATCGCCGACCACACCCGCGCCCTGGCCATCGCCGGCGTCATGGGTGGCGAGCACAGCGGTGTGAACACCGAAAAAACCCGCGACCTGTTCCTCGAAAGCGCCTTCTTCGAGCCGATCTCCGTCGCCGGCAAGGCCCGTTCCTACGGCCTGCACACCGATGCCTCGCACCGCTACGAGCGCGGCGTCGACTCGCAGCTGGCCCGTGAAGCCATGGAGCGCGCCACCCAGCTGATCCTCGACATCGTCGGCGGTGAAGCCGGCCCGATCGTCGAAGCCGTCAGCGAACAGCACCTGCCAAATGTCGCCCCGGTCACCCTGCGCGCCGACCGCATCACCCAGATGCTCGGCATGGAGATGGACCCGGCCCAGGTCGAGCAGCTGCTCAACAACCTTGGCCTGGCTACCAAAGCTAGTGGGGCAGGGCAGTGGACTGTAGAAGTCCCAAGCCACCGCTTCGATATCAGCCTGGAAGTCGACCTGATCGAAGAGCTGGCCCGCCTGTACGGTTACAACAACCTGCCCGTGCGCTACCCCCAAGCCCGCCTCGCGCCGCAAGCCCGCCCGGAAACCCGCGGCGAGCTGCCAAACCTGCGCCGCCTGCTGGTCGCCCGCGGCTACCAGGAAGCCATCACCTACAGCTTCATCGACCCGAAGCTGTTCGAGCTGTTCAGCCCAGGCGTCGAGCCACTGCTGCTGGCCAACCCGATCTCCAACGACATGGCCGCCATGCGCGCCTCGTTGTGGCCAGGCCTGGTCAAGGCCCTGCAGCACAACCTCAACCGCCAGCAAGACCGCGTGCGCCTGTTCGAAAGCGGCCTGCGCTTCGTCGGCCAGCTCGGTAACCTGCAGCAGCAGCCAATGATCGCCGGCGTCGTCACCGGCAGCCGCCTGCCAGAAGGCTGGGCTAACGGTCGTGACACCATCGACTTCTTCGACGTCAAGGCCGATGTCGAAGCCCTGCTGGGCTACAGCGGCGCCCTGAGCGACTACACCTTCGCCGCCGGCAAGCACCCAGCCCTGCACCCTGGCCAGACCGCTGTGATCCAGCGCGACGGCAAGGACGTCGGCTACCTCGGCGCCCTCCACCCAGAGCTGGCCAAAGCCCTGGACCTGGACCGCCCGGTGTTCGTCTTCGAGCTGGTGCTGGGTGATGTGGTCGAAGGCCGCCTGCCGAAATTCAGCGAACTCTCCAAGTTCCCGGAAACCCGTCGCGACCTGGCCTTGATCGCCGGACGTGATGTGGCGTCTCAAGACGTGCTTGAAGTAATTCGTGACAATGCAGGCGAATGGCTCACAGACCTCAGGCTGTTTGATGTCTACCAAGGTAAAGGCATTGATCCTGATAGAAAAAGCCTTGCCGTTGGCTTGACCTGGCAGCATCCATCGCGCACTCTTAACGACGATGAGGTGAACACTACCCTGCAAAACATCCTCACCTCGCTCGAACAAAGGTTGAACACCACGTTAAGGAAATAACGGCATGGGTGCTCTGACGAAAGCTGAGATGGCCGAAAGGCTGTACGAGGAGCTGGGGCTTAACAAGCGTGAGGCCAAGGAGCTGGTCGAGCTGTTTTTTGAAGAAATTCGGCACGCACTTGAAGAGAACGAGCAGGTCAAGTTGTCCGGTTTCGGCAACTTCGACCTTCGCGACAAACGCCAGCGGCCGGGCCGCAACCCCAAGACAGGGGAAGAGATCCCGATCACCGCACGGCGCGTCGTCACCTTTCGTCCAGGGCAGAAGTTGAAAGCCCGGGTTGAGGCCTATGCTGGAACCAAGCCATAACGACGAACTGCCCCCCATACCGGGCAAACGCTACTTCACCATCGGTGAAGTGAGCGAGTTGTGTGCCGTAAAGCCACACGTGCTGCGGTATTGGGAGCAGGAGTTTCCTCAGCTCAACCCTGTGAAGCGGCGGGGCAACCGGCGGTATTATCAGCGGCAGGATGTGCTGATGATCCGCCAGATCCGCGCCCTGCTGTATGACCAGGGGTTTACCATTGGCGGGGCGCGGTTAAGGCTCTCCAGTGATGAGGTGAAGGATGAATCGAGCCAGTACAAGCAGCTGATTCGGCAGATGATTGTCGAGTTGGAGGATGTGTTGGTGGTGTTGAAGAAGTGACTCTGGTTTTTTTCTGATAAGTGGAAATTTTGTTGAGAAAAAGGTTTCATTTATCAGGAGGTTAGGGTACATTCTTCAACGTTCTCGGCAGGATTGAGAACATGCTTCAAGCCCAGTCGGGGCGTAGCGCAGCCCGGTAGCGCACTTGCATGGGGTGCAAGGGGTCGAGTGTTCGAATCACTCCGTCCCGACCATATATTTCAATGACTTAGGCCATTTCCGAAAGGGGTGGCCTATTTCATGTGCGTGACTTTTGCGTGACTTCTCAGGTTTTTAAGCCTGTCTCCTCTTCAAAATGGTCAGCACCGGCCCACGCGAATCCGTCGCTGAAACTTTGTTTGCCGCCTCTATCAACTGTCCCAGCTCCGCGCCAGAATAGTGGCTGGTCACGCTGCCGTTCTTGTGGCCAAGTAGCGACTTCCGATCTTCCTCTGTTACACCTGCTGCTTTCAGGCGTCTGCCGAAGGTGTGCTTTAAGTCGTGAACCCTGATGGAAGCGAACCCAGGGTGTGCTGGCCTCAGATTTTGCTCCTGCCAGAGCTTTGCCGCGCGCACCCTCGCTTTCTTCCAGGCCGAGTCGTTCATCCTGTGCATTCCGGTGCCGTTATAGGGAAACACCCATTCCCGGCTGATCCCGCGCTGCCCGTCGATGATCGACTTTGCCACGCTATTCAACACCACCAGACGCTCGTCTCGGTTCTTCACGCCTGAGTTCTCGTGCCGTCCCCCGAAATCGGCAGGTATCAGGAAAACGCTGGTGCCCAGCTCGGGTACCGAAATCTCCCAATCCCACCTCAGTTTGCAGACCTCCTGCTCGCGGCAGCCCGTGTTCACCTTGAACAGGGCCATCTTGTGCAGATGCTCCGGCAACTCCCCAAAGAGAATCGACTGCTCATCCCAGGACATCGGGTAGGGCTTTCGACTGGCTCTCTTCTCCTCCAGCTTGGCCAGCAGCGGAATGCTGTCGAGCCAGGGCCTGCGCTCTTCATCCCGCCATTTCCGGCAAGCCAGAGACAGAACGCGAATCACCCGCTCGATCGCAATGTTCACCGTCCGGTTGCTGACCGCCTTCCTCACTTTCCCATTCGGCAAATCTTCGTCCGTCTGCCGGTCCCGAATGAACGGGGCCAGCGCCTGGTCGTCAATGTGCGTCAGCGGCAGGTCGCCCAGGTATGGATCAAGTTGCTGGAGGCACAGGGCAGTCAGCTTGATTGACGGCTGATCCTTGTGCTCAAGCAGGTACCTGGTAGCCGCCTCCCGGAACGTCCGAACCTGCCGAACACCATACACTTTGCGCTGGCGGATCTGCTCGAGTCGGTGGATCAGGTACTTTTCCGCTTCCGCCCGGTCACAAGTTCCAGTGCTTTCGTAAAGTCTCTCGCCGTTGATCCTCTTGTCGATGTGCCAGATGCCGTTCCTTTGGGAAAGGCCTGTGATTGTCTTTCGCGCCATCCCTTATCTCCTGATGGGCGCTCGCTGCCGGGTGATTGTCGTCCCTGAGCGCCTTCTTTCGCAATTGCCATGGCCTGGATGTAGTCGTTCACCCAGGCGTCCAGTTCTTCCCGGTCAAAGCCGATGCCGCGCTCCCCGATGGGGAACTCGCTGACATGCGGCCTGACGGTCTTGTTGAATTCGGATCTGCACATGCCGAGGTAGTGAGGGGCATCGCCGGCACGGATGATGCGCGGCTGAATGCGTGCGGCCGGTGCCGCGCTGGCGTTTGCCATGGTGTTCTCCTGCGGCCTCCTCAGGCCAAGAAGTGGTGCCCGACCTTCGCCGCGCGGGCGGCTTCCTCGGTGCGGAACATGAGTTCGGTTTTGCCTGGGCGGCCTTCTGATTCGTACTCGGCCGACACCCACCAGTGACCAAACTTGCGGTACGGCTCGCCGAGGATCTTCGTGACGTAGCAGTCGATCAGGTTCATGGATGACTCCCTGCTCAGTCCCAGCTGAGCTTCGCCGGTGTGGGCGGAATGGTTTCGAGGCTGGACAGGTTGAGCAGGGTGAAGTACCCGC
>NZ_BQIJ01000026.1:0-49267 GCF_021602465.1 Pseudomonas urethralis
AATAGCACAGGCCGCGTCTGGTGCCCGACTTAGGTAGATCAGCACTTAGATCTGCTGAATTAACAGGCTGCCCCAGCTTCTTTCGCTACTCGACGTACTTACTTGCGTTTTCACACAGCCTGGGTCGAAAGCAGCCGTTCGCGAGTCATCGTTATCGATCGGGATTAGGCGAAATCTGTCTCGGTCAACGCCCACAATCTGGCGGCCTCAGCGAATTCGAGCATCTCAACAAGATCCTCATCACCGACATCCCGTCGGCGATGCGCCGCGTGTGCCATTTCACTCAGGACAAGTGCACGACCATCCGGGTCTGCCTTAAGTGCCGTCTGGTCATTTAACTCGTCAAGCCACGCGCCAGGAAGATTCAGCACTTGACGGTCCACAGCTGATCGATCCGCGTCGTATAGGATTGGCTCATCATCTCCCTCCTCATTCCCCAGTCCGGTGTCGCAGGCACGATGGCGGCTCGCATTGTCCCCCTCCCCCAGCGCTCGTTTATTCCATCCATCACCTGCATCAGCCGGTCACATGCCACAGATTGCTTGAACGCGAACAAATCCTCTGAAAACTCACCTGGTTGCCGCAGGTCCATCAGTAGTACCTCGGCCTTGCTGTAGCGAAATCCAGGCCTAAAGATCCGCCCGACCGCGTCGGTGGCCAGTCGAGTCATCAGCAGTGTGTCGCAAGTGGGATATGGAAGCTCAACCAGAGCCCCCTGAGCGTGATGCGCTTCGTCTGGATTGAACATGCCGGTGCGGATGCTCACGCGCATGCGTTTACACACTGAGCCCTGGGCGCGAAGCTTTTCTGCGGCCCGACCAACATAGGTAGCCACCGCCTGCTTGATGGGCGCCAGCTCAGTGAGGCGCTTGCCGAATATCCGGCTGCAGCAGATTTCCTGTTTTGGGGGTTCCGCCTCGTCCAGGTCCAAGCACGGTGTGCCAGCCAATTCGCGAGCAGTCTTCTCGACCACCACACTGAATTTCTGGCGCAGCGTCCAGGCATCAGCCTTGGCCAGGTCCATCGCCGTGTGAATCCCCATCGCCTCAAGGTGGGCAGTCATACGTCGGCCTACGCCCCATACCTCTTTCACCTGGGTGTTGCGCAGCACCCAATCGCGCTTGAACGGATCAGTGATGTCGACCACACCGCCAGTCTGCGCTTGCAAACGCTTGGCCGTGTGGTTGGCCAACTTCGCGAGCGTCTTGGTGCCAGCGATGCCCACCCCCACCGGGATGCCCGTGCACTGAAAAATCCTCGACCGCAGCTTCCGCCCGAACTGCGTCAGGTTTTCCTGAATGCCAGAGAGATCAGCGAAACACTCATCGATGCTGTAGATCTCTGTCGCCGGTACCATCGACTCGATCAAGCTCATGACGCGTTCACTCATGTCACCATACAGCGCGTAATTACTGCTGAAGGCCATGATCCCGTGGCGGCGGAGCTTCTCCTTCGCCTGAAAATACGGCTCACCCATCTTCACGAAGGGCTTCGCGTCGTATGACCTGGCGATCACGCAGCCGTCGTTGTTGCTCAATACGACAATCGGCGTCTTGGCCAGGTCAGGCCGGAACACGCGCTCACAGCTCGCGTAGAACGAGTTGCAGTCGATCAGCGCGAACACTTGGTCACTGCGCATGATCACGAACGCTATAGCGCACAACGCCCCAAACGACGAGCTCATCACCCTCCATGATGTACCGCGGCGGGTATGCTGGATTCTCCGATTTGAGGATTACCACGCCATCGCGGCGGTGCAGACGCTTGCAAACAGGCTCGCTGTTGACCGCAGCAATGACAATGTCCCCATGCTCTGCCTCACGACTGCGGTCGACGATGACGACGTCACCCGAGTAGATCCCTGCGCCTTGCATGCTGTCGCCCTCCACTTTCACCAGATACACATGGGGCGCGCGCAGGTCGAATAGCTCATCCAGGGAAATATGGCCTTCCAGATGGTCCGCCGCAGGCGAAGGAAAACCCGCAGGGACATGGAACGAGTAAAGCGGTAGCTGTTCGGTGCCGCCGGTTGGCGTACCCAAGAAAGTGATGGTCATGATGGAAGGTCCAATGCAAACTGTATGCATATACAGTAAATCCGGCATCGTTCCTCCGGTCAATCCTGGACAGCGATAATTCTGACAGGCGAGAGGTGAGCTATGTGTGGACGTTATTCGATCTACGATTCGATGGATCACTACCTACGCCAGCTATCGCTGGACCTGGTGGTGATCAATGGCTATGACCATGAGGCGATCAATCGCTACAACGTAGCGCCGTCGACCCGAGTCGAGATCATTCGCCAGGTCGGGGATGGGTTGATCGTAGATCGGGTGAAGTGGGGATGGTCACCATTCTGGGCGAAGGGGAAGCGCCCCGATCCGATCAATGCACGGGCCGAAACAGTGGTGACGGGCAAGTTTTTCAATGGGCTGTGGCCAGGGGGTAGAGCTTTGGCGCCGGCCAACGGCTGGTTTGAATGGATACCGGATCCGGCCGACCCTAAGCGCAAGCAGCCGTATTACATCACCAGCGCTGACGGAAGACCGCTCTACTTCGCAGCGCTCGCCGAGGTTCACGAGAACATTGAACCGGATGAGCGCGATGGATTTGTGATCATCACAGCGGCCGCAGACCAAGGACTGGTCGATATCCACGACAGAAAACCCTTGGTGTTGCCCCCTAAGCTTGCCCAGGAATGGCTCGACCCGACTACATCACCGGAGCGGGCGTCGGAAATCGTGGAACAGAGGTGCAGGCCGGCAGCGGACTTCCGCTGGTATCCCGTGGGCAAGGCGGTGGGTAATGTCAGGAATGAGGGTGTAACGTTGATTACACCGATAGACAGCGAAGATCAGCAGGGTCAGCTAGAGTTTTGATGAGTGAAAGCACCGCGAGATAACCATCATGCTAAAACAAGAAGCAGATGACGTAATTGAGCGTATCAGGGACGATCTGAAAAGACACGGCGTGCTGATCGGCTACGATTCAGAGCTGACTTCTGCGGATTTCGGTTGCGACCTGGACCATCACGTTGCTGTGGTCAGAGAGGATCCGAGCAACCGCGTTTTGCGCATCTCGATACATGACGAGGGCTTGTGGGACCAGCTCCGGCAGGGCGCCGTATATCGTTGTATCGTAAGTGAATGTCATGGAAAGCTATTCGGCATTCCAATTACGATAGAACCAAGGACTGATGCGTCCTACACCATCCAGTACAAACTCTAGGCGCCAGCAGGGTGGCCTGGTTGCCGGACTGTACGCTGAACAAATTCAGTGAAGCGGTGGCAGATCTTTACCGCGCGCTTTGGCCACCACACGCAGTTGGTAATCGCACACCACTTGAAATAGCGATTCGGCCAGAAGATGCAGCCGCTCGACTTCATCAGCGGGTCTGCCTTCATCCTGCGCCTGGTGATAAGCCCGCATGGCGTCTAGAGCTTCTTTCATCAGGGGCTCTCCCGCTTCAATCATTCCGATGAAGGTGCGCTTCTCCATTGCCCGCTCCAATCAATTGATTAGCGCATTATAGGACCTCTCGCAGAGCTGGCCCGCTATTCGGGCTTGATCATAAGCTTTCGCCAGCTCTCCCGCTCTCGCATCAGCCCGTGCGAACAGGTCGGAGAGCACCATGGCGGCGCGGGTGGCTGCCTGGCCTCGAGCGACAGCGGCGATATCCGTGCCGGGGCAACTGACAGCGGCGGCGAAACTGGCGGCTTCCCCGCGCACCCGCTGACCAGCAGGGTCAGCGCCAGCGGCGCCAGAATCAGCAATCGTTCTTTCTTCCTGAGCATGGGCTCTCGCCTCCTCCTGCACCTGTGCGCGTCGTTGCTCTTCTTGGCGGGCGCCGCGCTCACCGATCACCTCGGCCAGGCGGTCGCCGCTGTCACGTTCGGCTGAAGCCTGGGCGGCCTCGGCGCGTTCCACTGCCCTGCCGTGCTGGTACACGCCCCAATAGGACGCGAGCAGCGCCAGCAGGATCAACGATCTGATTGCCCACGACTTCATGCCAAGGCCCTCCGCACGCCCTCGTCGATGATCGACGGCGGGTACGGGTTGCCGCCGTTCTCGTGGATGATGATGCCCAGCACCATTCCCCGAAGCGTGGCCGGGTTTCGGATATCGATCGGGTCGGTGGTGCGCACGCCGATGCGCTTGGCAACGGCCGAGGCGTAGGCCTGGGTGTCGTTCTCGTTGCTCGGCGCCCAGCGGCTGATGGTCTCCAACACAGTGTCGATGCCTTTCCCGCCCACGCCGGGCATGCCGTCCTTGCCCCGGTAGTTGATGAGCAGCTTGCCCAGGGCACGAACGCCGTTCTCGGGCGTGTCGAAGATGGCGAAGCGGCCACCAGGTTCCTTGCCGATCTGGCCCTGCCAGTCGTTGCGAGCGTTGAAATCGATGTTGCCAGGGTTGCGGTTGCGTACGCCCCGGGGCTGGGATTGGGTCATGGGTTTTCTCCAGGCAAAAAAATACCGCCTGGCGGCGGTTGGTGGGGTTCGGTACGTATCAGGCTGGCGGCGCTGGCCAGTTAATCTCTGCGGGATAGCCTTCCTGTTCGGGCAAGCGGTTCAGCGCAACGCGATACCGCTTCCATTCCTTCAGCAGGCCTGCCTCGGCATCAGTTGCCTCGTCCAAATCCAATGCATCCTGCAGCGGGGCGATTGCAGCATCAGCCTGGGCACGAAGCCGGGCGGTTTCGGCCTGGACTTGCGCCAGAGCAGCGGCGGCCGTCTGGGCTTCCTTCATCTCGGCAGTGACCATCTTGGACCAATCGATGTTACTCATTTGCCTGAGCCTCGCTAACGGCGGCTTCTTTCGGTTCGGCCATTTCCGGGGGCTCCCCGTAAGGCGGCAGCGCGACGAGACCTGAGGCCTCCACGACGATGGGCTCGGGGAATCTAGTCTCTTCGGGGGCATACGGGCCGTGAGGGAGTCTGATAGTCATAGACAGCACTCCGGCTGTTCGCATGACGTCGCCTGGAAACCACTCCGAAATAATCGCCTCACGGGGCAGGGTAGCCCCCTCCAACAACGGAGAGAAATCAAACGACTCCCCGTTGACGATGACTGTGTCGCCGCGCATGTCCAAAACAAGACGCTTGTTCATCCGGACCGGAGAAAAAGTGATATTGATCATAGCCAGTTCCCATAGGCGATATAGCTGAATTGAACAGGGAAGCTAGTGCCGTACCTGTACGCGTAGCAATTGAGGTTCCAGTTTGTGGCGCCGACGCCCGCGTAAGGGCCATTCATCATAGTCAATCCGATGCTATCCTGTGACCCGCTACCCACGGCAGTGAGCGGGGTATAAACGACTCTGGGCGCTGCAGCGAAGGGGGCAGCGAAGGTCCCGTTAACAGAAACCGAGGTCGAAATAGCCTGAGCAGGGAGGGTCACGACTCCCTCGCAGATCTGCGACCCGTCAGCAAACTTTGTGTAGCGCCCGTTGGTGTTGGAACCCCTTTCGTTGTTGTTTAGAACCCAAGACTCCCAACTGGTGCCGTTCCACCAACGGGAGGCCGAAACGCCGCTACGAGAGATCATCTGCTGAGCGTACGAACCACCACCAAGCACCGTCAGGACTGCCCGCCCCTGCGCCCATCCTGGCGGAAGCGGCGATAGACCGGCCGCCGGGAGGATATAGTTACCGGGCGACAGATAGTTGTTCAGGTTGGGATCGGTGACAACAAAGTTTCTGCCCAGGCCGAAATCGCCGACTTTCAACACCCGGCCCACAGTATCGTCAAGCGCTGAGGTGGTCAGCGTGGCTGCGGCGGCTGTGCCGACATCTAGAGTGGACAACCCTGGGCGCCACGTCCCCCAAGCACTGACGTTGGCGTTATAAGAGCGCCAAGCAGGTTTACCGGTGATGACATCGCGGGCTTCCTGCAGGATGAAACCGTTCGGGTGAGTGGTCACATAGATCAACGGGTAGGTTATCCCAGGGGGGATGTTAGCCGCCGAGCCCGACAGCGCCGCATACCACCCAGGCGCCACGGCATCGTTGAGATTCGTCACTGTCCGATTGACCGGGCCGGTAATGGCCCAATCATCCATGGACTTGAAGTTTGCGTTGATACGACTGAATGCCGTGCGCGCATCGTCGCCATCCTGGCCGCTGGGAGGCGTGCCAAGTCTGATTTGATCAAGAGCCATCCGGCCTCCTGCTTATGGAATCAACATTGAACTGACGTCAACAAGAAACATCTGTTGTCGGTAGAAGAAGGCCACCGGGAAGATATTGGAATTTACCGGTGTACTTGAATAGATCGGGTTTTCCATGAACGATAATGAAGAGCCATTGACCCTAACGCACTTGCCTTCGATCACCTGAAAATACTGATTGTTGCCGTTGGGCCCGCCGCCCTCGATGACATCGAAGCCATACACTCGTGACAGCTGCCCCTGCACCACCGCAAACTGATTGCCTGATGCGGTGAAGTTGAAAGGACCGGTGCCGTTCAAATCCTGATCGAAGAACTGCAAGTAGCGCAGATACTTCCGTCGAGCGTCGAACGTGATATTGCCGGCAGCGTCATAAAGGATCAGACTGAAGTCGTTAGCGGGCTCAACTGGTCGATCGAAAATCCAATATTCAAAGCTGAAATTCCCAACTTGAGCCGGATACCGGCTAAATGCACGAAACGTCCAGGTAACAGTAGTCCCTGATCGGGAAGTTGACAGCAAAACGGTGTCTACGGTCGACGTCCTAAACGCAATGACTGGCGTCTCGCAGTTTGCTCGACTGATGGTGAAGTCGTAGGTCAGAATCCCCCCTGCCGAGAACGTTACCCGCTGGGAGTGACGAAGCGAGTAGTTGAAATAGTCATCGCTGATCATCACCGATGATCCATCCGCATTTACAAACTCAGCGAAACTCATAGGCGTATTCCGTAGACCACCTGCGCAGCCGCCCGCTGCCCAGTTCCAAGGGCTTCCCACGCCCAGCTAAGCGTGGTCCCACTGATAATGAGCTTGGGGGCGCGGAACGACTGGGCGCATTCGGTAACAGCTGCAAACGGTGTGCCGCCGGAAAAGGCCGGTACCGCGATAGCGCTCGGCTCCGTACCGGTATTCACCGTCCCCAGCACACGGGTGATCTTGGTCTCTGGACTGATCTCAAGATTTCCAGCCTCGTCCCAGATATACAAACCGATCGTCATGGTTGCCCCAACAAAATTCGGCGTCTGCCGTTGGTGTCGTAGAAAGCGAGCGAATTCTGGGAAATGTTCAACCGGCCTTGGCCAGAGACCACCCCGTTGATCTCAACTTGGCTTGTGACGAAGTTGATCCTGATACCGCTCTGCCCTGGAACGTAGTTCGCGCTTTTCAACTCCCCGGTGATGATCAGGTTGATGATGTCGGCCTGGTTGATGATCGCGCTGTTCATGAACACCTGGCCGTTGTTGATCGCGAACACCGATTTCGGCGTGCCGCCTGGCTGGTTCATCACCGCGAACAGATCGGCGAGGAACAAGACCATGCTCTGCATGCCGCTTGGCGTGTTCTCGACGCCAATGCCCATACCGGCGCTGTAGTAGCGCCCGTTCACGTCCACCCCGACCTTGATGTTGCGGGTGGCATGCACCTCGTTGCCGAGCCCCACGACTGCCGAAGAGGTGTCCTGAACCAGAGCCTTAGTGCCATTCAGATCAGCGGTGAGCGTCCCAAATTGCTGAGCTCGCGCGCCGGCCTCGTCTACCACCGCCTGAGAAACACTCTGGATCTCGCTCTCTGCCTCACCGACCCGGGCTGTCAAAGTGTCAGTGGTGCTGGCGAGTGCAGAAACGTTATCCGTGAGCGTTTCCACGCTGCGCACGACTCGCGCCAGGTTGTTGTCCACCTGAGCCTTCACTTCAGTCACCTGCTTGGCGATTGCCATGTCAGCCTGGGCGAATGCTGAGTAGATCGAGAACGCACCGGCATAAGCGCCCTGCTCGCCGGCTCGCCAGCTGGTCGCGCCAGCCATCCGTGGTGCAACAGCAGCCTCGACGCCAAGAATCCGGCTTGCCATCGCGGTCAGCTCGCCGTTGATTTCCTCAACGCTGGTTTCAACGCCATCCACACGCACCGCCAACGCAGACACTAGGTCACCCAGGGACGCATAGTCGCCCAGGTATTCCCAATAGGCTGCGTCGGTGACCGGGGTGCCGGCCGGAACATCCACCTTCGCCCGATACAGCTTGCCGTCGTGCTTGACGAGGGTGCCGGAGAGGTATGGCTTGCCTGACGCCCAGTCCTCCGCCCCGGCCAGATCAGCCAGTTGTGCTGACAGCGAATCGATCTGGTTCTGCAGCGCCTGGTCGCCAGCCTTGAACCGCTCGTTCACAGAGCCCAGGCCTTCGCCACTGATCTTTTCGATTTCTTTGAGCAGATCCTGGCCCAATTGGGTCTCGGTGATCTTGCCGGTGATGTAGTCGAGAATCTCTGAAGCATCGGCGCTGGATTGGCCGTACACCCAGTCCGTCCATGGACCCACGTTTCCGGTGCGGTCGACCAGTCGGCCACGGAAGTACCTGACAACGCCGGCTGCCATGCCGCTATGAAGGCAGCTGGGGGTCGGGTATGCCTGCTGACCCAAGCCTTCAGGGTTCTCTCCGCTGAACGCAGACGACATCTGCAACTCGGTGTAGGCCGTGTCCTCCGCGCCTGGTGGGAAGCCCCACTCCAGGCGAATGCCGAAGACCTCCGACTTGGTGCGCAAGTAAGCCAGCGCCGCCGGCGTGCCTTCCTTGCCCTTCAGCTCGGTGAGCGTCGAATCACGCCAGATCGAGGTGATGTCGAAGGAGCTGACGGCGCGTACGCGGGCCAGATACGCGCCCGCGTAGATGCCGACCACGTCCACCGAGGTAGTTCCGGTCCGCTGCAGGCGTACCCAGTTGCCGTTGTCCTTGCGCCACTCCACGTCATAGGCCACAGCACCCTGCACTGCCGGCCAGGCGATAATCATGGTGCTGACGGCGATGCCCTGATCCACGGCGTAAGCCGAGGTCAGCGAGACGCTGGCCGGCGGTGGCACGACGGTTATCGGGATGACGCTGATCGGGCGCTCGTCCAGCTTGGCGCCGGTGTCGATGGCCGCGAACTTGCTCGGATTGAACTCGAGCGCCGTGATTTCGTACTCCCCTTCCTGGGTTCGCACCGTTTTCAGCACCCGGAAGAGCTGTACCGCCAGGTCGTCGTAGTCGATTGCCCATTGCAGCTCAGGCTCTGCCTGCACGCCGTAAGCAACGGTCACCGTGACGGCTCGGCCGCTGACCGATTGCACCGTGCGCGCCTGGGCTGTTCCGTTCGGCAGGTTCAGGATCAGGCGGTCACCGGCTTTGATCGGCGTGTCACGGTCCAGTGTCACGACGCGACCGGCAGCCGCAGAGATCCGCCCGCCATTCGGACGGCCCGCCACCAGCTCATCAGCTACAGGAATGACGTAGCCCGGCAGCGGAATACGCCCTTCCATGCCGGTTTTGAAGGTGACGGTGCGGTCCTGGCTGTTGCTCAACAGCGCCCATTTCCCGCGGCGTTGGGCTTCGGAGGCCCGAGTGCAGCCGATGGCCGAAATCTCGATTGGCCGGTCCCGGTACCGGCGCTGGAGTGCTAGGTCGGTCACCGGAATGACGTCGGTGTCATAGTTGTTGGCCGGGTTGTCGTAGCTGACCAGGGCGCGACTGTAGTGGGTGTTGCGCTCGGCGCCGCCATATACGAAGTCGCCGTCGATCACGTTGGCCCGGGTGAAGACGTAATCGATGTCCTGGGCGCGCGGCATGTCCGCCTGCAAGAACAGCGAGCCGTGGGCCCAATACACCATGCCCCGGTAGATAGCGGCCAAGTCACGTAGCAGCGTCCAAGCCTCGGCCCGCCCTTGCAGGTTCATATCGCACAAATAGCGCGGCTCCTGCCCGCCCATGCCGTCCGGAACCAGCTGGTCGCAGTACTGCGCGATGCGGTACATCTCCCACTTGTCGACCATCCACGACTTGATGCGCTTGCCCAGGCCGAAACGATCCTCGACGCACAGGCCGTAGGTGACAAATGCAGGGTTGTTGGTCCACGCCTGCTTTAAGGTGCCGTCCCATACGCCCGTATAGGTGCGGGTCTCTGGGTCGTAGTTGCTGGGCACCGGCCAACGCTTGGCCTTGCACCTCACGGTGACGGCCGGGATGTTCTGGAACTGCTGAGCATCAAATTCGATGTACAACAACGCGGTATTCGGGTACCGCAACTTCTCGTCGATGATCTCGGTGTAGCCCGCGATCGTCATCGTGTCGCCGATGGTGCCGCTATTGGCGTTGGGGGTGATGCGTCGCACGCGCAGCATCCAGCCGGAGGTAGCCGCCGGCAGGTTGACGCGCACCGACCGCTGGTAGCCGTTGGTTGTTTTGCCGTCCACGGCCCCCCGGTTTGCTTCGACGTATGCGCCCCCATCAGTGGCTACGTCGATGGCGTACTCAATGCGGTAACCGTTGGTGTTGCCGCTGCTGTCTTGCTGCACTAGGCGCGGCCAGGACATGCGCACCCGTACCGCAGAAAGCTGGGTGTTGCTCAGTGCCCGGGTGAACGGGTTGTCGCTGCGCAATTCGACGTTGAAGGTGGTCTCGTTCTCGATCGAAGGGATACCCTGGATATAATCCTGCTCGACAGAGCCAGAGCGCCACTCCCACTTCACACCGGGAAAGTTCACGTTGCCGCTGGCATCCATGATCGGCGTATTGTCGAGGTAGATGTCTCGGTCGGTAGGCGTACCGTCGAACTCGCCCTCGCCCACGGCCAGCAGGATCTTGGCGATGTTCGTCGACTGAAGGCTATCCGGCGCCTCGACAGGGGTTTTCGGCTTGCTCTCGCCGCCCTTGGCGCCGGTGATTTCCAGGTGATCTGTCGGGCCCATGCTTTCCTCCGGGCAACAAAAAACCGCCCGGAGGCGGCCTGTAAGCTGAATTGGCCCTAGGCCTTGTCTTGTGCCTCGATAGAGGCCGAAATGATCGCCCCACCCCATCGCCGCTCGCCGATGCAGATTGGGACGGGGTTTCCGCTGGCAGTAGTGTTCTTGGCGCTACCAAAGGCATAGCTGGGAAGATTCTCGGGAGCCGCACTTTGCGACAATCCGGCAGCTTGAGGACTGAGCATCTGAATTACACCGCCTGCCATGTTCGCGATACCCGCGCCGAGCAACGCCGTACCCAAGCCCCCCGTAGCGAAGGTTGACGCGACGATCAGAACAGCTCCAAGCACCACCTGCAACAAGCCTCCACGCTTGCTTCCTTCAAGGACTGGAGCAATCCGGACTTCGCGAGTGCCAGCGCGCATCAAGTCGCCTTGGCCAACATTTTTACCATTCCGGAAGATGGCGAAACGCATGCCAAGGCCGGCGAGCCTTCTCACCTCCTCGCTGAACCCCTCAAGAGTGGCGTTCAGTGCCTTGAATACCTCTACGGTTGCACCGCTGTCGATTTGACGTCTGTGAATGCGCCCAAACTTCTTAGCGAGTGAGCCAGATAGCTTGATGACAGTCAGTGGTTGGTAGTGTGCGGCTGTTGAACTCATCACGGATCCCCATGAACGAAAAACCGCCCGAAGGCGGCTTTGTCAGTTGTATTCCAGATAGGGCCCTATGTAGACCCCACTCATATCAACGCTGATTCGGTAAAGGCTTTCCTTGCCTTCTCGTACATTCCCGGCGATCGACCTCACCGCCATGCCGGCACATATCCCAGAATCGGTTAATCCAATGCCGACATCGGGCTGCCCGACAGGCAAGAAGAAGCTTGCGCGCTGGCCAGGACCGACCTTTGCAGACTTCTTGCCATTGATGTAGACCACTACGTCGCAGCCTGATCCCCTTACACCGGAGTCGCGCACTACTGTCAGCGTTCCGGAAGGCTCTTGAGGCTTGGATTGGTGAGCGAACAGCTCATCAACTGGCACAGGCGTCGCCTGACTCACAGGCGTGACAGATGTGGCGCAACCCGCCAA
Organism: Pseudomonas urethralis; assembly: GCF_021602465.1. Taxonomy (NCBI): domain Bacteria; kingdom Pseudomonadati; phylum Pseudomonadota; class Gammaproteobacteria; order Pseudomonadales; family Pseudomonadaceae; genus Pseudomonas; species Pseudomonas urethralis. The sequence goes on from NZ_BQIJ01000026.1 coordinate 11,968, forward strand.
CAAGGCCAGCCCAAGCGCACCGAACAGAATTCGCATGTCATCCCTCCCTGAAATCAGGGAATGTATCACTTGGCGCCGCGGTGACGCAGCACCAGGCGCGTCCGGTCGAGCCATGGCCCGCCGAACACGACGATTTCTGATGGCCGCCCCAGCAGGTGGTGCAGCATGAACGGGCCAGGCCCGAAGACCTCCACCGCTTCCTCTGGCAGCCGAGCGTCAGCGCCCAGGTAGATGCCGGCGTGGTTCGGGTGAGCCGTTCGGCCGACGGCCATGACGATCATGTCGCCGCGTTGCGGCTGGCTGACCTGGTAGAAGCCGGCTGCCTCATAGGCCTGCTCGTAGAGACTCGGGCCATCTGCCTGCTCCCACCAGCCCTCTTTCCGAGTATAAGCCGGGAAATCCAGGCCCCATTCTCGTTTGTACCAGTCCGCGCAGACCTGCCAGCAGTCCCAGGCGCCGTGCACGAACGGCCTCCCAAGCAGCGGTGCGTGACCGGTCGGCGTAACAGTGCGCAGGTCACCCTCCGGCCAGGACAGGATGTACCAGGGCAGCCCAGTGGCCTCGCACATGGCCAGGTCACGGGGTGACGGCCTGCTGGTGGCATCCGGATGCGAGTGCACGATGCCGATCACCTCGCCATGGTCTTCAGCCGCGGCGTACTGCTCCGGCGAGATGCGGAATTCCTCTGTAGCGTCGGTAGCGGTGTTGTCGCACGGGATATACCGCTGCGCTCGCCCCGCGGAGATGAGCAGCCCGCAACACTCACGCGGGTATTCCGCCGCAGCGTGCGCTTGCACGGCGGCCAAGATGTGTTTGCGCATGGTCAGCTCCGTGCGATGAGGGAAACAGCCGGGAAGCCGCCAAAGGGCAGCTGGTTGCCCTGGCCGAAGCGAACGGTACAGCCTGAGTCGAGGCAGCCGTTGCATTGGTCCTTGGCCGGTTCATCCGTGGGGTTGCCGTCCAGATCGTAGTAAGGCCCGGTGTATCCGCAGTTAGGACCACGGTAGCCTGCAGTCATTGCCCAGTGGCATAGCTGGGTCATCTGCCGGCCAATCGTCTCCCCGCCCACGTCGCCAGGGCTAGCCAGTTCCCAAGAAACCATGGTGCCGTTCTCGGACACCTTCTGGTCGATGTACCAGACCTCGATGGCTTCCTCGGTCGGATCAGCCTCCGGGTTGCCTGCTGGAAAGTTCAGCGCATCCAGGTAACGCGCCATCGTGTGGCGCATGGTCAGCTTGAACTCGAGTAGGTTATCGAAGGCCAGGCACAGGGCCGTGATTCGGCCGTTGACGTTGCCCACGGTCAGCGTGGGGCGCACGGCGGTACCGTCCGAGTTCGCTTCGATGCCCTCGATCTGCATGGGCCAGGCGCCATACTCGTTGCCCTGCCACCAGATCGACTTGGCCGGCAGCTGGTCGGCATTCGCGCCAGCCGCTGCCAGTTCCTGGGGCGTATGCGGTATCGCGTGCCCATGGAATCGCAGCGTGTCCGCCCCGAAATCGGAGCCGTCCAGCTCGAACAACAGGATTTCTGCGCCGGGTTCCAGCTTCTGCAGCTGAGTGATCAAGGTCATGGATGAAATGCTCGTTCAAAAGTAGCTGTCAGCACCGCCACACCGCCCGGCTTTCGCTGCTGCCGGAACGTCTCACACCGGTACAGCCCAAGGACACCTTCGGGGTTCGTCCACAGAAATGACGTGGCGCCCTGGTGCCGCCGGATGAACGCCAGGATAGGCGCGACCTCGTCAGCCAGACCGCCGAACGACAGCGCCCAGCTGTCAGACTCGGCGTTCAGGCCATCAGTAGACACCTGGGCGTAGTTGTCACCGAACTGTGATTTCCGGGTGCGCAAGGTGCTGTCACCGCTGGCCTCGTCGTCCGGCGTCCAGGTGAAGGTTTCGATCGCCATCAGCGTCTCCCGTTACTGTTTCGATAGCTCACGCCACCTGCCCGCCAGGAAGCGGCAATGGCCCGCTCAGCCACCCCTTGCATCTGCTGCTGGAGGTTTTGCTGAAGCGCAGTGCTGTCCAACTCCATGCCGTCTGCACTGCGGTCCTCAACGCTCACCGAAACCGGTACGTTGAGCTGAACCACCGTGGACCCGCCCCCGCTGCCGCCAACCACCTGGACCCCGAGCGATCCGTCCGAGCCCCTGGCCAGCGGCATGATTGCCTCAGGCCCTGCCTCGCCGGCAACGCCCAAGCCGCCATTTGCCATGCCGAAGGCAGTCGGCCGGCTCAGCACGCTGTTAGTGAACGCACCGCCCTTGGCGAACAACTGCACTCCTCCAGACCAAGCGCCGCCCAGCGCCTGAGGGAAGTACGCGCTGCCGTAGCCAGCCTGCGACGCACCGAGGTTCGACGAGACGGCGCCCGCAGAACCGGGCGTCATGCCGTTACCGGAGCCGCCGCCGAAGTAGCTGCCCACCGCAGACACACCCAGGCCGACCAGCCCACTCAGCAGAGAGCTTGCGGCCTGCTGGCTGGCGATCCTGGCCATATCCGAAATCACACTGCTGGTGAAGTCCCTGAAGCTGGCTTTGCCTTTGATAGCGAAGTCGGCCAGGCTGTCGCGTGCGGTATTGAAACCCGTCGTGAGCATGTCATCGGTTGCACCGGCAACGTTCGCGGCATCGGCCTGGATGTTGGCCCAGGCTCGTTTGGCGCCATTGCGGTAGTCCCGCTGCGCCTGCAGCCTTGCCTCAAAGCCGTCGACTTCCATCTGCAACTCGCGGGCCTGGTAGTCGGCGAGGTCGGCCAGCCGTTCCTCATATGCGCTCTGACTGAGTCGCCGGGAAACGTCCTCCTGCTGCTCTTCCAGCTGCCGGCGAGACTCTGCGTACTTCTGCCGTACGGCATTCAGCCTGTCGGCCTGCTCGCGATCATCGTCTCCCATCCCAACGCCCGCTACATCTGCGTTGATGGCGTCCTGCCGGGTCTGGAGCACCACCTCCATGGCCTTGCGGTAGGCCTCGGCGCTGTTGCGCCGGATTTCCGCCAGCTTTTTCTCTTCTTCCGTCCGCTTCTGGATGGTCGTATCGGCGTAGGCCGTGTTCAGGTTCTTGATGCCGAGTTCCATCTCGGCGGCGGTGATCTTGCCGGCGGCCTGAGCTTTACGCAGCCCCTGCACACCTTCTGCCAGGTCAGCGAGCCGCTTCTTCTCCGGCAGCGCCCGGTCGATGATCGCGTCTAGGGCCTTGATCTCGTCCTTCAGGGCCTTGGTGCGGTCCTTCGTGCCTTCGGTGGCGTCCTTGTTCGCCTTCTTCTGCGACTCGATCGCGCTGGCCGCCGACAGGATCGCCAGGCGGTCAGCTTCGGTGAGGTCCGTGTTTTCTGCGATGTAGCGGTTGGCGATCTTGGTGGCATCGCCGTTGTCCTGCAGGCATGCCAACTGCGTTTGCAGCGTCTCCAGGTAAGTCTGGCCTGCCGTGCTCATGCCGGCCTTCGCGGCATTGTTTGCCTGGGTGGCCGACGTGTTTTCGTCGGTCACACCGGTGAGCACCCGCAGGGTGTCGGCGATCAGGCTGGAGCGCTGGTCGGCGTCACTCACCGCCCCCGCCTGGGTAACCCACTGCTGCACAGTACCGGCCGGCAGCTGCAAGCGGTTACCGACTTCCTGCAGGATCGGCGATAGCCCCTGCCCAGCGGACCGCGCTTCGTTCAGCCGATCAATCAGGCCCTGGTATTCCGCCAGCTGCCGGTTGTACTGCCCGCCCGAGTCGCGCGCAGGCGCAGTGACCACGGCAGAGCGAATGGACTGGGCAAGGTCACCGTAGGCGTCCTTCACCTTATCGGTCGCGGTGACCTGCTCCTGCTGCCATTTGACCAGCGAGGCTTCCCGCTGGTCTTTGTTGAGCTTGGCGAACTCTTCCCGCAGCTGAGCCACGGGCTTGTGCAGATCCTCCAGGCTGACCCCGGCCTGATCGGCGTTGTTGCTCAGCAGCATGAAGCTGGCAGCGGCTGTGCCAGCCAACAGCGCTAGGCCCATCGGGCCGCCCAGCACACTGAGCAGGCCCGCACTGACGGTGCGCAGGCTTGCCTGCGCTGTGGCTACCGCGGCTGTAGCAGCGGCCTCGCGCTGCCGCGCCTGGGCCAGCTGGATAGACATCTGCGTCTGCACCGCTGTACCGCGCGCCGCCGCAGCCTCGCGAGCGGCAAGGATGGTGACGGTCTCAGCCTTGCGCTGATCGGCGATAGCCGCCTGCACCACAGCCTCTGCCTGAGCGATACGAGCCGACCTGTCGGCCAGTGCCGCTTTTACAGCCAGGCCAGACTTGGCAACGTAGTTGGTGAGCGCGGCCACGCCGGCGCCGCCCATCGCTACCGCCACAAGTTCAACGTTGTCCGCCAGGGCGATCAGCATGCTCGACAGGCCGGCTACAGCGCCAGTCTTCTCCTCCATGCCGCCGAGGAAAGTCTGTACGGCGTTGCCGATGTTCACCAACGCATCCTGCACGCTGGTAGACATGTCAGCCGCAGCCTTGCGGTTGGCCTCCACGGTGCGCAACAGGCCGGTGTTGATGTCATCAAGCGACAGCTTGCCCTGCACACCAAGCCTGCGGATTTCCTCAGCACTCTTGCCGGTGGCAGTGGCGATCGCAGTGACGATAGTCGGCATGGCTTCTTGAATCGACACCCAGCCATCGGCTTCGACTTTGCCGGTCTGCAGCGCTTTCGAATAGGCATCCAGCGCAGAGCCTGCCTTGTCGGCGGCTGCGGCGTTGGTCACCAGCAAGAAGCTGAAGCTGTCAGTGATGTCGAGCGTTTGCTGAGTGTTGAAGCCCAGGCTGCGCATCACCTCCGCAGTGCGGATGTACAGCTCCTGAGCCTCGGCCAGGGGCCGGTAGGTTTCCTGGGCCGTGCGCAGCAGGTGCTCCTGCACCATCTGGTATTCGCCAGCACTGCCAGCGGCAGCCTTCATCCGGTCTGACATCTGCCCGTAGGCGTCGACCTGCTTGATGATGCCGCCAATGATGCCTGCCCCGGCCACTGCGGCGAAGGCGCCACGGATCAACACACCGGCCTGCTGCGCCGCGCCACCCGCACTGTCGAACGCTGAGTCCACTTGAGCGAGGTTGCGGTCGATCGACTGCGAGGTGCGCGCCACCACCTGGTCAGCGCTGGCCAGCTCGCGGCGCAGCTGCGCCGTGGTGGCCTCGATCTGGACCAGCATCCCCTGGACTTGTTGGTCGGCCATGCAAATCTCCAAGCACAAAAAAGCCGCCCGGAGGCGGCACGCTATCTACTGTTTGGGCCGCCCTCGCAGGAAGCTTTTCAACTTTTCCGCCACGCCCTGCCGGGTGGGCGGCTTCGCGGCGGTAGCCTGGCCTTGTGCCTGGCCACGCCCTGTCCAATCGAGCCGGGCATCGAGCGCGAGCATGATGTGCGGGATCGGGGTGTGCCACGCGGTATCGGGCGGCCAGCCAAGCCAGCCTGTAGCCACGCCGAACAGGTAGTCAACGTAGCTCCCGTTCTTCACTGCGCTGTGCTGGCCGCCTCGTCCTTTCCCCGGGCGGCCACGCTCGGCGGCACCGGGTTGAGCAGCACGGTAATAAAGTCGGTCAGCTGCCCCGACACCTTGGCTACGCCCGTGCGGAACACATCGCCCGCGATGACCGCGTGCTCGTCGGGCTTGAGATTGGCGCCGGCGATGATGATGTCCGCACAGGCGGCGATGCTCATCAGCCTCATGGAGTCCAGCGCCGCACGCAGCCCGCCGAAGCGGGATTCGATGAGCAATGCCGCTTCCAGAGTGGGCTTGAGGGTGTAGCTGCGGCCGCCGACCACGAGCGTGGCAGTGCCGTACAGGGCTTCACTCATTGGGATTCTCGCAGTAAAGGACGAGGCTCAGCCCCGCCGATCAAGGGACAGCCGGGCCGGCCGGGATTTCGATGATGTCGGTGTTGATCGCGAACGTCATGTTGCGACGCACCACGTTGTCAGCCGAACCTGCGGCCACGGTGTTATTCATCACCTTCACACCGAAGTAGAAGGTGGTGGGCAGGATGGCGGGGGTAGAGGTCGGATCGCCGTCGTTGAGCGTGATCTTGACGTTGTAGTTGCCCTTGGTGCGGTCCTTGTGTGCGACCGCCACCGCTTTCTGGCCAGCATCGCCTGCGTCCAAGCCGACCGCCAGGGTCATGTTGCCGGCGTCGGCGGTGCCCTTGTACTTACGCACGCGGCCGTCGCTCAGCGCGGTGAAGTTCACGGCGCTGAACGTATCGCCGAATTCGCCCAAGTCTTCGATCTCGCCCACCTGGACATAGGTGTCGGCCTCGTACTCGGCAAGGGAAGCAGGGGCGGTCTTGCCACCGAACGCCAGCCGGCAGCCGGCGGCGGTGTTGAGATTGTCTTCGGCCATGGGGGATCCTCCAAATGGCATTGGATAAAGCCGCTGCGCGGCCGGTAGGTGATTCAGTGGGTCGTGATCACGCGGACGGTGATCGCGCCTTGGTAAGTGATGCCGTCAGCATCGCGCTGGGCGTCGGCCTGCTCGACCCTGACGGATACAGCGCGCCCCACCTCCAGAGGAAGCCGGCGCTCGTCCAGGGCAGCGATGACTTCGCCGTTGATGCGCTTCACCTCTGCCTGGCCCACGGCGTCGGACCAGACAGACAGGTACAGCAGGCGCGTTTCGCGCTTGCGACCTGAGATCGGGGTATTGTTGACCGAGACCTCCCGATCAATGGAGACGTATGGCATTTCCGCATTCAGCGGTGCACCGTCGTAGATCGGGCAGCTCACCTCAGCCTGGAGCCTGGCAAAGATGGCTTCCTGCAAGGCCAGCGATGGATCAGCCATTGCCTACCCCCTGGCTTGCCTTGCGTAGCGTGCGCTGCACAGCCGCTTCGATGTCGGCCATCACATACTCCCGGTTGACGTCTATCGATGGACGAAGCCAGGGATGTGCCGGCCTGGCCGGAATCTCTGGATATTTGCCAAAGAAGTGCGTGCCATCGCTCTTATTGCTGTCGCGCCGGTATCGATCACCGGCCCGTTTGCCGCCGGTGTAACCCTTGGTGCCGTACTCGATGAAGCGCAAGTAGAAGAACCGCCGGTTGTCGCGCTTGCCGCGAATGCCGATCTGGGCGTCTAGGCCACTGGGCGACACATATACCCGTAGTGCAGCAGCGGCCGCGCCGGTGTCCTTGGGCATCAACTGCTTCTGGGTCTCCAAGACGCGGTTTGCCGCCTCCAGCATCGCCGGCTGCAGCTCGTTGTCCATCGTCTTGTGGATGTTGCGCAGCGTCCGGCGCAGCCGGATATCGCCGCGAATGCTGGACCGACGCGCCATAGCCTACTCCTTGGCCGGGGCCGGTGCCTTCGCGGGCTTTTCAGCAGACGCGGATTCGTCTTTGATTTCCACGGCGTATCCACGAGCGATCAGGCCTTCGCCATACTCCTTCTTGACCTCGAAGATATCGCCTTTCTCGCGCTCGCCAGACGCGCCGGTCAGTGGGCCCAAAGCTTGAATTTTCATTGTTCACCTCATGGGTTCGGTACCGATGAGCAGAGCAGCCTCATCAGGGTGTTCTCGTTGTCCGGCAACACTGCTTCGACTTGGTAAGTGATCCCGCGGCGCGTCAGACGCGACCCGACAACGATGTCCGAGCGCGGTCTGGCAATGATTTCAGCCGTAACAACTGCACTCAGCTTTTCCGCGACTGCCGTTACGCGCCCTGTAGGGGTGCGGACTTCGCCCCACATTTCAGGGCGAGCCCCAGGAAGCCACGTCACTGTGGCTCCGCCGGACTTATTGCGCTCTTCATGTCGGTGGGTCACCTCGAATCGGTGACGAAGCGGCCCGGCTCTCATACGCCCCACCCGATACGGTGTGGGGTAAGAAGCGCCTTCGAACCTTGCGGCAGTTCGGTGGCGATAGTCCCGATTACAACGTCCTCACGGTTCCCGTAAAGGTGGCCGAGAATCAGCAAACAGGCAGCCTTGATCTGCTTGTTGCTGACCATGGGAGACTCGCCGGCATCCCCGGCGGCGACAGCCTCATCCAGCGCCTGCTGATCCTCATAGATGCGGCGGTTCAGATAGTCCATCGCCTGACCTTCGGCCGCCTCGATCAGTAGTTCCAGGTATGCGTCATCGTCGTCAGGATCCCGCAGGTGATGCCGGGCGATGGTCATGCTGATGACCGGCATGTCGCTACTCCTCCAGCGGCTCGAACGATGCCAGCTTCCGCTCCACCAACTCCTCTGCATGCCTGCGTGGCACCCGGTAAGCGGGACCGCCGCGGCGACGCAGTTCGCCCTCGTCCATGTAGGACCGCATCGGGTAGATCTGAAGAGTTGCTGGATTGGGGTTAGCGGCAACCTCACCCTCTCCAGCTGACTGATCGGCTTCGTCGGTGCGGTCGTTCAGCGCTGGCCCGATCTGGCCTGCACCTTCCGATGCCCCCGCTTCCGTAGCGGGAGCTTCGGCACTGGCGGCTAGGTCGCTTGCAGCGATGTCCGATCCGGCACCCGAGTCTACCGGTGTTTCCGGCAGCGCCTGCTCTGCGCTCTCACCCGAGCCTGGAGCTGTTGCGGGAGCGCCCGACTCGCCAGGATTTGACGAGGCTGTATCACCAGGCGAAGGGGGCAAAGCCCCATCCACGGCCTGGCCGTCGCTGGTTTCAGTGGTCGAGACAGGTTCCTTCGGCTCAACCGTGGACTCTGGTTTTTCCTGTTTACGTGCCATGGGAGTACTCCAATCGGGCGTCATTGCTGACGCCCCTAGCCAGAGAAATCAAGGAGTGATCAGCGGACCGGTAACGAACGCCTCATCGCGGTAAATCGCAAAGGCCAGACGCTCTTCAGCACGGATCGTGGCCATGTTGTTCTCGAAGTCCTTGTCGTTCTCGGTCGAGATCAACACTTCGATTTCCATGCGGTCGAAAATCTGAGCGCCGAGCTTGAAGGCTCCGACCAGGAAGTCGTTCTGTGTCATGGCTTGGGTGGAAACCACTGGGCGATTCCAGAGTTTCGCGTTGGTGCCCTCCTGAGGCTGGCCGATGATGTAACGGCCTTCACCGTCCTTGGTCAGCTCGATGGCCGCCCAGTCGATCGGGTTGAGCACGATGCCATCCGAAGGGAACTCCGCCAGTTCGGCTTGCAGCAGCGCCAGGCGCAGGCGGTCAATCCGTTGCTCGCCCACTACTGTCACGCCAGCGGGCTGGGCGTACAGCTGAGCGACTGTCATCAGGCCTTGCAGGTTCGCGCCAGTGCCGCTGCCGTAGAGCAGCTGGGCTTCTTCAGCCATGTTCAGGCCGTAGCGTGCGCGAGCGTCGATGTAGCTCTGCAGTGCCTTGGCATCATCGAGCATCTGGCGGCTCGCTTTGAACAGGTGAGCGATGGTACGGACGTTTGCGGTCGCCAGGGCGAAGGTGATATCGGAGTACGGCTTTGCGGTACCCTCCGCGACCGTACGCGCGCTGTTGGTGTACCCAGTTTCACGGATGTACTCGATGGAGTTCGACTCCGTCTCGCCCGGCGCCACCAAGTCGCGGATCGTCAGTCGGCGCTGCGGCGGCGCGACGACACCTGGCAAACGCTGAGCGGGAACCAGGTCGCCGCCGGTAGCAGTGGTGATAGCCGCGCGCGGCACGGAGACGCGACGCGAGCCGCGGAAGGACGAGTTCATGTCCTGCATTTCTTCGCTGCCGATCACCAGGGCACCCACCGACTTTTGCGGTTCCTCCTGATGAGAACGGTCACGGCTCGCATTCACGAGCTTCTGCTCAGCCTCGCCCAGGCGCGCCTGCAGCTCGCCCTGCTTGGTCAGCATCTCATCGACCTTGGCGCGGGTTTCGGTGTTCATCTCGCCGCTGGCCTTGATCTGTTTATCGACCGCCTCGGCCTGGCTTTTGATCTGGTCGCCAATGGCCTTGAGGCTGGCGTTGAGTTCCTTGACTTGGGCTTCAAAGTCCATGGTCACTTTCCTTTCAGAGAATTGAGGAGATTGGTTGCCGCGCTCAGAGAGGCGGAAAGGTCTGGCGCGACAGCGCGGGGCTTATCGGTCGGGGCAGCGTTATGCGTGCCCCCGCCGGCAGCGCGAGGCATACCGGACTTGAAACTGGCGAACAGTTCGCGGCGCTCGGAACGAGGCATTCCGCCCTTGGCCAGGGCTACGTCCATCGCCTTGAGCGCATTGGCCTGGGCGGCGTCTTCGGTTTCGCGCTCGGTGACTTCGGTGGACGACAACAGCCCAGTGGCCAGGCCGAGTTCCACAGCACGCTTGCCGCGGATGTAGGTTTCGTCGTCCATCAGTTCGGCCATGTCTTCAGCCGACTGCCCGCTGGTCTCGGCATAGAGGTCGGCCATCGCCGCGTCGAACTCCTCCATGTCGTCGGCGATATCGCGCAGGTAGTTGCGATTGCCAGCGAGCCAGGTCCAGCAGTTGTGGATCATGAGGAAGGCGCTGCTGGCCACCTCTCGCTTCTTCCCCGCGAGGAAGACAATCGAAGCAGCGCTGGCCGCCATGCCGAGCACTTTGGTGGTGACCTCGTGGCTGTGCTCTTGGAGGCGGTTATAGATGGCGATGCCTTCGAACATATCGCCACCTGGAGAATTGATGTAGACGGTGACATCACGCTCGCCGATTGCCCGCAAGGCGGCGTCGATTCGTTTCAGCGTGACGCCCTCGCCATACCAGTCTTCCCCGATCACGCCGTACACCGTGATGGTGTCCGAGGTGTTCTCGACGGCCGCCTGGATCGCGGGATTCCATTTATCGAGCGCGCGCGGGCTCATCTCGCTGCGCAGGCCGCGAGACTGGATCTTGTGTTTCATGGATTACTCCCGAGATTTACTTTTCCAGCTGTTGAAGCCAGTTCATCAGTGCGGCCCTTGCGGCCTGACCATCGTCTTGCTTGCCCAGCTGGTCCAGCGGCACCAGGTTCGACTGAACCGTCAGAACGTCACCGCCTGGCATGTGAGGCATGTTGTCTTTTCGCCGCCCTTCGTTGCGGGTAATGAAGCCGTTCTGGGCCATCGTGCTGAGGTACGCCGCGCGCCCAGAGCTGTCGGCCCGCAGGAACGCTTCGAGCGAGAACTCCGAATAGAAGTTGATCCGGTCTACCGCAGTCATGCACCACTTGTTCACACACTGCTCGATCGGCGCCGTGAAGGACATAATGCAGTAGGTGAGGAACGCGATCTGCTGCTGTTCCAGGCCGGTGCCCCAGTTACTGCCCTTGTCAGTCTTCATCACCATCCAGGGTGGGACGCCGAACCATCGGCAAATCTCCTCGATGCTGTGCCCTCTCGACTCCAGCAGTTGCGCGTCAGCGGGGTTGATGCCGATCATCTCCGGCTTCACTCCTTGCTCAAGCACAGGACTTTTGCCAGCGTTCAGCGCCCCGGAAATGGTCTTGACGTACTCACGAAACTCAACGCGCTGGGCCGGGTTCAGCGTCTTGTCCACCGAAAACGCGACCGTAGGCATCATGCCGTTGCGGAAAGTGCTGTTGGCCGCGTCGTCTGCCGACATCGCCGAGCCAAACACGTCCGCGCCGTAACGAATGGCGGAAAGGCCAACCCGGCCATCCAGAGTGAAGGCCGGGATGTGCAGCATGTTCTGCCGCACAATCTCCCGGCGCGCGCCCTTGCGTGGCCTGAAGAAGTATCTCAGCCGGCCATCATCATCGAACTCGAGGTCGACTCGGGACGGCATCAGGAAGTCCAGCGCAATGACGCGACCTGCTGATCGGTGAATCTCGCAGTAGGCATTCCCCCACAGCAGCATCGAGGCAACGACTGCCTGCCAGAAGTGGAAGGCGGCCATGTCCTCGTTAGGGCTGGTGTGCACCACGTCGTACAGCGGGAAGTCCCGTGCACTCTCACGACTACCATCAGGCATCCTCCGGTAGATGCTCAGGGGCAAGCCCGCAACCGAGGTGGAGATGATGCGGACGCATGCCCACACTGTGGAAAGCCGCATCGCCTTGTCGACGCTGACCGATTTTCCGCTACTGGACTGAGCCCCGAGAAACGCGCCCCAGAAGCCGCCATCTGATAGCTTGATGCTCTTGCCCAACCATTCGCTCATGCTGGCTGATGGCTTGGCGGCCGCAGCCCCCAAAGCCTGGGATAATGTTTTAATCACTGGTCAGCCCTCGGCGAAGAAAGCCGGCGATGCAGAAGAAGCTCACAGCTCCTGCAATCAAGGCCCAGCCAGTACCGGCCAGCACCCATACCCCAGCACAAGCCAGGGAGAAAGCCACCAGAGCGCAGGCGATGAAAATGTGAAGTGCGTTCATGCGATCAGTGGGTCCCGAATGCCAGCCATGAAGTTGTCCATTCCCCCGCGCCCCTCAGGATTGAGGCTGATCAGAGAAACGGCGTTGAATGTAGCCATCAGCGGGTCGATCTTCGCCGTGCCCGAGGCTTGCTTGGTGATCAAGAAGGCGTTGGCCGATGGCACCCCTTTGGCGTTTCCGCACGACCAGGCCATGAGCGGCTGGCCACAATGCAACAGCGTGCCCTCAGCGAGCTTGCGCTCCGTCGTCTTGATCGCACCGGTGAGCTTCCAGCCTTGGGAGATGCCAACGATCTTGTCCTCTTCGACACCAGCGTCGGCCAGGGCGTCGAGAACAGAGCCAATCCCCGCCGGGTCGAGCCCGACCTTGTCCAGCAAGCCGGTCTCGTTGATGCGGGCTACGATGGCTGCGAACTGCTCAACGTCCTCACCGATGCGCTTTACGATGGTCAGGTCGCCCACCGCCTCAAGATCCTTTAGCCGCGGGGCTTCGGACTTGCGACGTTTAAGGACGGACGGGTGGGCCCAAGCGTGAGCCCAGTGGAACCAACGGCGGGTGCTCGCTTCCCGGCCGACGACGGCAAGACCAAGCAAGTCGTCGAGCCCTCCTCCATCACCACCCACATCGATGACTTCACACCGCTCAAGGATTTCATTTAGGTTGAGCCAAGTGGCTGCCTGTGGCTCCCAGAATTCGGCACCGACCCAGGCATCAGACATCAGGGCCAGGCCGATCTCGATGTTGAGGTGCTTGGCCAGGAAGCCACGCAGCTCCGCCTCTCCGTCGATCTCCGCCTGCATGAACAAGCGTTCAAGCGTCGGTCGGTCGACTGAGAACCCCATATTGGGATTCACCAGGTGGAAGTTCTCTGGCTTGCGGGCATCACCGCTGTCGATCATCTCTTTGGAGAATTCGTAGATGATCGGCAGGAAGCGATTGTCGTTGATCCGGCCGTCACGCACGCCGCGTGCATAGTTCAGCTTCGACCGGAATACCCCAGCGGGCGGTTCGTTCGACTGCGTGGTCAGCCAGATAACGAAGCCTTCGGGCCTGGACAGCAGACCGCCAGTGGCCTCTCGAATCATGTCGGCTGCTTTCGGGTTCTTGCCGAATAGCCAGGCCTCATCGATCAACACGCCGACGGCCTTCTTGCCACCGACCACGTCGCTGTCAGCCGCGACGACCTTCAGCGTGGCCCCCGTTTCCCGGTGGGTGATCAACCGAAGGTGCGGCTGCACGTGCAGCAGATCTCTCAGCTCCTCGTCGTTGTTGACCATGTCCTTGGCCGGCACGAAGGCGTTGTCGGCAATTTCCTTGGTCGGCGCGAGAATGATGAACTCGGCCGACATTCGCCAGTTGCGGACCAAGGCCGTCAGCATGATCGCGGCGGCAATGGTCGACTTGCTGTTCTTCTTCGGGATGCAGAGCATGAACTCCCGAATGAGGCGCTCACCGGTCTCGCTGTTGTAACTGCCAAACACAGCACCTGCGAAAGCCAGGACCCATGGGGCACATGCGGTTTCGATAGTTGGACTGCCCGGGGCATCGACAATGCGAAGACCCTTGAAAACCTCGAGGCTTTCTTCTGCCTCCTGGGGAAAGAGCGGTTCGGGGATGATGGATTCGCTGGCAGCCAGACGCCGCCACCAGTCAGGGCAGGCCGTGGTCCAAAGCATGAGTCACCCCTTGACTACTGTGAGGGGCGGCTTGCTCTGGGAGTACTTGCCTTTGCCCGCCTCTTTCGCGGCTTCCGCCTTCTGCTCTTTCTTGCCTGCCTCGGCCTTCTTCCCGTGGATGTACGGCACGGCCGTCTGCGCAGCGTTGCGCCGGTCGAAGACTTTGGCCCGAGGCTCGTTCATCAGCGCGATCAACCACTCGAGCGGATCCTGTGTGTCTGGAAGACAGCTCAGGAACTCGCCGTCCGCCTCGTTTACCTCGACAGGGTCTTCAGCGGCCTCATCGGCCTTCGCTTTGCCTCTACGTTTTTTCGGCTCAGGGTTAACACTGAGCTCTGCTCTCCGAGCGAGAACTGCGGCCACAATCTTCGGATCATTAGCCCAACGCGAGCCAGCTGCTGCAGCGGCCGAAGGCTTGCTGCCCGCGGCTTCCGCCGCTTCTTTGTTTGACGCACCCCGGGCCTTAGCGTCAACAAACTGTCGCTGTTTGTCTGTTAACACCATTAACAAAAACCTTTAGGGGGGAGAAAAATGTGTACGTGGGGTCGGAGGCGGTCTAGCTAGATGAGAATTCATAGCTTTTGGCCCCCCTACCCTTACGAGGCACGTCACTGGCGTGCCCCTAAGCAATCTGAGCGGGTTTCGGCAGCTCGCTGAACTCACCCGCCCAGCCCTGCTGCCTCCTCAGCTTGCTTAACCGAGTCGTGGCAGGACTTGCACAGCGACTGCCAGTTATCCTGATTCCAAAACAGGTCCTTGTCGCCGCGGTGCGCGACGATGTGGTCAACCACGCTCGCGGCAGTGGTTCTGCCGGTCTTTGCGCAAAAGACGCACAGCGGGTGGTCGCGCAGGTACTGCTCGCGGGCCTTCTGCCATCGATAGCCGTAACCGCGTTGCGAGCTGGTCATGCCGCTCCGCCAACTGCCGGGTGTCACCACCTTGACCCGTGACCCTGCGCTCTCCTTTATCCGCGAACCCAACGTCTTGAGCCGAGCCATCATTGGGACACTCGGTTGAGCGCCTCGTCGGCCTTGTCTGCCGCCTGGGTTGCAGTGGTTGCAGCCTTCGACGCTTTATTCGCGGCACTCTCGGTCTTGCTGGTTAGTTCGTCCAGGCGCTTGTCACGCTCGGCCATGGCGGCATCGTAGGCCTGGCGGATCTCATCCACCTGGTGGGCCTGAGTGCTGGCCATCGCCCAGTAGGCAGACTGCCAACCCAGCACCGCACCGCCTGCAATAAGCAGCATGGCGATGACCCAGACCTCAACGCGACGCCACCAGCGACGAGCAATGAATTCAATTGCGCATTTGTCCATCAGGCTGTGCCTCCAAGCTGGGAGCGAAGCCGGGAGATCTCGGCGCTCTGGGTGGTCACCTTCTCGGTGAGCTGGCCGACCTGGCTGGTGAGGGCTTCGATCTTTCCTTCCATCCGCCCTACTGCTGCTGCAAGCTCGTTGCGTTCCTTGGCGAACTGATCAGCTCGAGCCTCGGCCAGCTTGCGGGCCTCGCGCTCGGAGTCGAGCAGTTCATTCAGCCGACGGACCGTGCCGATGTCGGCATTGTCCATAGCGCGGTCGGTGGCGTCCTTGGAAAGGAACTTGCGCAGCCACAGAAAGCCGCCCAGCAATACGGTGCCCGTTCCGCCCAGCCAGGTGGCTGTGCCTGGGCCGAGGTCGGTCGGGTCCATCAGTCGCTCCATTTAAATTGTAAGGTGCGTCCCTTGGCACGTCGCTTGTACCGAAGAAGCTTTCGAAGGTGCCTCACTCGCACGGGGCGAACCCTCGCGTCTTCGTGTGGCTCCATGCGAACGAGCAGAGAGTGCGTCTCGTCAATGAGGTTTGAGAGGTACACATGCCGCCGGTAGTAGTCTCGAACGGCGTTCATTTCGAGCGTCCAGAAACGAAAAAGCCCCGGCAGATGCGGAGACTTGGAATGAAGGGATATTGGAATGGCTTCATCGAACTAGACGACCTTCGATGAGTAGATCAAATCGTTAAATGGTGGTATCAAAAAGCGTGGCAATTGGCCACCTATGAAAAGGTGTTCACCGTGGTTTGGAAAAGCGACGACAACAAAAAATATCGCGGAAAGATTGACCGCATTTATGTATCGATGTCCGAAGAGTGGGAGGTCGAGTATTTCATTGATCAATACCTGAAGACTCGAAACTACAAACAAAACGATGAGAACCGGAGCATTGTGGCGCATAAGCTAGAGCATGCTCCAGGGAGCGCGCCCCATAAGCGCGACGACTTGAACGCTTGGCTAGACAAGCAATACGGTAAGGCGTAAATGCAAAAACCCCGGCTAACTGGCCGGGGTTTCTCTGTGTCGCGTTGCTTGCAAGCTGGACACGCTGCTATGAAAACAGGTGTTTATCCGCGCGGAAAGCTTTTTATGCAGCCTCTCGCAATTGCTCCAAAGCGCAGTCAATCCAGGCCACTCCGGTGTTGATCAGCTCTCGCGCCTTCGCCTCGCCCATCTTGTGCTCGCGAGCGATCCGTAGCGCCGGCCACTTGGCACCGAAGTACAGCCATACGAAGCCGCCCATCTGCGGGTTCCGTTTGTTCAGCCTCGCTACGGCGCCGTCCACCGCCAAGGCGAGGTCGTCAGTTATCACGTATTGCTTGAGGCCTCCCTCCGCGGGGGCGTGCTCCTTCATAAGTGCATACAGCGGGCAAACATACTGAGGCACACCCATGCCGTCCATGCGCCACCAGCCCCATTGCTCGAGCATGTACGCTGTGTCACCAAGGGCCTTGTCTACGTAGGTCCGCTTTTTCATGTCCTTTCCCCTCAATCCCCGGTGTAGTTGGTGCCCCCGGCGCCGCGCCGGTTGCTTCCCTGATATGTCGCCTCAGGCCCGGATGCCTGAGGGTTCTTCAACTGCTCAATCTGCCGGAGCGCCGCCCGGAGCCTCATGCTGAGCTGGGTAACCAGTTCATCCAGGGCCAAGGCCTCGCCGGTTGCAGCCGCCACAAAGCCAGAGGCATTGCAGTGGCCGCATGTCAGTTCGTGAAACACACCCTGAGTGACCGCTCTCCCACGGCACAAAGGGCACAGAGCCAACTTGATCGCAGCCTTCTTGAAGGCAGGGCCATGGCTCTTCCTTGTCACTTCGAATCCTCGCTAATTACAAATTCGGCAAGGTGGCTGGAAGCCTTGTGTTCCGCTGGCTCGCCGGAATTCTGTGAAATTTCGGATAAGGCCTTGGTAAGGCCGTGAATGGCACCAAAGCCGATGCCGTCTAACCAGGCGTG
This sequence comes from Pseudomonas urethralis, assembly GCF_021602465.1. Classification (NCBI taxonomy): domain Bacteria; kingdom Pseudomonadati; phylum Pseudomonadota; class Gammaproteobacteria; order Pseudomonadales; family Pseudomonadaceae; genus Pseudomonas; species Pseudomonas urethralis. The sequence goes on from NZ_BQIJ01000026.1 coordinate 29,151, forward strand.
CCACTTCTCCAGGGCTGCCCGGCGCTGCTGCATGGCCTGGGTGTGGATGTAGGTGCTGGCGATCTTGCCCAGCGTGTGGTTCAGCAGCATTTCGCCGATGTGGCCGTCGATTCCAAGGTCGGTCCAGGTGGTGCGGGACACTTTGCGCAGGTCGTGACTGGTCCACTCGCCCTGCCCCAGCCGGGTGAACACCATGCTCGCCTGGGTTTCGCTCAGCGGCAGCCCCCGCCGGTTCGGGAACAGGTAGACGCCCTCGTAGCCCCGGGCCTGCTGAATCGCCCGGTACCGGACCAGCAGCGCCTTCACCTGGTCGGTCAGCGGCAAGCGGTGCTCGGTACGGGTCTTGGTGTTGGCCGCGGGAATGAACCACTCGGCAGCGGCGAGGCTGATCTCGCTCCAGCGCGCCATGCGGGTCTCACCGATCCGGGTGCCGTGGGCCAGCATCATCAGGGCCAGCATGGCGTCGCCCGGTTCCTCGTCGAAGGACTTGGCCAGCTGCTGCATCAGCTCAGGCAATTGCACGTCACGCAGGCGGGCTGCCTTGGGCAGGATCTTGGCCTTGGTGAAGTCGTTGAAGCGCATCCCGGCCATTGGGTTGCGGTCGATCAACCCCAGCTGCAGGGCCTGGCGGAAGGCAGTCAGCAGCAGCGCGAACATCTGTCGCAGGTAGGACAGCGACACTTCGGCCTGGCATGGCCACATCAGGTGCTTGTCCAACGCATCGGCATTCACGCCGGCCACGGCCAGGTCATTCAGGCGCGGCTTCAGGTGTTGGGCGATGGCGGAGCGGGCGCCGGCCTTGCGCTTCGCCGACAGTGAGCGATCACGCGCCATACGGTCGCCATACCAGTCCAGCAGCTGCCCCACGGTGGCCATGCCCGACACCACCGGCGCTGTTGCCGGATCGCGCAGCAGGCGCTGACGCAGCGCGGGCAGCTCGGCAATGACCGCCGCCACGCTCAGGTCAGGCCAGCGGGCGACCGGCACCCACTTCTTGCCTCGCACCAGGTGCCAGGTGCCGCGCTCGCGATTGCTCCAGAACCGGAGATATAGGCCGGGGTGACGCGGGTCGCGCAAGTCGCGCACCGATTTGTCGGCGGCCTGCCGGCGTACTTCGGCTTCGCTCAGCTTCACTTCCCGGGTCGCGCTCATGCAGCCACCGTGGCGGGCAGCAGCAGGTAGGCGCGGATGGCTTCGACAGCGTCGATGCTGCCCCGGCACACGATCGCCAGGTAGCCTTGGCCGGCCAGCGCCTGCAGATAGGCGTCTTGGCTGGGCGATACCGGCGCATCGAACGGCGGCATGGCCTTGAACTCGATGTAGAGACCGAAGTAGCGGCCGCGCGCCATCGGCAGTACCAGGTCGGGAACGCCAGCCTTCACGCCCTGCCCCTTCAGCCTGGCGGCCACGGCCTTGATCCGGTGCCCACCGTTCGGGACGTGGTAAATCAGCTTGTAGGCTTGCGGGTAGCGCAGCTGCAGCTCCTGCATCAGCGCGGCCTGCTCCTGCCCTTCCCGGTCGACGGGCTTGGCGCGGGCCGGCTTGGCCTTGAACGGGCGAAGGGCGGGAGCATTCATGCGACCAGCACCCCCTCGTTCAGCAGCAGCGCCTGGGTGCGCATGACGCCCTCGGCGTGATACCGGCGCGCTGTGTCCCGGTCTACACCCTGGCTGCGCCCGTCGCAGGCATCATGGCAGGCGCTGCAGGACCAGGCGCCTTGCAGGTCGTGCGGCTTCTTGCCCACGCCACAAGTGCCAGCCAGGCGGTAATGCGCGAGGACGGTAGTCTCGGGGTTGCCGTTGCAGATGCCCGGGATGCGCACCTGGCACTCCCGGCCGCGCGCGGCCTTGGTCAGTTTTGTTTGGCGCACGGGACGCCTCCTTGAAGGTAATTAATCAGCGCCCCGCCAAGCGGGCGCGCATGGCTGCCAAGGCAGAATTTCCGACTTGCGGAGTGCGGCGCACGGAAACCTCCGCAGGAAGTGCCAGCGGCATCTTCTGCAGCGGCTCACCGGCCATAAGCCGCCAAACTGCGATGGTGTAGTTGCGCTCGAACAGCTTCGAGCTGGCATCGGATGGCAGCTTGTTGAGATTCTCGAAGCCGCACTCCTTGGCCGCGTGCCAGACCGCGTCGTGACTCCACTTACCCCGACCAGCCATCGCAGGATGGGCATTGCGGGTTGCTTCGCGGAAAGCGGCCGCCAAGGCCGGCAGACCGAGCATCTCTGGTGACGGCTGGCACCACTGGATGAACTCACCGGGAGGTGGGATGAACGGAGCCCCCGACTGGCGGCAGCGCATCAGTCCAAACTGCAACTGCTCGGGCTTGCAAATGCCGGCCTCTAGAAACGCAGTGAGCCATTGCTGTTTCGACGCGTTGTAGGTGGCCTGGTCGGGCCAAGCCTGCTTCCAGGCGGTGCAGATCGAGCGCAGGTCACGGAACAGATCGTTGATAACCTCTGCCGTCTTCCGGTTGAGCTCGGCCTTCACCTCATCGGGCAGATCGTATCCAGCAGAGACGTGCTGACCGGACTGAACCTTGGCCCACAGGCCATGAGTGACAACTGCGACTGGGTTCATTGGGCACTCCCTTGCTCGATCCAAGACGTATCGTGGTCATCGAGCTGCTGGCCACCCGGACCAGCACGCAGGGGAACGACCTTCGCAGCATTCGCTAGGTCGCGCTTTCTCCAGGCGACCAGGTCAGCGATCCATTGACTCTCGGTTTTAGCCAGCCCCTTCGCGTCGTGGTGGACGACAAATCCTGAAATGGCCTTTTCCGAGAACTCTGCGATAGGGACGCCTGATCGCTTGGCGTACGCCTCAAGCTGCGCCTGGTCAGGAACCCACTCGAGGAACATCGCGAACGGCTCACGCGAAGAGTGTGTATTACTTCCCTTCCCTTCCCTTCCGGGGCTGAGGCCTCGATCACCGCTAGACGAACCTTCGCCAACTTCTTCGTGAGCGCTCGGCGAGGGCTCGACGAATTCTGGATGCTTTACGGTGGGTCTATCGATCTTCTGGTGGTGCCATCCGTTGACGTGCAGGTACTGTTTCGATCCCGCCTCGTAGAGAGTAATCAGCCGGTTCGTTACCAGCTCGGTGAGCAGGCCTTCCACGGCCAGCGCAGTGATGTCGTCACCGGGGAAAACGAGAGCTTTGATGGTCTTCGGTGACATCGGGTGGTTGCCTGCGTCGTCGCAGAAGTTCCAGATCCCGATGAAGAGGAGTCGAGCCATCGCCGAGCACTCCATGACCTGTTCACTGGTCCAGAACTCAGGCTTGATGGTGCGGATACGAGCCATTACGAACGCCCTCCATGACTGACAGCTGACGCGGAATGCGTGGTATTGCCTGCATCGTCTGTGCGGTGCATAATCGACCTCGATGTTGTTTCAGAAGACCGCCCTGCCAGGCGGTTTTTTTTTCGTCTGCGATTCCGGTACTGGATGGATTCGCAGGTGTTTCCGTCATCTACTGGCGCAAGGTCAGGCGGATGACAATGCGCTCACGGTCACGCTGCCGCGTCTGCCTTCCCGGCCTTTAGCGCACCCTTCGTGATCCGCTCGATCTGGTACTGGCGCAGCTCAGGCACATCTGCCCACTGGCGGACTGCCTCGTAGGTCACGCCGAGCGCCTTTGCGAGCGCCGTTATTGACCCGAAATGTTTGATTGCCTGGCTTTTGGTCATGGCGACCTCCTTTGCTCGTCTTGACATTCAAGCATGCTTGCATATGCAAAACAAGCATGCTTGACAAGCAACCTTGTAGATTGCGCACATGAAGATCACAGACCGAATCACTAAACTTGTGCTGGCTCGGCGCCCTGAATTGGGCGTGCGCAACGTCAAGCGAGATATCGCCAACACCTGCGGAATCAGCTACGAGGCTGTACGCCAGTGGTTTGCTGGTGACACTGAAAACATCAAAAACGAGAACCTTGTGGCTCTCGCCGAGGGCTACGACACGTCTGTCGATTGGCTTCTTTCAGGAAAAGGCGAGCCTCCTCGCAAAGGCGAAGCCAAGTCAGTTGCGGCAAAGGACTCTGGGAGCAGCAGCTCAGCAGCGGATGCCGTTAGAAAGATGCTTGAGAAGCACGGCAAGGGGCTGAGCGCTGAGGCGCGGCAAAGCATCGTTCGGGCGGTCGAAGAAGACCCTGCTGGAGACAAAGGCAGTGGTTTCATCATTGCTACAGCCCAGCCGGCCGATGGCGACATCTCAATCCCACAGTACGACATCCGTGCAGCCATGGGCCACGGCCAGGTTCCGGCCGAGTACAGTGAAGTCATTAGGAATGTGGTTATCCGCGAAGAAGTTCTGCGCGAGAAAGGTGTGACCTACACCTCAGCTCAGGCCCTGTCGATAATTACGGGATGGGGGCAAAGCATGGAGGGGACGATTAACGATAGAGATCCAGTAATCGTCGATCGAGGCGTGAACGACTATCAGGGCGAGGGGGTATACGTACTCACTTGGCATGGTGATCTGTTGATAAAGCGGCTGCAGCGTAAAGATCAAGAGCATATGTGGTTGATCTCAGACAACCCTAAGCATAAAGACCTGCAAGCGCGCACTGATGACCTGATCATACACGCAAAGGTATTGCTGGTATGGAATGCACAAAAACTGTGACGCATTGAGCAACCGAAAAGCAAAATGCATGGAGGCAGCAATTGCAAATTTCTAAACCGCTAACCGAAGAATCAAATACAGGGTTTTACTTAAGTGCAATAGGTGTTGCGCTCAGCCTGATCGGCGTACTGCTATCAGTATACACGTTGGCGAATGGCGAAAAATCCATATGGCTTGGTATATCGGGATGGCTTGCGGCCCTGCTACTCGGAGTATTTTTGTCAATACCTTTATTCCGACTCATCAATCGTCTTACTGAAGCACATGCAGCAAACGCCGACCTACTGATTAAAATCACCGACTTAGAAAATGCCAATGCAAAGATGATCGAAATCGATGCATACATTATTTCTAAAGCCGTAAGACAGCAAGCCACCAAACGAGAACGAAAGGCAGTTGATCGTCAAACTGCGCTCGGCACGGATGAAAATCTGAATGAAACGTCAGCAGAGGAAGCATAACGTGAATATTTTATTCGATAGATACAGTTATTACCCTTCACTGAGAAGCCGTCCAGCGGAGGTTTTAGGATATGAAAAACTAAGCTCAAAACACAAAGATTCGATTATTCCAACGTTCACGCTAGGTATGTGGCCACGGCAGTCCAGCATCGAAATTCCATTATCGAAGATAGTGGAAGCCAGCTCCGGGCGACCATTCATACTCGACCTAACCGTCGAGCCATCTTTTTTAACTGACGACATCAAACAACTTAAAGACACCGGCGCAAACTTTAAGAACTGGAGAGAGTTCATCTTAAACATTGACGCCCCCGTAATTCCAGTTATTCAGATAACTTCTGATTCGAAAACATCTCAGATTATACGACAAGCTCGAGAATTGGAAAAAACTGGCTGCCACAAAGTAGCCTTCAAAGTCAGAGATTTTGGAGAGGATACCTCTAAAATAATCTCTGCGCTTTCATCGCTTGACTCGATCGAAAATGCAATCACCATTATCGATGCAGGTTATGTGCGTGACACCCTCCCCGCTTCGTTAGCCGGTTGTATTGCTACGATAAACGAGATTCGGGACGAAGTTGAAGACGCTGAAATTACCGTTACAGCTACTAGCTTCCCCTCTTCAGTGGTTTCGTTCCTCGATCCAAACAGCGGTGGCAAGCGAGGGCTGATTGCAATGTATGAGGCCAAAATCCATGAAGCTATCGGTTCAGGAGCGGCAATTTATGGTGATCACGGGTCTATTCACTCCCGTGTATATATAACCGGCGGAGGCCGATACACTCCGCGGATCGACTATCCACTTAATGATGCTTGGATATTCGAAAGAAGGCCTGATAACAATTCTAGCGGCTATATTGATGCCGCCAAATCGTTAATCAAATCTTACTCAGAAATTTCCGATGACGATACCTGGGGGGGCGAGATGATTCGAGAAGCCGCGAAGGGAAATATTGATGGGATGAAAACGCCGGCATCTTGGATTGCTGCCCGGGTAAATATGCACCTATCAAAACAGATTGACTTCCGCTGCAACGGCAAACTTGACGACGAAGAAGATTTTGACGACTTGATTTAAGATCTTTTTTTAGTCAACACGGTATGGGGCACTACATCTAAAAGAGCCCCATAGTCATTTCCGAACACTGATAAATCGACAGACTTACAGTTTTCATTATCTAAAGACCTGAATACTGAACAAGGCAACTCTCGCGTCGCAGCCAATGAAATCCTACTATTTTCGCTCTTACTAAGCAGCGACAGACTTTCTAAAGAACCGTTCGTTTTCCTCGCGACCTCAAAGGCATTAAATGTCTCCCGATATCGCTGTTTTATACAATCCAAAGCGAACAATTTTAGTCGCTTAATTGACAGAAACTCGACATAAGGCAGCAGCTCTTTCCTTGAAGCTCCAGACTGAAACCAAATACCCTCCTGACGAAGCAGTTTTTCAAGTTCAACCCTAGTGATCAAACTTGCAATCACTTGACGATCCCGAACTTCAGCGATTCGCCCTGAGCGCGCTTGGCGGAACATCACCCTATCGCCGCTCAAACAGACTTCCAACACACCAACTTCGTCAGGGTAGTCCCTCAAGATCTCAGGAATAAACTTAGAAGCGGCCACAACTGTAACTTTATCAAAGTGCTTTTGGAATGACTCAACCTGCCCCGGAAGCCTTTTAAGAGAGTCATAAGCACTTTTAATCTCAAAGCCGTGCAATCGCCCATTGGCTAACGCCAAATCGGCTCTGCGCGCCCAATTAGCAACTACCATCTCATTTATCAGAATGGCGTCGTCAATGTGGCCTTTTGAATATAGCCAATCGATAAGCGCAGCCTTGATCGCTTTTTCCTTAATCACGTGCATCACCAAAATATTTCGATTCGGCTTCCATGCTGTCCAGCTACCGTCAGTCCTTATGCCGAGAATTGTACACCAGCTTTAGTAATTTTCATCATCGCCTGCCTTACACGCTAGCATGGCCAATAGACACCACACGGACCCATCAAATGGTTTTGTAGCCATTCGTATGCTGCATCCGCAACAGCATCAGCGCCTAGTTCGATCTTTAGCCAGGCGATTGCGATCTGATGCGACATCAGAATGGGGCCTTCTCATCTTCGTGTCGGACAAGGTCGAGGTCTACCGCTTTCTCGATCACCCGATCGTCATCCGTGGGTGCATCCCACTGTAGGATCACCGATCCGTCGTCACAGAACGTCATGTCCAGGCCATCAGTCTGTGATAGCAGCTCCATGATCGCTCCCCAGTCCTGATCACTGTCCGTGTCCAGTTGATGGATCAGAACCTTCCTCCCGAACTGCGCCAGCGGTGAGTTGATCATCGCTGAAACCCTCAGACCTAAGCGCTCCAGTCCGGTTAGCTCGTCCCTGTGTGCGAAATTTTCCTGCGCTGACATCAGAAGCCTCCTACTAGCTGTATGTATATACAGTATTTTAAAAACACACAAGTGTGCTTGCATTCAAGCTGCAAGCATGCTTTTATTAATGCAAGTTCGCTTGCATTTGCATCGAGCCAGGTGGCTACGGCAGCCAACGCTCTTTACACAACTCGACTCCCGTCACCCTCAGCGGCACATGAGGGCAGCAGCTGCCTCATGCAGTGAGCTGGGTTCAGGAAACCAAGTGGCGCGCATGCCAATGCGGGGAAGCGCGTAGCCCAGAGAGCGATGGGCGCCTGGATCACTCCGATTTCACTGGCTGGCCTTGGCGACAGGGCCAGACGGGAAATCACCGTCCCAACGGAAGTGAATTGCAATGGCAAAGTCATTCAAACAAATGATCAAGGATGGCGAGGTCCGCCGCGCCGACGCGATGAAGGTGCAATTGGAAGACCTTCATGAAGAGCCAGGCTTCAACCTGCGCACCGAGGGCGAAGCGCTTGAGGTTAGCATTGACGCCCTGGCCGAGTTCATCGCCAACGGCGGCCAGATTCCGCCCCTTGAGGTTCGCCCACGAGCAGAGGGCGGCGTATGGATCGTTGATGGCCACCGCCGTCGTCGGGCCATGATCAAGCTCGACAGAACTGGCAGGCTCCCGCGCACGCCCAACAAGGACAATCCGCACATCCTTGAGGCTTGGGTGCCCGTCATCGCATTCGAAGGCAGCGATGCCGACCGCGTTGCGCGGATCATTTCTAGTCAGGAGAACGAAAAGCTCTCCCCGCTTGAACTGGCCGAGGGCTACAAACGCTTGCGGGCCTTCGGATGGTCACCCGAGCAGATCGCCAAGAAGGTTGGCAAGACGCGGCAACACGTCGAGCAGGTGCTCACTGTAGGCAACGCGAACACCGATGTGCAGAGCTTGGTTGCAGCGGGCCATGTGTCAGCTACGACGGCGGCTCAGGTGGTTCGAGAGCATGGCGACGGTGCCGGCAAGGTTCTTGGAGCCGAGTTGGAAAAGGCTCAGGCCAGCGGCAAGAAGAAAGTCACGGCAGGAACGATGAAAGGCCCTGCGATACCGAAGCCTCGCCTTGAAGCCGTTCACGTCGCCTCACGCAATTTGATTGCAGCGCTGGATTCCATCGACGAAGACAGCCGATCCCTCACCCTACCCACCGCGCTTGTCCTTGAGCTGCGCAAAGCCCTGGACGGCGCCACGCCGAGATAAATCATGGACACGATCACCTGCGGCTCATGGATTGGCCAGCTCGGCAAGGCGCTGGCTCCCCGCGAGCTTGAAGCATTGCTGTGGGTGGCCCAAGGCCTCACCACCAAAGAAATTGCCCGCCAGATGGCGGTAAGCCCGGGCACCGTGGCCAACCGTATCGAGGCCGCGCTGTTCAAGCTGGAAGCCGGCCGCCGCATCGAGGCGGTCACCAAGGCCATGCGCCAACAGATCATCAGCCCGCTCTGCATCCTGCTCGCCAGCCTCATCGCCATGCATGCGGTGATCGACGACGGCGACCCGATGCGCCGTGACCGCCGGGCGCCGGAGCGCCGCACTGCACAAGTTCGAATTGTTCGCCGGGCCGAGAGCCTGGAACTTCACGCCTGACCCTACCGAGGATCACCCCATGCAGACAGCAATGCATCCCGCTTTCGAGCAGAAGATTGCCGTGCTCGCGGCCCTGCTCGAGCGTAGCAAGTCAGCCAGAATCGAGGCACACGCCAAGGTCGGCCAGCCGGCCCCGCGATACCAGGCTTCGGGCAAGGGCGGCATGTGGGATGTGGTGGAGATCGCCACCGGCGCCGTGCAAGGGTTCACCTACAGCTACAAGGCTGCGATGCGCTTTGTCGATGCCTGCGAGGCCGGGGCGGCAAGCAAGACAGGCACTCGGCAATGAGCAAGCGCAAACCCCACAACATGCGGGCCCGCCTAGAGCGGACTTGCCGGGCTCTGGTCTCGGCCAACCACGCCGCCGTGGTGAACATCGACCCGAGCGGCCAGCAGGTGCTGATCAACTGGAAGAACCTCAAGCAGATCCGCGTGCGCCAGGTCGTCGACGCGGTTTGCGATATCCCGCACCGGTGGACCATCTATCTCAGCGTGCTTTGTCGGACTGAGTTCGGCGAGCGGTACCACAAGTCCATCGAGGTTGCGCCGCAAGGCAACTACCGCGCCGAGCACCTGACCGACGTGATCGAGGCGACCTACACAGACCTGCGGGCCACGGCTAATCCTAATCACCTGGTGGCGGCCGGCTGGATCGCCATACCCACCGACACAACGCTCGACGAAGCAGAGGCTGCAAAGATCTTTGCCGCTGTCGGGGCCTGGAATCAGCAGAAAGCAGCATGACCCGCACCACCGCACGCGCCCGGCACGGCCGGCGCCAGCAACACATCAATCTGCCGCCCAGCGGCTTGGGAGGTATCGGCCATGGCAATGAACCAGGCGGAACGCGACAAGCTTCGGCGCGAGAAGGCAGCCAAAGTGAAGGAAGAAGACCTGCGCTTGAAAGTTCGACCAGGGACTAAGCAGGCCCTGACCGAGATCAAGGCCTGGGCCAGCGTCGAGGAAAACGGCGAGGCCATGACCCTGCTGATCCACCGCATCCATGAGTTAGGGCCTGAAGCGGCCCGCCATTTCCTCAGTGCTCCGCGCCACGAAATCGTTGTGTCGGATTTTGTGGCGCGAAGACTCGACCAGTTCCGCATTGGGCGAGAGCTGCGAGCGTCGGACCTCACGCTGGGAGATGATCCTGACAATACCGGCCTGTATGTGATTGAACACATCAGGCAGGCCTGAGCTGAGAGGTCAAGAGCGGCGGGTAGTCCCAAGCCGGAAGCCGAGGCTGTCCAAGTATTGAACGGCTGCAGATTTCTGCTCTGGGCCCCCTGCGCCGTCCGAGCCAAGAACCGAAGACTTGGCACTATCGACGATCCTGCTCAACGGCAAGCCGTGTTTCTGATCCAGTTCTTTGAAAAGAGCCAGTACGAAATGCTCGAGCGCTTCGATTTGTGCTTGCTGGTTACTCATGACAAATCCTCTTGATCCGGCCCCATGCCGTTCACCCGTAATACCCCAACCCAAACCAAATTGCCACCATGCCGCCACCAGCACGGAGGGCGGCGCATGCATGGAGAAAACCATGAGCAACTACAACTGCGCATACGTGCGCCAGCATTACGGCGTACTCGCCGAGGTCGGGCGCCGCGTGATCGCCAACGGTGAGCCAGGCGTGATCATGGCCGACCGTGGCCACTACATCGGCGTGATCCTCGACAGCGACCCGAAGAAGCGCATCCAGAACTACCACCCAACCTGGGAAATGCAGTACGGCGAAATGGCTGAGAAACTTCCGCTCAAGCAGTGGGAAGTCCTCACCAATGGCATGTACGACTGGGATGACGTGCGTTACATGCTGGGAGATGCGCGCCACTACGTGCAGCGCGTATGGGCAGCGACCCGCAGCCAGGCCAAATACCGGGCCTATCAAGAGCTGGCCGAGTGCTTCAACGACGACGCCACCGCCATGTTGTCGTTCAAGGTACGTGCGGCCTGACTCTTAGCCGCTTCTGGACAATCAGCGGCGCGATGATTATCTACTTGCACTGCAACGCCACTTCCCCCAAAGGACCGCCAGTTCCATTGGCTGAAAATGCGACGACGCATTGCATCGCTCCACAATTGCAATTGTAAACGGCGTGCTTATTCCCAATCAGGTTTGCCTGGTCAGAGCATCCGCAAGCACTTGGAGCGCCGTTGGCCTGCGGCTGCGCCTCCACCTTTTCACCGCAGCCAACCAACTGGGCGGCTGCCAGAGCTATTCCGATAACGATGAGAAATCTCATTAGAGTTCTCCTTGTCCGATCATATCGGAATAGCACACACCAACTACCTGAACAAACCGCCGCTGCGGGGAGATCCTACAAGCGCCTTTCCTATTCAACCTCAGGGCCGGCGCCCATGCCTTTCCGGTAGCGCGCAATCGCAATGATCTGGCGCAGGCAGATGACCATCTCTTTCTTCATCTGGTCGTCCGGCAGGCCGATCTTTTTCAGCATTGCCTGGGCTTCTTCCTCGATCGAGGCCAGGGCCTCGGTATCGCTTTTCAGTGTCATGGCGACCTCCACGGGGTCGAGTCAGCCATGAATTGATAGCCCAGCAGAACAATGCGCGCCAGCTGCGGCGCCTTCCCCTCTCAAACGATGAACGCCTTGGCTAAAGTCGAAATTTTTCCATCAGCATGATTTCAAGCGCTGTCCGGGTGGATGCGTAGAGATGCCTAGCAGCATCAGTAACCTCTCGGGCTTCACTTTGAAACAAGGGGGCGCCTCCATCCTGAGCGGCATTGGCATACAGCATCGTTATTTTCACAGGGTCATCAATAGATCGTCTATTAAAGACGTTCGACGACCCGACGAAATTCTCTGACTCTTCAGCTGTTAGAAAAACCAAAGCTGTACTCCAAGCGCGGTTGTAATGCTCTAGTGCCTCCAGCCACTTCAGACGGGCCTCGTCCTCCGCTTCTTGAAGGTACGCGATATTCTCAGGGGAGGCGCCCTGAAGAAGCCCCAGACACTTGTTCTGCAACGCTAATAGGTAACCTCTAAACTTATGCAGTGACGTAGCCGAGTCTTTAAGATCGCGCAGCGCGTTAAATTTTTCAGTGTGCTTGAACTGCATGCGCCAGCCGGTTAATGCAACTACAGCGACCACTGCCGTTACAGACGTAGCGATAAAACTGAGCAATTCAAAAGCCGATCTGATTGTTGTTTGAGCCTCTGGCGAAGTTTGCATTCCCAGTCCCACAAAAAGCCCAAACAGCACCAGCAGAAGACATCCACCTAGTACGACTCTGTCCATTTTGCTCCCCTTGCAAATATGCCAGGAAGCATATCACCCCTTTTCAGAATTGAAGCCTCCCTGGCGAGGGCGGCGCCTGCACGCAAGGACCACAACATGACTGAACAACAGCACGACGAAAGCAAGCTCGAGCGAGTCATCCGCAAGATCAAGCGCTGCCTGGCCCTGTCCAAAAGCTCGAACGAGAATGAGGCGGCCACGGCAATGCGCCAGGCCCAAGCGCTGATGCGCGAATATCGACTCACCGAGCTGGATGTGCGCCTGAGCGATGTGGACGAGGTCCAGTCGGAGAAGTCCAGGGCGAACCGCCGACCAACCTGGGATCGGCAGCTTAGCGGGATCGTGGCCAGAGTGTTTGGTTGCCGACCTCTCTCGTATCGCCACTGGTGCGACACCTCCGGACGCATGGTTGAACGGGCCTTGTTTGTCGGCGTCACACCGGCACCCCAGATTGCGATGTACGCCTACGAAACCCTCCTTGCCAAGCTGACGCAGGCCAGGCGCGACTATGTGGCAAGGGTACGGTGCGGCAAGAGCCGCAACGCCTACTCGCCAGAGACTGCGGGGGACCACTTTGCAATCGCGTGGGTTTCAGTGGTGCACGGCAAAATCCATCAGCTGGTGCCCTGCGGCGAGGAGGATCCAGCCATTGAGCAGCACTCCAACGGCCGTGACTTGATGGCGGTGGAGAGTCAGGACAAGGCACTGATCGAGCAGTACTTGGCCGGGAAGGAAATAGGCAAGCTCCGCAAGGCTCGCGCTGTTGAGCTTGATATGGCGGCGCAGATCGCCGGGATGCTTGCCGGGCAGCGCGTAGAACTGAACCCTGGAATGGCTCACTTGGGTCAGGCCGCTGCGCAAATCAGCCACTCACGATGAGGTGATCTATGAGCACATTTGCAGTGTTCGGCATGACCGCGAGCAGCGCCTTCGCAGATGCCAGGAAGCAGACCAAAAACACTAGGCCAAGCGGAAAGGCTGGCTGCCCCCCCCCCTGGAGATGACGCTCGATGAGTGGACCGAGGCCGTTCAGCGCAACGCCGAGGCCATCATGGCAGGCGAGAAGGTAAAGCAGCTCAGCGCGCTCTTCGACACCCCGCAGCATGCCCAGCAGTTCATCGAGCTGGCCAAACGGGCCGGAGCTTGCCGTGACCTGAAGATCCGCTGCAAAGCCGCCCTACTCGACGAGAAGGGCAAGAAGATTCTCAGCCCAAAGACCAAGATGCCGGTCATCGGCTGGGCAGACTGGAAGCCTGAAACTCAAAAAGGCGTCTGAATATTGCTCCTCAGCGCTTAAGAGGCAGAATTAGGACTCTTGAGATAAATCCTAGCTAGCAGTGCAGTTCCAGAACCGATGATCAGAAGCAGCACTGTTATCAGCCCATTCATCATCCACTTCTGCTGTTCATAAATCTTATCTATCTCCGCTCGAAAAATAGCCCTTTGGTTATCCGAGTCTTTAACAAGATAGTCAAAGTCTTTGCGCAAAATTGGGATTGCAAGGGATTTTTCAGGGCTGCTACCTATAGCAAGATCTAGGGCTTGCACCCGACCTTCAACGGCGGAAAGCCTATCTCTGACCACCGCAATGTCTAGGGCTGCGGCTGTATTGGGATTACCGTCAGAAACGTTACCAACAAGTTTCTTTATCCCATCCAAGTCTCCACGTAAGGCTTGAAGATCATCAGAAAATTTTTGGATACGCATCTCCGCATTCAGTGCATCTACACGGGACCCGATGGTGATATTCGAATCACCTATGGAGCCCAAAAAAAGCTGGGCAACAGTAATCCCAGATACGATAACTGCAATTATGGGAAATACGATGCTTATTTTCTCCATAAATCGACCTATTTTTTCCAGCAACTCAAACTCCTTTTCTATCTTCGACACATCAAGCTACGGGTAAAGGTAAAGCGCGATCGTATACGAGCCAACAGATGGAAAAAAGAGCGCATAGATTACTCGCGCGCGTCAGCCGCCCCCCCCTCCCTCTCGCCTCTATTCACCGCCGCGATATGGCGGCCAAGGAATCGTCATGCCAACGGAAGCCCCATTCAGAAATACCGAACTGATTAGCCAAGCCGCATCGGCCATCGAAGACCTGCTAGCCAACGGCACAGGTGCAATCGCGGCCGGGGCCTGGGCCAGCCTGCCCGCCGAGCTGCGCAAGCTCGGCGCCCAGCCAGCCCCGCAGCCCAGCCCCGAGCCAATAGCCTGGATGGTTGGTACTGCCTTCTGGTGGACCAAAGAAGAGGCAGAGAGGGATGCGGCGGAGACTGGGCTGCCGATTGTCACTGTTGGGCCGTTGCCAGACATCCCTGAAGAATACTGCCTGATGCCCAAGCGGCTCACAGCCGAGAACGGCGCCAAAGCCCTGCTGCTCGGTGAGTTCAAGCTGGAGGTCACCCAGGAATGCCCGGAATGCCGCGAACTGGATGAGCCGGTAGAAGGCTGCGATATATGCGATGGCGAGGGTGAGTACGGCCAGCGCCACCTCATCCCTTGGGACACGATCAAGTACATCTACAGCGAAGCCGTGAGGGGTCTTACGTTACAACCGAAGGCCACTCGCATGCCATTGTGAGGCAAGGAGTACAAAAGTACTCCACCCAGCTGTAACCCCTCTCCCCTCTACTTCGATGCGGCGAGACGATCAGCAGCAGATACACCCTCCACAGCAATTCGGCGAGCGCGGCCAACACCCCATGCGAGCGCCCGGGTCATCGACTCACCTGGTCGAGAATCGAAAGCCTCCTCATGGATGGCCATGCCGCTGGATGCGTACACACCGATGAACATCTGCGTCATACCAGTTCGCGACAGGCGCACCTGCACGTCAATGAAGGTGCCGTCACTGAGCGTTTCGGCTTGAGTGCGATGGTGCAACGTCGGGTCTGCCCAATCCCAAAAAACATCACCGCGAATCCTCATGCCGTCTCCTACGACTTTAGTTGTATGCGATAGGTTATTTTCACAATAGCGAACGCGAAGCGGCTATCAACCGCAGCGGGATATACTGAGAACTGTATCGGACAAGCGGCGATCAGTCCGCGTCCGGGGGCTCAGGCAGGTGCATCGTTGCAGCAAAAGCCATCCATTCTTCAAAAATGCGTCGGTGCTGGTCGCAATCCGATCGCCAGTTGGCGGAGGACGTCACACCATACACAACCTGACTCATCGTTTGAGTCGTGTAGATATCGAGCTTTCGAAGCAGTTCGTACGCATGAAACTGTTGATCCTTGCTAATAGAGCTCATGTGATCCACCGCTGATGAGGAGCGAAGCACTCCTCGTGACCGGTGGACACCTCGCCACAGATTAAAGTCACCAGAACATAAATTTTTTTCGCCAACAGCCGCGATATGGCGGCCAGGGATCAGCTGCGCACGCGCTTCACTGCGCCTGCAGCCATGAGGGCGGCGCCAGGTATCCAGAGGCCCGGCATTGAGGCACCCAAGCCGACGGCGAGCAGTGCGATTCCAACAGCAAACATAGCGCTCTCCTTAACAGAAAGATCCATTTCGAAACCCCGCCAATTTAAGCACAAGCAGGTCGCAGGAGCGGCCAAGGATTTCTCATGCCTGGAAAACAGTATCCGCTGGAGGTGCACAGCGTCGGCAGCGACACCTACATCGCGATGAGCAAGGGTCACCACGACCTTGAGGCGTTCATGGCTGAAGCCGTGAAGAAATGCCCAGGCTGGTTCCTGGGTGGCCCGCAGCACAAATGGTGCAAGACGGTGCCGGATCGATCGGGCGAGTTCGCGCACCGATACGTGTTCGTGGAGGAAGGCACGCCAGGCGCATGGCCGGCGACCTACTGCTGGGAATTCGGCGAGGACTACAAGCGCTACAACGCCGAGGTGCACCCATGATCGGCTGGCTGATTGAAGTTCTCACATACGGCGCCATCGGCGCGCTGATCGGCGCTTCGTGGATGAGCCAGCACAAGGGCGAGCAGGCGGTGCCGTGCGTTACCCACCTCCAGCGCCAGCTCTCCCCGCACGAAACCCAACCCGAACCTACACCCGCACTGGCGCCTGGGCGCTGGATTGATGAGAGGTATGAGCTGTGACGGACACTGATTGGAACGTCGCGCCCTCCGATGCAGAAGTATGGGCGCCATGCACACCCAAATTCATGGCGGGCTGGTACAAAACAGACGCTCAAGGCCGCTGGTATTACGCCAGATCCCGTAGCGCAGGCTGGTGGGCAATCGAGCGGCCATCGACGTATCGCCAGCGCCAAATGGAGCGGCGCCCATGACCGACCTAATCGAAGTGAAGACGGCAGACCTGGCCGGCGAGGCGCTGGGCTGGGCAGTTGGCAGGGCTGAAGGCCTGGACGTGTTCCTCGCACCGCCGCAGTACGGGAACCCCTGGCGTGTGTTTGCCCGGTACCAGGCCAGCGCCACCGAACACACCAAGCGCTTCAACCCTTGGGAGGACTGGGCGCTTGGTGGTCCGCTGATCGACAAGCACCACGTTCAGACAAGTTTCGATGGCGCGGGCTTCAGCCGAAGCCCAACCGGAGAGTACTGGTGCGCCTACGTCTGCAAGGCCACCGGCCAGGAAGTGCTTCCAAGCGGCGACGGACCCAGCGCGCTGACAGCCTCATGCCGAGCGATAGCACAGGCCAAGCTCGGCGATACCGTCCAAGTGCCGAAGGAGCTGATCAATGACCACTGAAGCAACCGACGTGCAGGGCCTGATGCAAGCCTGCCAGCGCGGCGTGGCTGGCAAAGGCCAGGCTATCGAAGCTGCCAACAACCTGCTGGCCGAGTGCTACGGACTGCTGGGCAAGCTGTCCACCGAGAACGAGCAACTGCGCAAGGATGCCGAGCGCAGCAAGCGCTTGCTACTGGATGCCTGCATCTCCATCGGCAGCATTGGCGAAGCGCTTGGCCTGGACATGGATGCCGACGCCGACATGATGATCGGCACAGCCCGCGATCTGATCGATGGCCTAAACCGCATCATCCAGGAATGCCCACTTGGCAGCCCTGGCTTTGCCATCGCCACCGAGGTGATGGGAGAGCTTGGCGTGCAGCAGGAGGACGAATAATGATCCTACCTCTGATGTACATGGCCTACCTGATCTACAGGGGGCCGCGACCATGAAAGCGCGCATGACCTACTGGAACGGCTACTGGTGGTGCCGGCGAATGGGCTGTACGGGCCAAGGCGCCACCATGAAAGAAGCGTGGGATGACATGTGGACTCTGTACTTCGAGGCCGTCCGCCCTGCGCGCCCGCAGACCTTCCATTCGCCGCGTGTCCGCTGCGGCTGATTCCAGCCTAACCCCTCCCCCAACCACTCAAGCCCGCCGACATGCGCGGGCATGGAGAGCTATTGCCATGCCAATCATCACCGTGACCACGACTGTTATCACTCGCTTCGACGTGCCCGAGGGCGTCGGCATCGATCTCATCCGCCACCAGGCGCTGCCAGTGCTCGGGGAAGACGACGAAGGCACAGATGCGGTCGCTGTCCTGCAGGGCTCCGCATTGAACATGCTTTTCATGGGCGCTGCTGACGCTCGATCACTTTCGGTCGAGCACTCCATCACCGAAGGCGAGGCCTGACCACCAACCTGCCGCCACCGGCGGCGTGGAGACCATCCCATGGAAACCGAGATCCTTTCGGACGAAGAGCTGGTGGTGATCACCGGCTACAAACCCCGGGCGTGGCAGCGCCGCTGGTTGAAAGAGAAAGGCTGGCATTTCGTCGAGAGCCGCGGCGGCCGGCCCCTAGTGGGTCGCCTCTACGCCCGCCAGAAGCTCAGCGGCGTGGTGATCGACACCGTGCCTGTCGCTGCAGCCCCGCCCCCGGCGCCCGCCTGGACCCCTGATTTCTCCCGAGTAAAGTGAAATGCGACCCAGAAGTACCGAGAACCGCGACCTGCCGCCGGGCATGTACCGGCGCAAGCGCACCAGAAAGAACGGAAAAGTGTGGGTTGGGTACTACTACCGCGACCAGGCTGGCAAGGAAATCCCTCTCGGTACCGACCTGGTGCAGGCCAAGCTGAAGTGGGCCGACTTCGAAGCCAAGGCCACCCCGGCCGAGCTGACGACAATGAAGGGGATCTTCGACGAGTACCTGCTGAAGATCATCCCAGGCAAGGCCGCCAGGACCCAGAAGGACAACATCTACGAGCTCAAGCAGCTGCGCGCCGTGTTCGACTCGGCACCGATCGACGCCATCACACCAGCCATGATCGCGCAGTACCGCGACTCGCGGTCGGCGAAGACCAGGGCGAACAGGGAGATTGCCCTTCTCTCCCACGTATTCAACACGGCGAGGGAATGGGGACTCACCACCCGAGACAACCCGTGTCTGGGCGTGAGAAAGAACAAGGAGAAACCGCGCGACTTCTACGCCAACGAAACTGTCTGGCAGGCGGTGTATGAGGAGGCTCCACCGGAGCTGAAGGATGCGATGGACCTGGCATACCTGACTGGCCAGCGGCCGTCGGACGTGCTGTCCATGCGGAAGGACGATATGGAAGGGATTTACCTGCTGGTCAGCCAAGGCAAGACCGGCAAGCGATTGAGGATCGTCCTGGAAGCGAATGGCGTAAGGAACAGCCTGGGCCTGCTGCTGGACCGCATCATCAGATACACCAGCCAGCACCTGTCGCCGTTCTTCATCGTCAACGAGCACGGCAAACGCATGAGCTGGCCCATGCTGCGCAACCGGTGGGCGGAGGCTCGCGAAGCTGCCAGGGTGAAAGCCGAACTGGACAAGAAGCCAGACCTGGCCAATCGAATCGCCCAGTTTCAGTTCCGCGATATCCGACCGAAAGCGGCATCGGAAATCAACGACCTGAGCGATGCAAGCGTGCTGCTGGGCCACTCAAAAGAGGGAATCACCGAACGCGTTTACCGCCGCGTCGGCGCCATCGCCAAGCCCTCGAAAGGCTGAAGTTTCGGAACTCCATGCCTTTTATTTCGGAACTCTTGGCTTTTTGGACCCATAAAGAAAAACCCCGCAGACGTTAATCTGCGGGGCTTTCGAATGTGGAGGCCGAGGTCGGAATCGAACCGGCGTAGACGGATTTGCAATCCGGTAAGAGATTCAGGTTTTTCGGGGCTTTCAGCCTGCAGACCGCGGAATTACTGGCCTAAGCCTTAATTGCTGGTGCTGGTAGTTCATGACTATTTGGGACATCCAGTGTCCCAGGATTGTCCCTCGCCTTTTGCCCCACGCCTACGGCTTCCTGCCGAACGTTCCCTTCCTTTATATAGCTAGCCACCGAGCTCGGCCAGCCGTGCATCTGCCGAATGTACAATCACCAGGTACAGCCGCTCGACCGCAGCGGCCGGGATCGCCTTCAGCACCTCCAGCGCCTCTACCAGACTCTCGGCCCTCGCCTGGGCAATCAGGCAATTGGTCGCCGTGTCACTGACCTCGATCTCCGCGACCCGCTTGCGCAGCAGGCCGTGGATTTCTGGAGGCATGATGATCCCTGGCAAAAACTCCTGGGGCCTCTGGTTACCGTAACGACCGCTCACTATTCTCTCTCCCCTTGATGGAGAGGCCATTATAGATCGACTCGCACGCCAGCCCGGCTATTCGGCTTCGCTCAAGCGCTGCTGCGCAGCTGCCCGCCATTCGGTCAGCGTCTTCAAGCAATCCCCCGAGCACCACGACGGCAGATGTTCCTGCCTGGCGCTGCTGGGTAGCAATGGCGCCGCAGGTGGCTCTGTGGCCGTCCCGCAGTCTGGCGATTTCCCCGCGCATCCCACCAG